>JAGWUI010000044.1 GCA_028868515.1 Gammaproteobacteria bacterium
AGCAAGTTGCTTCGCACTTTTTAGAGTTACTCGCTGAACCTGAACCTCTACTCAAACAGAAATGGGAGGATCATCGTTCACTGAGTCTAGTCATGCTTATTGTCACTGCTTTTCTGGGTCCTCTAGAGTGGTCAGCAGACTATGCCACAGATCCTGTGGGCGCGATGAACACCATTGGACTACGACTCAGCTATTTGTCCATGCTCGCTTTTCCTTTCTGTTTTAAATATATCAAGAACCGTCGTTTAATCGAATTTGCCGTGGTGAGTGCTGGGCTCTTTGGACTGATCACGTTTGTCGAGATCCTCAACAGACTCAACAAGGGAATGATTTATGGGTTTGGCGGCTTCACGTTGTTTTTATTTATTCCGTTACTCATCGGCCAAGGTTTTTCATTACGCGTCAATCTCGTTGCTATATTTTTGTATGCTGCATTTCCACCGTTTTTGAATGCTCTCGGCTTCGTTCATAATTTTGAATCTGTTCATTATGCGGTGCTTATTTGGCCCACAGCGATTGTCGTGATGATTGCACATTGCGCTTTTGCCCATAGCTATCGTCTCCGCTATGAATCTGAACTCGCATTACAAACCGCCTCAAATTCAGACCCGATGACGGGTTTAAGCAACCGACGCTATTTTATGCCTTTGCTCAGACAGGAAATATCGCGTGCTTCTCGTTTTATGCATCCGCTATCATTACTCATCTTGGACATAGATCATTTTAAAGATATCAATGACCTACATGGACACCCTACTGGTGACCTCGTCATCTGCACCATCGCAACCATCTGCCAAAACACAGCGCGTCAAATCGACACGCCTGCGCGTATAGGCGGTGAAGAATTTGCGATATTGCTACCAGAAGTTGGAATAGAAGGCGCGCTTATCGCCGCAGAACGAATTCGCGTAGCAGTAGAAAACACCGCCATCAAAAGCATAGAGGGTCGCCCATTATCTTTTACGATTAGCATCGGCGTTGCGGAGCGACCTTTGGATGTAGTGTCAGACAAACAACTGATTGCGCTGGCTGATGCAGCACTATACAAAGCCAAAGCGTCTGGTCGAAACTGTGTCAAAAGTACAGAGCTTCCGCAGCGCCATCTACGTCGGCTATAGCAATGATAAAAAGCGAGATAAAACAAAAACAATCAAACGTGTTTGCATAAAAAAACAATCCAATGGGGTCTAGCCTGCTCCTCTTGCTCAAATCAAGCGTAGAATAAAGATCATAACTCACGACTCAAAGGACGAGTCGATGGTAGTCCAATGTGTCACGCCTGTTCTTTATCAGCTTACACCGAGGTCATCATGTCAGTACAAAACCAACATAATCTGCATAACAGCCTACAAACCATTAGCCTAAAAAATGGTGAAACACAAAAAATATATTCTTTGCCTGCATTAGAAACCGCTGAAGTCGGACCAATCTCGAAACTGCCTGTTTCCATTCGCATCGTGCTTGAATCCGTACTTCGTAACGTCGATGGCAAAAAAATTACTTTTGAACACGTTAGGCAGCTTGCCAATTGGCAGCCCAATGCAAACCGAGTTGATGAAATTCCTTTTGTCGTCGCGCGCGTTGTACTGCAAGATTTTACGGGAGTACCTTTACTCGCCGATCTTGCCGCAATGCGCAACGTTGCCGCCAGCATGGGCAAAGATCCCAAAGCCATTGAACCCCTTGTCCCCGTAGACTTAGTAGTCGATCACTCAGTGCAAGTGGATTTCTACGGCACGCCAGATGCACTACGCAAAAACATGGAACTGGAATTCAAACGCAATCACGAACGCTATCAGTTCATGAAATGGGGCATGCAGGCTTTTGATACCTTCGGCGTTGTTCCACCTGGATTCGGGATCGTGCATCAGGTCAATCTGGAATATCTGTTTCGAGGTGTGCAACACAAAAATGGCGTGCTCTACCCTGATACGTTAGTTGGAACTGACTCTCATACGACCATGATTAACGCCGTCGGTGTGGTGGGTTGGGGTGTCGGGGGGATTGAAGCCGAGGCAGGAATGCTCGGACAGCCAGTTTATTTCCTCACGCCTGATGTGGTGGGTGTTGAACTTAAAGGCAAACTCAAAGAAGGCGTCACCGCAACCGATCTGGTTCTGAGTATCACCGAAATGCTGCGTAAAGCCAAAGTCGTCGGCAAATTTGTCGAATTTATTGGCGAAGGCACTGCATCTCTATCACTGACCGATCGCGCAACCATTGCCAATATGGCACCTGAGTATGGTGCAACGATGGGTTTCTTCCCTGTCGATCAGGTCACGGTTGATTATATGCGTGGCACTGGACGTAGTGAGGACGATATTGATGCGTTTGAAACATATTTCAAAGCACAAAATCTGTTCGGCATTCCCAAAGCAGGAGAGCTGGAATACAGCCAGAATCTCAGTCTGGATCTCGGCACGATTGTGCCATCACTTGCTGGGCCAAAACGCCCACAAGATCGGATTGAATTATCAAAAATGGCGGAAAAATTTGATTATTTATTCAGCGCACCTTTATTAGACAATGGTTTTAATAAATACGCCAATGACCTACATAGTCGTTATACCACCAAACGCACCTACAACGAGGACGCACAAGTCCCTCATAAATCAGAATACTTAGGCACGATTGTTCGCGGCGAAGCGGACATGATGGCGAACCGCCCAACAACGGATATTCATATTCCACCGATGCCAAGCAATGAAGATTATCTTGATCTCGGTCATGGTGATGTACTGATTGCAGCAATCACATCTTGTACCAATACCTCGAATCCCAGCGTATTACTGGGCGCAGGGTTATTGGCTAAAAAAGCGGTTGAAAAAGGTCTAACCGTTCATCCTCGGGTGAAAACCTCCTTTGGTCCAGGTTCGCGCGTTGTTCCTGAATATCTCGCTGCGGCTGGATTGCAGACCTATTTAGATCAACTCGGTTTCAATGTCGCTGCATTTGGCTGTACGACTTGTATTGGTAATGCAGGGGATCTCGCCGCAGAATTTAATGATGCGATTGTCGAAAATGACATTATCGCTGCTGCGGTCTTGTCAGGAAATCGCAACTTTGAAGCGCGTATTCATCCAAATATTCGTGCGAACTACCTTGCCTCACCGCCGTTGGTTGTTGCCTTTGCATTAGCTGGTCGAGTCAACCTCGATATGACGAAAGATCCTCTTGGCACGGGCAAAGATGGGCAACCTGTATATTTAAAAGACATCTGGCCGACCGATGATGAAATTAAAGCGCTGCTCAAATTTGCCCAAAACCCTGAAGTCTACCGCGAGAAATACTCAGATTTTACCAAAGACAACGATCTATGGAACAACATCCAAAGTGCACATGGCAATGTCTATCCATGGCCGAAATCCACGTATATTGCCAAACCACCCTTCTTTGACAATTTCAGCATGACACCTAGCCCTGTCAAAGAAATTAAACAGGCAAAAGCCTTGCTCATCTTGGGGGATTCTGTGACAACGGACCATATCTCCCCTGCAGGTTCGTTCCGCGTCACGACGCCTGCGGGAACTTACCTCACAGAACATGGCGTACATCTCGCGGACTTCAATACCTATGGTTCACGACGCGGAAATCATGACATCATGGTTCGCGGGACATTTGCCAATGTGCGGGTCAAAAATCTCATGCTTCCTCTGAATAACAGTGGTTCACGCGTTGAAGGGGGCTTTACGCTCTACAACGGTTTGCAAACCACTGTGTATGATGCAGCGATGCATTACATTCAAAAAGACATTCCAACAATTGTCTTTGCTGGTGAAGAATACGGTACGGGTTCAAGTCGAGATTGGGCAGCAAAAGGTACACAACTACTCGGCATCAAAGCGGTCATTGCACGCAGCTTTGAGCGCATCCATCGTTCGAATTTGGTGGGGATGGGTGTCTTACCATTGCAATTCAAAGGCGATGATTCGGTTGAAACTCTGGGGCTCGTTGGCAACGAAACCTTTGATCTAATTGGCGTCAATGATCACATGACTCCCCAATCAGACATTACCTTAAAGATCACCCGCCACAACGGTCAAGTGCTGGAAGTGGAGTTGCTATCACGCATTGACACGCCAATTGAGGTGGACTATTACCGACATGGCGGCATCTTACCGTTTGTTTTAAGGGATATTTTGGAGAATGCTTAAGAGCAAAATCCCTCCCATGAGAAACACTGTTTCGCAAGACGAAGTGCCCTTTAGAAAAGGGAGGAGCTTTTCCCCCTCCTTAGAAAAATGAGCTCGACATATATTTCTCGGGGGAGGATTTGCTTTTAATGAGAGCTTGATAACCAAGGAATGCATCTAAATTTTATTTGCGAGGTTTGATGATGAACATGATGGCTCACCCGATACACGTCCGAAGTCATTTAGATTTCCATTTAGATGACGTGCCCAGATATTGGTTTGGTGGCAATGTGTATGCCACGCGGTTTATGGATTCAATTTGCATGTTGTTTCCTGTCGGCGAACGTTCTTTTATTAGCAGTATTCGTCCTTACCGCGATCAAATTACCGATCCTAAACTCGCCGAAGCCGTGGCGGATTTCTGTCTACAGGAAGGTCAGCATGGTATTCAGCACAGTTTGTATAACGACATTTTGATCAAGCAAGGCACGCCCGCACAGGACATTATTAAGGACTTTTCTGTGTGGCTCGAGCATCGCCAAATAAATCAAAAACAAGATATACGCTTGGCAATCACAGCTGCACTCGAACACATGACGGCGCTGATGGCAGAGGCGTTATTTCGCTCGCCTGAAACGATGGCAAGCGCCCATCCCAACATGCGAGCACTCCTCGCTTGGCACGCCATTGAGGAAATGGAGCACCGCGCTGTCGCATTCGATGTGCTCACCAAAGTTGTGAAAATTAGTTATCGTAAACGCATTCTCGCCATGTCGATTATCTTTCCCCAATTCTGGCGCAATGCGTTGGTACATACCGATAAGATGTTAGCTGGAGATGGATTCAATCGGTTGCAACGTTTGAATATGGCGCGTAAAACATTGCCGTTATTCTTTGGTCGTCATGGCATTATGACGCGAGTTTTGCCTGAATTTCGTCAGTATTTTCGACCTGACTTTCATCCCAATGATATTCCGATGCTCAAGCAGTATCCGCGTTGGTTAGAAGTCTACGAGACTACAGGAAGCCCTTTAAAAGCTGCTGAAATGATGTATGAAGATTGATATTTACCATAAATAGGCTGAGGCTAATTCGAACTGATTGCTAATTTTCTATCTATACAGCATGGTCGCCAAATGAGTATAGTTGGACATCACAAGCTATCTTTTAAGAACCCTTGCCTAAAGAGAAAAATAATGAATTCATCTGTGATCAAGGTCGGCCAACTCAGTATTAATTACATCTCGGATGGATCAAGTACTTCAAGTCTGGGCATGTTCGAGTTAACAGTTCCCCCTAGCTCGAATGTTCCGCCTCCACACAGTCATTCAAACAACGAAGAATGTGTCTATGTCCTTGAAGGAACTCTCAGATATACAGTGGGTTCGGAAACGAAAGATCTGACCGTTGGTCAGAGCATGAGCACACCCAAAGGTGTCGTACATGCTTTCGCCAATCCATTTTCCACAACGGCAAAAGCACTGGTTATTAACTCTCCAGATATCGGAGCTCAGTACTTCAAAGACATTGCAGCGGTAGTTAATGCGGGCGGGCCTCCTGACAAAGCTGCTCTTGTCGGGGTGATGTCCAAATACGGCCTAATCCCCGCTGTACCTCAGTAATGCTGCATCATGAAAAGACTAAGTAATGAATTAGAAATAAAAATGTTTGCTGTAGTTTAATTTTCCATCAAAAAAAGAGACTTATGATGACTCAGAATATCGTTGCGGTTTTTGGAATTCTTCGTTTTCCACCCGAAAAAATAGCAGAAATCAAACCCCATTTAAAAACACTCGTTGATACTACTTATAAAAATGACGGATGTATCGCATATGACGTAGCCGAAGATCCATTTGATCTCGGTTTAATCCGTTTTTCCGAGCTATGGCCAAACTCAGAAAGCCTCGCCAATCATCTAAAAGCACCTCACATCGAGCCATGGCGTGCTGCTGCGCGAGCCTGTGGGTTATCTGAACGAAAATTTACCGCGTATAGCACCAATGGCTCATGGGCTGTATAAAGCTCACTTGGACTGTCATTGAAGTCACTGGATATCAATACATGAATAACCCCAATCCAACAGTTGATTTTTATTTTAATAAATCTGGAAAGTGGCAAGATGCCGTGACTCAATTAAGAGAAATTACGCTTGGCTGCGGGCTAACTGAAGAATTGAAATGGGGTCATCCTTGTTACACGCTGGGGAAAAGTAATATCGTTCTAATCCATGACTTTAAAGAATACTGTGCACTGTTGTTTTTCAAAGGTGCGCTGTTAAAAGATCCTCAGCAGATTCTCATTCGCCAAACAGAAAATGTGCAAGCAGCACGGCAGATTCGCTTCACGAATGCTCAAGAAATCATTGAGATGAGCAGTGTTTTAAAAAGCTATATTAATGAAGCCATTGCTGTTGAAAAATCAGGTCTGAAAGTGGAAATGAAAAAGACCACTGAGTTTGCCATTCCAGAGGAATTTCAAACTCGACTTGATCAATCGCCTGATTTGAAAGCTGCTTTTGAAGCACTCACTCAAGGGCGGCAAAGAGCGTATCTGTTGTATTTTTCATCTGCGAAACAATCCAAGACGAGAGTGTCGAGGATTGAGAAATTTATGCCGCAGATTTTGGCGGGGAAAGGGATGGATGATGAGTAGCTAAGGATTTCTGAAATCCAACACTCATGCATTATCCAATAAAATTTAGGTTTAAAAATGGATTATTTCGTTCTATGGTTCAAGCTGGATTATCGCCATCAATATGCAATTTGGTGTGGGAATGATCGTGAACTACCCGACCAACTCTATAACAAAGATGGACTAATACCTATATTCCAAACTTTGAATGAATTAAGAAAATATGCAGCAATTTATAGCATCGAGCTAGTCAATGAAGAACCTATTCTTCATAATTTAGATACGGCTAAGCGATGGCTAACGATCAAAGGAAAGAAAAAATATAATTCTGAACTATTACCTGCGTGGAATTTGTTTGGTGATATTGCCGCAATTGACTCAGATGTCAGCTCAAAATTTGAAACCTTAACCCAACGATATTTAACACCTTACAACAAGCTATTTTTAGCTGAAAATCTGTTGCGTCCTAATGCAATTCATCCAAAATACAAACCTAAATGGAATACTGATGATATTGAAGGTATATCTAAAGTTCTGAATTTTGGCTTTAAGTTACTTAGAAAGAGTTTTCGATATAAAACAACATAAAGGAATTACGTCATGAAAATCACTGTAGAAACCACCGTTCAAGCACCGATTGAGAAGGTTTGGTCAGCTTGGACGACACCAGAAGACATCAAACAATGGAATACAGCATCTGATGACTGGCACACCACCAGCTCGACTGTGGACTTGCGTGTCGGTGGGACATTTTCATCGCGGATGGAAGCGAAAGACGGTAGCTTTGGTTTCGATTTTGCAGGAACTTATACCAAGATCGAGAAGTACGAATTGATTGAATATACCTTCGGTGATCGTACTGCACAGACCGAATTTGATGCTACGGAAACTGGAGTCATTGTGCGTACCACGTTTGATGCTGAATCAGAAAATTCAGTCGAGCAACAACGGCACGGATGGCAGGCGATCTTGAATAATTTTACGAAGTTTGTTGAAGCGAAATAGTAGAAGAAGACTTTCTCGCGGAAAATTCAGCTTGCGAGCCTCTATGATAACTATCTTGCTTATTCTCAGGAGGGTTCTGTGCTTTCTTCACAATCAGAAATACGTTTAATCAATTGTTCTGAATCTGAGCATGCCTCAGTCATCTTGGATATTCTGAATGAAGCTATTATCCATTCTACGGCACTTTATGACTATCACCTACGTCCTATGGATACGATGAAATCATGGTTTGAAACCAAATCTAAAAATGATTTTCCAGTGATCGGTGCAATAGATGCGTCTGGGAACCTATTAGGCTTTGCATCTTGGGGAACATTCAGAGCGTTTCCAGCCTATAAATATACGGTCGAACATAGTGTTTATATTCAAAAAGAATCGAGAGGACGTGGTCTAAGCAAGATTCTCATGAATGAACTCATCAAGAGAGCACGAGAATCTCAACTCCATGTTCTCGTTGGATGTATTGATGCGTCAAATGAAGCGAGTATCAGTCTGCACGAAAAATTAGGATTCCATCACGTAGGAACGTTTGATCAAATCGGTTTTAAATTTGGACGATGGTTGGATGTCGTATTTTATCAATTAAATCTAGATACTCCTTTGAATCCAATTGATGGGTGATTGAGCTAACCAGCCGTAGGACGAGTCTAACTTCATTTATTATATATAGGGAATTTGATAAAAATGAGTAAAGAAACGCTAGATGAATTAATAAGACCTCTCATAAAAAACTCTGTCAAGCTAACCTTGAAAGCAGATAACTCGGCTGTAACAGCTTGCTGTGAAAATAAATTCGGTGGCTTACCATATGCTGTGAAGGGAGATATTTGGCCATCATGTCCAACCTGCAGACATGAACTGACATTCATCAGTCAAATTATGAATGAAAGTGCGGAAACTCTTTTTGTTTTCTATTACTGTTTCGAATGCTTTCCTTGGGGCCTTGGAGATGAAGAACAAGGCCAATGGTTAATTAAGCAGTACAACAAACCTTCCACAGAACAAATAATTGAAATAACTCGAAATACTGATGATGAGTATGCACCAAATCCCTGTAAAGTTATTTCCTCTAATGTACTGGTTTTGCCAGATTGGGAAGGGTTAGATTCGGTATCAACTGAAGTAGGTCGCCTTTGCAGTGAAATCGATGATGATTCTCCTTGGGAAATATATGACGAGGCTGTTGAAAAAGCAGATTGTTTAAATGACTATGCGACACTCCTCGGTGGTTACCCCCGCTATGTTCAAGGCGAGGCAAGCCATAAATGCTCAGAATGTAAATCCGAAATGGAATTCTTCGCACAAATTGATTCAGAAGATGAAGCGAATATCATGTGGGGCGATGTTGGGCTCGTATACTTTTTTCGCTGCCCAAAGCATAAAGATAAATTCCAACTAGAATTACAATGTCACTAAAGTCTAATTAATAAACATTAGCTCAAATCTTTATCAAAAAAAGCTGAGTGAAAACCCAGCTTTTCCATTGAAGTTAACTAAAAACCTCAACTCGCCTTAGCAAATGTGCCAATCGTCGCATGTGCCGCAGCCAAAGCATCCACACGATGCTGTGGTGAATACGCTACACCTTCCGCACGCACAAACTGCACATCATCCAAACCAATAAAACTAAACACCTGTTTCAAATACTTCTCTTGGAAATCTGCAGGGTTGTTGTCACCAAACAAACTACCACGACCACTGGCGATCACAATTTTTTTGCCACTGACCAAACCCTGAGGACCTGCTTCGGTATATTTAAAAGTACGACCAGCAACCAGAATACGATCAATCCAAGCCTTCAATGTCGAAGGAATCGAAAAGTTATACATTGGCGCACCGATCACCACCACATCAGCATCCAAGAACTGTTGCAAAGTTGCCTCAGAAACCGCAGCTTGATCAGCATCAATTTTCATCAGTGCTGCGCCAGTCAAATGAGGAATCGCGTCGCTATCCAAATCACGATGAGTCACAGCAAGATTTGGTGTGGATTGACGAAGATCAGCAACAATCGCTGCGCTGAGTTCACGTGTTACTGAGTTGTCACCTAGTACACTTGAATCGATATGAAGTACGTTCATTTTTGAATCTCACTTTTAATGTATGGGAGCGGAGTTTCTTGTGGATTACCGCGTTGGAGTAACTATATTCGTTTTAATATCACTAACCAATCCCACAAATTAAGACATATCGTTGCATATATAGAACAAATAAAAAGTATCAGTCATACTACAATCATTCAAACTCTAATTGGTGACTCACTATGGATAACCTGAACGATTTATATATGTATGCCATGGTGGTCGAACATGGTGGTTTTAGCAAAGCAGAGCGTGCGCTAGGCATTCCCAAGTCGCGCCTGAGTCGACGGATTACTGAACTGGAAGCTGAACTCGGTGTGCGCCTGTTGCAACGTGGCTCACGGCATTTTGTGGTGACGGAAGTTGGGCAGCGTGTGTATCAGCATGTGCAATCGATGCTGACCGAAGCGCAAGCGGCGCGTGATGTCGTCGCCGAACTGAGTGCAGAACCGCGTGGTGTGCTGCGTGTCAGCATGCCTGTCGATATTGCAGAACGGCAGATGTCGCAAATATTGCCCGAATTTATGCAACGCTATCCGCATGTCAAACTACAATTCTCCGTCACCAATCGTCGCATTGACTTGCTCAATGAAGGCATTGACGTAGCGCTTCGCGTGCGCGACACACTGGATAATGATGGCAGCCTCGTCATGCGAAATTTTGGACAAACCGAATCACTTCTTGTCGCCAGTCCTGCTTATCTTGACCGCATGGGCAGACCCTCACATCCTGATCAATTGATTCAACACATCACACTCAGCAACAACGAAAGTGAACATCATCCGCAATGGACACTTCATGGCCCCGACGGCAAGCAGCAATTTGACATCAATCCACAATTAGTCGGTTCGAGTTTTACCTTATTACGATCACTTGCAGAACAAGGCAATGGTATTACCCTTCTCCCGCTGATGCACTGTATTGAACAGCTGCGCAGTGGTAAGTTAGAAGTCGTCCTTCCTGATTGGCGTTTACCGCAAGGGATTTATCATGCCGTGTTTGCCTCACGGCGCGGTATGCTACCTGCGGTGCGCGTGTTTATTGATTATTTAGCAGAAAAAATTCCACCGATGTTGCAGGAATTACAAGCAGTTTGCGCCAAAGATCAGTTGGAACATGTGAAAGCAAACCAAGTTAATCAAGCTGAGAATTGACTTGCTTTGACAATACAAAGTGTTTTTTAAAATAGGTGTATCTATGTGTATTCTTAATACACATAGATACACTTTGGAATACATAGCTAAATGTGAACAAATTTAATTTCATAAACCATAGTTGTTACTCAATGTGAGCTTGTCTCCTTCCCCTGAGGGGGAAGGTCGGGATGGGGGCACTTTTGATTTTAGAGTAAACTTCAAAAGCACCCCCATCTAAATCTTACCCCTCAGGGGAAGCTTCAAAGCCAAAACAGGACAATAAAAAGCCCTGACCAGCAGGGCTTTTTGCTCTTGCGAATTACTCCGCAATCGTACCGAAACGACCGCTATTAAAATCACGAATCGCTTCATCAATCTGTGCAGGTGTATTCATCACAAATGGACCATAGCCAGCAATTGGTTCATTCAGCGGCAGACCACTGAGAATCAAAAACTTAGCATCGCTATTTGCCTCAACTGTGAATTCAGTACCCACCTGATCAAGTACAACCATTTGCGCCTCACGGGCAATCTGACTGTTATTGACCTGTACAGTGCCTTTCAGCACAACAACGGCAACGGTATGACCTTCATTCACAGTAAACGGCACATGTTTGCCCGCATTCAATGCCACATCCCACACATCTATTGGGGAATAAGTTTGAGCTGGACCAACAAAGCCTTCGAACTCACCCGCAATCACGCGCACAGTTCCAGCCTGATTTGCCAACTCAACCGCAGGGATTTGAGCATTCAAGATACCTTGATAATGTGCTGGAGTCATTTTGTCTTTCGCTGGCAAATTGACCCACAATTGCACCATCTCAAACTCACCACCAGTTTTGGTGTATTCAGGAGAATGGAACTCCTCATGAATAATACCGCCACCTGCGGTCATCCACTGCACATCTCCTGGACCAATCGTACCGCCACCACCACTCGAATCACGGTGTGATACTTCGCCTTTATAGACGATGGTCACGGTTTCAAAACCACGATGTGGATGTTGACCTACACCGCGAGGCGTTGTCGTCGGTTTAAACTCGGTTGGACCTGCATAGTCCAACATGAGAAATGGACTCAACTCTGCGCCAAGCGTGTTGTAAGAAAACAATGTTCTGACTGGAAAACCATCACCCACCCAATGCTGACGTGGGCTACTATATGTACCAAGTATTTTTTTCATCATATCCTCCGTAGTGACTATATTGACCGCATCACTCTATGGAGCAATATTACTACTAGAACGATAAATGCAATAGATAGGTAAAGTGCACATCAGCATTCTATTTATAGAACGATTATAGACTTGAAATTTAAAGGTCAAAAGCAAATCCTCCCTTACCCTCCTTTTTCTAAGGAGGGAACTATTTTGGCTATGCCAAAATAGAAATGTTCCTCCCTTTTAGAAAGGGAGGTTAGGAGGGATTTTGCTTTTGACTTCAAAAAACTCGTTAAGAAACGTATCCAAATCTATTGCAACAGCATCCACTTACTGTATAAAGATAGAACCTAAGTTGGAGATTTGTCATGACTTTATCCACTCCCACATCGCAAACTGACCCTCATGCACCACTCCGCGATGATGTTCGCCTTCTGGGCGGATTATTGGGCGATACGCTCCGCCAGCAAGTCGGACAAGCGCTGTTTGATAAAGTCGAACTCATCCGCAAACTTGCCAAACAAACCCGCGATGGCGACCAAAATGCAGGACAAGAACTCAATCACGTTCTCGAATCTCTGACTGATGAGGAGCTTTCACCCGTTGCTCGTGCATTTACCCAATTCCTGAATCTTGCCAATATTGCCGAGCAATATCATCGTGTTCGTCGCCGCCGCGCATGGCAGTGCGTTGAAGATAAAGCACCACAACATGGCTCAATGGCTGAACTTTTTCCACGTCTTGCAGCAAAAGGCATTAGCGCAGAATCACTATGGGAAAGCGCTCAAGCACTCGATATTGAGCTAGTACTGACCGCTCACCCCACAGAAATCAGCCGTCGTACCCTGATCCAAAAATACGACGATATCTCTGACAGTCTAGAAAAACTGGATGTGATGAAACTCACACCTTTTGAGCGCAAGCAGCAACTTGCCAAACTCAAACGCGACATTATTGCCGCATGGCAAACCGATGAAATTCGCCACCATAAACCCACGCCTGTCGATGAGGCTAAATGGGGCTTCACTGCAATTGAGCAAAGTTTATGGTTTGCTGTACCACAGTTTGTCCGTGAATTGGATGCCAGCATTTTTGAACATACAGGTAAACATTTACCATTAACCAAAACACCAATTCGTTTTGCCTCATGGATGGGTGGTGATCGCGATGGCAATCCCAATGTCACACATAAAGTCACCGAAGAAGTCCTGTTGTTATCGCGTTGGCAGGCGGCAGAGCTGTATTGGCATGACATTGATGCGCTGCGCTGGGAATTATCCATGGACATTTGCAGTCCAGAATTGCGCGCAGCACTAGCTGAACAGGGAATTTCTGACAGCACTGAGCCTTATCGTGACATTTTGCGTGAAGTTCGCCGACGCTTGGGGCGCACACGCGATTGGGCAAATGCACGTCTGCGCGGCGAGCTGAATGTTGCTCATGAAGGCATTTATTTGTACGACCATGAGCTCATGCAACCGCTCATGCTCTGCTATGAATCACTGATTGCCTGCAATATGGAAGACGTTGCGAATGGTGACTTGATTGATATTATTCGCCGTGTTGCGTGTTTTGGTGTAGAACTCCTCAAACTGGATATTCGTCAAGAGTCTGGACGGCATGTTGAAGTGTTGAATGCCATTACCGAATACCTCAATGAAGGTTCTTACGCCCAGTGGAACGAAGAACAACGCCGCGCATTCTGCTTGCGCGAATTGAAAAATCCACGTCCGCTCCTGCCGAAAATCTTGAATGCAGCACCTGATGCTGAGATTTTATCGGCAAATGTTCAAGAAAGCCTCGCTACCTTCGATGTACTCGCTGAACATCCAGGCGAAGCACTTGGCGCATATGTCATTTCAATGGCAAAAAGCGCGAGTGATGTCCTAGCCGTCTTGTTATTGCAACGCAAAGCAGGCGTACAAAAACTACTCCGTGTTGTCCCTCTATTTGAAACACTTGACGATCTTGACCATGCGCCGAAGATCATTGACGATTTGTTCTCTATCCCAGAATATCTCGAGCAAATCCAAGGCTATCAGGAAGTCATGATTGGCTACTCTGATTCAGCCAAAGATGCAGGATTCCTGACAGCCAACTGGGCACAATATCGCGCGCAAGAAGCATTAACTGCGGTTGCCAAAAAATATGGTATTAAGCTGACTCTATTTCATGGTCGTGGTGGTTCCGTAAGTCGTGGTGGTGCACCGACGCATCAAGCCTTATTAGCTCAACCTCCGGGTTCTATTCAAGGTTCTATTCGCGTCACCGAACAAGGCGAAATGATCCGCTTTAAATTTGGGATGCAAGGCATTGCGATTCGCAATCTTGAACTCTATACCACAGCAACCCTTGAAGCATCACTGCTCCCGCCACCTGTTGCCAAACCAGAATGGCGCTCGCTCATGGACAGCATGACCCATATTTCACTCGATACATATCGAAAAACCGTGCGTGAAACGCCTGACTTTATTCGTTATTTACGCACAGTTACACCTGAACTAGAGTTGCAATTGCTTCCGCTCGGCTCTCGTCCAGCACGACGTAATACCAGCGGCGGGATTGAATCACTACGCGCAATTCCTTGGGTATTTGCATGGACACAAATCCGCTTGATGCTGCCTGCATGGCTCGGCACAGGGAACGCATTGAATACCACACTGAATGAAGGTTTCTCCAACTCAATCCAAGAGATGATTCGTGATTGGCCATATTTCTATGCGTTAGTGGACATGCTGGAAATGGTCTTAGCCAAAGCCGATCCAGCCATCGTCAGTTATTACGAATCTCATCTGACCAAAGATATAGCCTTACTTGAACTCGGCGCTCAGTTAAGACAACAACTTAGCAGCACAACCCAAACCTTGCTTTGCGTCACCAATCGCCAACAGCTTCTAGAAAATGCACCTGTTTTACGTCGTTCGATCAATGTCCGCACGCCGTATATTTTGCCTTTACATATGCTGCAAGCGGAGTTAATGCGTCGGCGTCGTGAGAGTGAAGGATCCAAAGTTTATGACCATGCACTGATGGTGACGATTGCAGGAATTGCGGCGGGGCTGCGGAATACGGGGTAATCATTAAAATAGATAACGCTTTGTTCCATCTCATTTGGGCTATTAAAGCAATGTAAACAAAATGAATATCTGTTAATGTGACATCATTATTGCAATATATTCAGAGGTCATTATGCTCGCTCAAATCTTAGGAAAATTAGTTTTCAAGCTAAATGGCTGGCATTATGAAGTGAATCCAGAAGCTATTAGTGATCCAAAACAAGTCATGATTGGCTTCCCGCATACGACGAATTTTGATGGGATACGAGGCATAGCTCTCTTTAAAATTCTTGACCTCAACTATCATCTTTTTGTAAAACAGGAGCTATTCCGTTTTCCATTAGGACCGCTGCTCACAAGTTTAGGCTGTATTCCAGTAGACCGCACTAAATCTAAAAACATCGTTCAACAAGCCGTTGAAGAATTTTCTAAGAATGAACGCTTTAGCTTAATCGTTGCACCTGAAGCAACACGTACTAAAAGCGGTGAAAAACCACCGATGCGGACAGGCTTTTGGCATATCGCCAAAGCTGCAAATGTACCAATCGTACTGATGCTCTCCGATAGCTCACTCAAAATGGGGCGAATTTTTGCAAAGATTATGCCTAGCGAATCGATGGAAAATGACTTATTAGAAATTCAGCGTCTGTATGCAGAATACGGTATCAACGTCATATTGCCAGAAAAATCTATAGAATAATGAACGATTCATCAATCTGATCAATCGTAAGGAACAGATAAAGCATGCCCAGATCCTTGACATTCCCAACGCTATCTATCTTAAAAGCTCTGGCGTATTTACATATTATTGGTGGGATTGTTTTTGCACTGCTCTGGTGGCTACCTCGTTTTCATCCTGTTCTATTAACAACACTTTATATGCAGAATATACCAAACCAACCTCCACTCAATGTATTCGGCTTATGTCTGCTTGGTCCCACAGTCGCCAGTTGGGGCGTCCTTTGTCGACTGGGATTAGATTATCTGGTGCACGCTCCTAGCCAGCGCGCTTATCGAGGATTGCTGCTGGCTATCTGGATCTGGGCGCCACTGGATACAGCCATGTGCTTATCGCAAGGCATTATGCTCGCTGCCATTGCCAATATCAGTATGATTATCTTGTTCAGCTTTCTGCTACATCGCCTGTGGCAACAGCTCAAAACATCTACCTAGATCAAATGTCATGCACATTATTACTCTGGGAGGTTATGGGCATTTCGGAGGACTGCTAAGCTGTCAACTTGCAAAAGAACCCATACGTCTGACGATTGCAGGTCGCTCTAAACAAAAGGCTGAACAATTTATCCAGAAGAATCTGACACAAGCTGCTGCTACCGTATATGCCGCAGCAATTGATGCGCGGGATATTAGCTTGGCAGAGCATCTGCGGGAACTACAAGCAGATTTAGTCATTTATACGATTGGCCCATTTCAGGAACAAGATTATCATGTGGCTCGCAGCTGTATATTAGCCGGCTCTCACTATCTAGATTTGGCCGATGCGCGAGACTATGTAGCCAATTTTTCTGAATTGGATCACTTGGCCAAAGCACAGGGTGTCACAGCACTCGGAGGCGCAAGTACACTACCCGCATTATCCTCGGCAGTCATTGCCCATTTTCTGGCATATTTCCAACAATTAACGCATCTGGATTACGCAATTAGCTTAGGTAATAAAACGACTCGTGGCGAAGCTACTGTCAGTGCCATCCTTAGTTATTGCGGTAAACCATTTACAACACTCATCCAAAATCGTATGCACAGCGTTTATGGCTGGCAAAGCACCCATCGTATGGACTTTGCTACAGCTATGGGACAACGTTGGATATCAAATTGTGATGTCCCTGATTTAGCATTATTTCCAGCCATGTATCCAACCCTTCAGACGCAGCGCTTTTACGCTGGACTAGAACTCGGCATTCTACATCTGGGATTATGGGGATTGACTTGGCTAGTTCGTTGGAGACTGATCTCGAACTTAGCGGCATGGTGTAAACCAATTATTAGGCTAGGAGAATATTTTCATCATTTTGGCAGTGAAAATAGTAGCATGATCATGCACCTTTCAGGTATAGATCATAGAGGTGAAGCACTTAATATCGAATGGCGATTGCTTGCGCAGGATAATCATGGGCCGATTATCCCCACGATTCCAGCTCTAATTCTGGCACGAAGAATAGCACGTGGCGAGATATTTTCATCAGGTGCTGCACCTTGTACTAAACGTATCACTCTGCATGAGTTTACGCAGGCCGTCTCTCATCTGCACATTCAACAAAGTGTTCACTATAATGGGCAAGATATTAATATTGATTTATCAAACCAAATTATAATAGACCTCTTGCAAAAATCATTTTTTAACCAGTTCCATATTGTAAATGGCGGCGATCAAATTCAGGCGTAAACCCATGCGTTTGCGCCGATTGCGATAACGCTCTGCAAGAATCTTAAAGACCTTTAGTTTGCCATTAACATGCTCAATCCTGATACGTCGCTTTCCAATTTCTCGATTGATTTGCTTTTGGACGAGGACTAGTGGCGCTTTCTTTGTCGCTTTAAATGGAATTAAGCATTTAACACCCATTGCTTTTAAACCCTGATAGCCTTTATCTACAATCATAAATCCTTTAAATCGTTGCTTCTTTTGATGGGCTTTGAATAGCTTAAAATCATGAACACTGCCATGAGCAATCGCTGTTGAAAGGATCATCTTTGTTTCATAATGAATGATGAGTTGTGCTTTGATCGTGTGGCGTTTCTTTTTACCACTATAGAACTTTTTTTGTTTTTTTTGGACGCTCAATGGTCATTTCAGTCGCATCAACCACGACGACTTCCCAGTCAATTCCTTCGCCTCTAGGTAGTTTTTTAGGTAAATGAAATAACTCGGATTTTATTAAAACATTCTCAATATTTTGAATGATTCGACATACACTAGACTCATGAATGCCATAGGTCATAGCGACATGGAATAAGGTGCGGTATTCTCGCCAATAGCTCAAAGTCATGAGTAGTTGATCTTCAATAGAAAGAGCAGGAGGTCTGCCTCGTGTGCTTTTTTTGGGGACGGCGGTCAATACAGTCAGCATTTCTTGAAATGTTGAGGGTTGTATTCCGACCAATCGTTTAAATTGGTTGTTCGATAGCGATTTCACATTTGAATATTTCATGTGTCTATGATGACAGAGCGGGGCTTATTTTTGAGTATAAAAAACGACCATCAAGTTGATCGTTTTTTGATTTTTGCAAGAGGTCTAATGGACAAAAAATGAATCCTCTGGCGAATAGCAATAACAAGAACTCAGCCACTTACGCGATAACATCCGAACTATTTGACTCGACCACGATCATGCAACAACAAGTGCTACTGTTTGATGGTGTCTGCAAACTCTGCAATGGTTGGAGCCGCTTTGTAATCCGTTACGATAAACAGCAACGATTTCAATTGGCAACTGTACAATCCGATGCGGGACAACAAATTCTACTGCACCTTGGGCTGCCCACGGATCATTACGATACAATGGTTTATTTGGAACATGGACAGGCTTATCTGAAAAGCACCGCCTTTCTTAAGGCGATTGTGCATTTTCCATTTCCCTTCCGTCTGCTCGGTGTATTTATCCTACTACCTCTCGGTTTTCGAGACAAAATGTATGATCTTATTGCCCGTAATCGTTATCGAATCTTTGGCCGCTATGATCAGTGTATTGTGCCAAAGGCATGTGACTTACGAAGGTTTCTATAAATGGCTTATCGATAATAGCAATAGACCAGAGATATTTGAGAACAGATATTTTTTATAAATGATCAAATCTATTTTTTTTATTTCAGCCATTAAAAAGCCTCGACACTGATCATGCCGAGGCTTTTGAAATTTGGCGTCCCCACGGGGATTCACAATAATTAACTATCCAATTGTTATTATTGTGAATAATGAAAAATAAATTAATAAGATACCGTTTTTTATACCGTTAACTATGCTCGTAATTTTTTCGCCGTTATTGAGAAAAGGGGACCTATCATGTGAGCACGCTGTTTACGCAAAATTACACGATTGGTGCATTTTTTGATCAATTAAATATTCTTTTTGGCTACAGAACCATCCTGACAGCTAGAATCTGAAACTATCAACCAAGGCATGATCACTGGAAGATCAACAGGGTGAACATTCCAATTGGACTGGAGATAAAACATCACCTTCTATCCATCCTGAAAATGCTGACCTCCTAAAGACGATGGATACGACGATAGGCAGAATATGAATACCCCAAAAAAAGAATTACAAAATATAGCACTGCCACCTCGGGATTACTATACCCTGAAACAGGCTATCGATTACCTGAAAGCGATGATGCCAGAACACCAGCAGTCAATCATTGATGAAAGCTATTTTCTTCAACTAGGAGCTGCTGGGAAAATTGTTTTGTCGTTACCGACGCTTGGTAAAGCAATTGCTGTTGAACCACAAGTCAGCGACTCCTATTTGCTGACAGATCATGAGGCAGAGTTCGATTATCAGGCCGAGTATGAGAACTTCAAGCATTTACATTTTGCTCATTTTTTGAGGAGGAACTTTAACTACTACTTATTATTTTATAGCATTAGACCACTCCACCTCATGGAGATGAGTCATGTCGGCGAGATTAAAGTTTCTCATTTTGTAGATCCTGTGATTTATGACCCCTACAGTATGTTAATTAATCTACAAGATTTCGAATTTGATCCAATTCAGGGCTGTGACATAAATCAAGCTATGGAACGCATGGAACACCGTTCTCACATATTGAGAGTACAGGACACAGTAAAGGAACGTTTCATCACAGGAAATTTCATACAGTGCTTCTTTGGTAGCAAAGTCTATTTTGGGTTTAAAGATGATTCTGAGAGCAATCAAAAACTTCTTGATATAAAAATTACAGCGAATGATCTTTACGTCACCTACCCAGAGCTTGAGCGAATAATTAACCAAGACTTTACGAGTTATTCATTTGATGAGTTGATGGCAGAACCAATGCCAAAAGTAGTCATTCGCAATGCTGAAGATTCAGTCCAAGAAGATAAAAGCTATGCGAAAAGCAAGAGAAAGGCGCGCGAAATTGCCGAGGCTGTTTGGCAGAGGTACCCTGACATTTTTCCTCTGCCTTTGGCAGAGGAAATACACCATTTTCTATCCAAAGGTATGTATGTCCCAAAAACAGCAGGTACAGTGAGAGACTGGATCGTGGACTTAGATCCATTAAGAACAAAACAAGATGGGCAGTTAAAAGCAAAAACTGAACGAAACGGAAAGCCAACACTAGCAGAAAGAACCATTCCTGATGACATCAAGAGAGAAATCTTCAAATAGGTCAGCAGAATAAACTTACCTAGCTAAGTATGATTTCTACCTAGCTAACCTGCTGTTAGCTAGGTAAGCCGTATCCACCTAGGTTTTATGATCGATATTTTGCAGTTTTAATCATCTCAGCCCACAGGCAAACATCCTCGTTTGCCATGGTTCAACAGAGGATTGAGACATGACAGCAAAATTGAATTCCCCGTTACCCAGTGACCGCCTGATCAAAGAAGGTCTCAAACAGTGCAAATATTTCCTACCGTTTTTGCCATTTGGTAAAACGACCCTGTACAAAAAGATCGCCGATGGCACTTTCCCA
>JAGWUI010000074.1 GCA_028868515.1 Gammaproteobacteria bacterium
TATTCTGCAAGCTTGTCACGGCGCTCTAATGATGTTGATGTACCGATAATGTGACTGGCTCCCAGATGTTTTGCGATCTGCATGCCCATAAGTCCCATGGCAGAACTAGCACCTTGTATTAATACCGATTGTCCAGAGGTCAGTTGACCATTGGAGACGATCGCATCGTGCATGGTCTGTATGGCAACTGGCAGAGCCGCTGCTTCTTCAAAAGAGAGATTATCTGGAATCGGATAAATCCAGCCTGGTCTGGCAATGATGAATTCAGAGAACGCACCTGGGCTTGCACCCATCACGCGATCACCCACAGACCACTGGGTCACACCAAAGCCCACTTCAATGATCTCACCCGACCACTCCAGCCCCAAAGGAAAACCGATTCCGCCTGCGGCACCATGCGAGCCACCCGTTGCCATATCAAGGTCGGCTCGATTAAGTGCAGCGGCCTTGATCTTGACGAGTACACACTCTGCTGCAACAACTGGCGTTTCAACATCCTGAAAAACAGGACCATTTAGACTTGATACAATCGAACGCATGTCAGTTCTCCAACAATCATCAAATTACAATTTACGAATGGGTTTAGCCCCATTCCAACCAATGGACGCCTTCTTGATATAATCGAAAATGGCACGTTTGGGACCGCTTAAATCTGAAATCTCAATGACCGTACCGGGTTGATGACCTTGGCTATCGAAGTATGCAAATCGCCCCTGCTCACCACCAATTTGACCTTCTTGGCCAACGTTGTAGCCTAAGGAAAGTGCCTTGTCGTAAAGATCCTGATACTCATTTGTCCAGTAAGAAATATGCTGTAGACCTTCATGACCTGCCGCCAAAAAATCCAGATACATGGAGGGAGCATCATTGAGTTGCTGAATCAGCTCAATCTGAATATCGCCAGAATTCGCCATCGCCACGCTCATCTCAATTGAAGATGGCTGTCCACGATAAGTAAATTTGTCGATCTGAACACGCTCAACAAAGAACCATGGACCAACACCCAGCACATTGATCCAGTGATCCATAGCTTGATGAATATCTCGCACCACATATCCGTTTTGGGCGATTGCGCCAAAAATCCGACTCATGACTTTGCTCCCGTCCAGTAATGACTAAACCAGTTTCGCTGCGTCGAACATCTCAGGGAATGTTTTTGCCAACATCAAATCCCCGTCCACTTTCAACTTGCCAGTCATAAACGCTGTAACGCCATTCATCTTGCCTGTCAGTAGTTGTACCAAGACGTCGTCAACCAAAGTCAACGTGACATCTGCCTCATCAGCAACACCTTGATGTACAGTGCATTCACCGTCTTTAATGGTGACGTATGAGGGTGTAGAAATGTTTAACTGTGCAGTGCCTTCAACACCATCAGCCTCTTCGGCTTTAATCGCGGTTGGCAGTTTGCTTAAGATTTCTTGCGCGTTCATTTGGATACTCCAGTAGGATGAGAAACTCTATGTGATGCCACTATAAGAAAATCACTCATCGAGGTATTGACTGACTTAGGGGGTGGATTGACCGAGCTTTTCGCATGGTCTGATGTTATGCTTGAGGCTTAATCGCAGATGTTTGACAGCAAAATGAAATAGATGGATGGTGACCCAATGTCTGAGCACTTCAGTGTTGCAGTGCATTTTTTGAAATTATTAACGGATTATGTTGAATCAAAAAATTTACCCAGCACAAATCTATTGCAACACGTTGGGCTCCATGAGGAGTCACTCCAAGATCCCAATGGTCGGATTCCTTTTGAGCAGTTTTCCCGTCTGTGTGACCTGACGGCAGATATGCTACATGAGCCAAATTTTGGTCTTAAACTCGGGCAAAGTATTCGCCCCGGTCATCTCGGTTCGCATGGTTTTGCACTGATGAGCTGTTCGACACCAGATGAACTGATTCAGCAGCATATCCGCTACTCAGCGCTCACAATTGATGCGATCCATATTGATATTGTGCAAAAAGGTAATGAAATCATCCGTTACACACGCAGCAATCTGCTGAATCAAACACCCATCAGCAAATTACAAGAACAATTGCATGTTTCAACTTCCGTGACGCTTGCTCGCTGGTTTGTAAATCGCATGGATTTGAATCCAAATTGGATTTCATTTCAGCATACTAAACCAGACGATATTCATGAATACACAGAACTCTTTCGATGCCCGATCAAATTCTCTCAACCAGAAACAGCCATCAGCATAGACGCCAATTTTTTTAATCTCACATTGCCACATGCCAATCCACAATTACGACGTATCATGGCCGATTTATGCGCCCAGTTACTTAAACAATTAGGCAACGCTCTTGAGCCTTTATGGCTGGCAAAAGTGCGCAAAGCTGTTTTAGAAGCATTCCAAGATGGTCTACCCGATATCAAAGTCGCTGCGCTGAAATCGGGAATATCTGAGGAAGAATTAAAGGAACGGTTGGCTGAACGCGGCTTGAGTTTTCGGGGCTTTGTTGATGACCTACGGCAAGCATTAGCTGTGGGTTATATTCGAGACCCTAATCTGAGTTTGGTCGATATCGCATATCTTTTGGGATTTTCTGAACAAAGTGCATTTCAGCGCGCATTTAAACGCTGGACGGGAATGACTCCTGGCGATTATCGAAAGCATTGAGATTCGCATCGTCCTAAGCCTTATCATTCTTCTGTTAACAATTTTCTATCTACAGTTTTCAAGTCGATCACTGTAGAATTTTGGCATTCATTTCTATCGTAGTTCACGCCCTCGCTCATGGCATCGCTATCCCGCATTCTCATTCAGTTACTTTGCCTGTTCAGTTATATCTGGATCTCTACAGGTATTGCCAATGCGATGCAATTTTATCAGGCGAGCGTGCAAGAGCCGACATCGCGTATCATTGTAGATGATGATAGTCATCGTTTAATCCTTCATCATCAAGGTTATCGTGATTCACACGAACCTAAAGCCAGTGGCTCACAGCATATTCATAGCGATCATGTCATTAAGCTAAGTTGTGCACATCCAGAGTTTTCGGCATTAACCAGTCATGTAGAATTGGCAAAAGTTAAAATTGCAACTCAAGTGTTGCTTGCTTATCTACCACCGCCTGTCTTTGGTTACACCGCACTCGCACAAAAAACGCTCGTGGCGCAACAGCCACCACCAGCGAATGCCTCACCTTTCAGTCGTAATTCATCAATAGCAATTGTTCAGTTAACTCAACTCCGAATTTAGCCACATCTCGCTCCGCCATTCGCGTGGGGCATCTTCTCGTTTAAAGCATTGCGGCCATGCCGCATCTCCCAATTTCTTAAAATTTTATTAAAGGATAGTCATGTCTTTTATTCGTCCCTTGACGAGCGCAGTCACGATGCTGTTGCTCAGTGCTGCTCCTTATTTACATGCCACAGCGAACAATCGCTTTACTGTGACAGATATTCAAATGCGTACGCTTGGCATTGAACTTGTTGCGTTGAATACCCAGTCGAATAGTGTCAATGCGAATTTTCCAGCCCAAGTCATTTTACCGCCACAGCAAGAAACCATCGTCAGTGCACCACTGGCAGGTTTGGTGAGCAGAATATTGGTACAAGAAAATCAACATGTCGCTAAAGGCACACCATTACTCATACTCAGCAGCTCGCAACTGGGTGAACAGCAGCTTGCATTGATTCAAGCCCAGAATCGTGTACGCCTTGCCATCTCAACAGCAAGCCGTGAACGTGCTTTGTTTAAAGAAGGCATCATCGCTGAACGACGCGTCATTGAGGCGGACTCTGCACTGCGCGATGCTCAAGCTGTTCTGCAACAAACAAAAATGACTTTAACGCTATCTGGTGTCAGTGGCCCAGTAATCAGTCGGATGAATCAAAGCAACAAGATCAGCAATGAATTGACGATCACTGCTCCAAGCTCAGCAACCATCACGAGCCTATCCGCGAAACTCGGACAACGTGTCGCTGCTTCAGATCCACTCCTACAACTCGCCAAACTAGATACCTTATGGCTGGATATACAAGTTCCAAGCGGCGATGTAGGTCGTTGGGCAATGGGGCAATCCGTCCAAATCAGTGGAGGCGGTTCAGGAACAATTCTGAGCATCAATCCATTGAGTCGAAACGGTCAAACCTCACTCGTTCGCGCCAAGGTGACATCTGGGGCTTCTGCACTACGGTTAGGTCAATTTATTCAAGTGAAATTACCATTGGTCACAAGCAATGCATGGGATATCCCAATCTCAGCGATTGCCCGTCAAGGTGAAACTGCTGTGGTTTTTGTGCGTGACAATGATGGCTTTCGCGCTGTACCCATCAAGGTGCTGACCAGTGCAGGACAACGCGCTCAAATCAGTGGCGCGCTGAAAGCCTATGATCGTATCGCATCGACCAGCGTCATCGCGCTAAAAGCGGCATGGCAAGGTATCGGCGGCGCGGAGGAATAAAACCATGATCACTCCATTGATCCAGTTCGCGCTCGCACAGCG
>JAGWUI010000045.1 GCA_028868515.1 Gammaproteobacteria bacterium
TTTTTTCTCAGAGCAAATAAAAGTGCGCTCTTCTACGCGTGCCACATCAGAAGGGCTTGATAACGCGAGATAAGAACCTGGACGTTTTTCTTCATTTAATTTTTGCATCGTGCCTGAACTGACCATCAGATCAAGTAGGCGTTGATTCTCTTCATCGCTGCCGTCAACCCACTCAATGCGGTCTGGTTGGGTGAGTGCTGCGATCTGCTCTACCCAAGCGATAAGCTTGGTATGGCGAACGAATGCTGGAGGATTAGAAGCTATCACTTGGGTCATGGTGAGGCCTTTTTCGTAAGAATACGAGCTAAGACAGTCCCGGATCACGGGCACTGCCGCTAAAAATTGAGGGCATATTAAAGCACAAAAACGCCGCATTTAGAAGACTGTATAACAGGCATAAATTTTCGTGATAGTAGTATCAGCGCATTAAATATACTTTTTAAAAATCCTTTTTTATGCTGAAACATATATACCGCAAAACATACACCAAACTCCAGAACAAAAAAACCGTACTATGAAAATACGGTTTTATATGTTCGGCTAAAATTTTAATTCTTCTCTTTTAGATCATTAAACAATCACTTATCACATGAGAAAGCTTAGCTTTTCTTCATCACACAGATCGTTTTAAGCAGTCATACCTAAGATTGTACGATATTTGTCTAACAGCGCATGAGTGTTGTGCTGCCAAGGATGAAAGTTTGGTCGGAAGTAATCCCATGTATCAGGAATAATCTCAGTAAAGAAACCATGACGCCCCCACGCCAAACTCAAACCTTTACGCCAAGAACGTAAATTAAACATTTGACCATCGCGATACATCAACGTTGCCCAAAAACCAAATTTTGCTGCGACGATGAAGGTGATCGCTAAGATCATCACAATTGCACGATTAAGATACGCAGACACACCGCTGCCATAGAGCTTTTCATAGACATCAAACGCAACTGATTTATGTTCATTCTCTTCCACTGAATGCCATAACCACAAGTGCTTCATGGTTTCATCCTGCATGAGATCCTGAATGTCCGTACGTCGCATCAACTGCGCTGCAATGGTTCCCGTGAAATGCTCGAGCGCACACGTCACCGCCAGTCGCATTTTTGGACTATCTCGAAACACATATTTGGTTGCTACATGCAAAAGATTATAAGTAAACCGTTCGAGTGACTCAGGGTGTAACCCATGAATTTGCGCACTAGTATTAAACGCATGATGCTCTTTTGCATGCATGGCTTCTTGACCAATAAATGCGCTAATGTCTTTTTGAAGTTGAGGATCATCGGTGATCAGATCACGAACCGCACGAACGCTATCAACAAAATAACGCTCGCCATCAGGAAACATGACCGATAATGCCGTCAATAAGTGCGTGCTCGCAGGATCGTCACCAAGCCAATATTTCGGAACATCCTGAAACTTGAAATCCATCCGACGCACAGGAAATGCCGCTTTTAAGGCAAATGGTGCGCTTGTATTTGCAATTTGTTCAAATTTAGCATTCACGGCTTCAACTCCTTACGACATGATCACCAAAATAAATCCATATTTACCAAATACATATAGAGATGTACCAATCATATTTTATCGATCAAAATACTCTATTCTCATGATATTAGTAGCGTCTTGAATAGATTTAAAGTCGAATGCATGGCATTAAATGCTACTTATTGGAATTTAATGCTACGGCATGTTTTTAAAGTAATATATTTCAATTATATACACCTTAAAAAAGTCATTATTTTTATAAAAATATTTTTTAATCAGCTAGAAATCACTTAAAATAAATAATCTTAAAATATATCAATCAAATTCAACACTTTATTTATCAATTTTCATTTTTAAAAAGTATGAAGTTTAGGCAAAGATGGCGTATGATGATTTTATAGATGATCTACTTAAAAATAGTTCTGAAAAATTGACATCAATCCATCTCGCACCAACAGGATTGAGAATATTGAAACCATTTCAAAAACAATGATTTTTAATGGATAAACCAGAGATAAATATGCTTACACAACAAGCATCCACTAAACGGCTTATTTCTCTGATCGTCAATGCATCATCAGGTCATCGCATGCCTGATGCTGAACCAATCCATAAAGTCCTCATGCATTATTTCACAGAGCATGACTGTGACGTAGAACTGCATCTCGTTGAACAATTCTATGCTTTACCACAACTAACCTTCAAAGTCGCAGCACGACATCAGGACAAAAAAGGCATTATCGTGATTGCTGGCGGTGACGGAACAATTAATGCTGTAGCACAAGTGCTACTACATGGCAAAATTCCAATCGGTATCATTCCTTTGGGCACTTTTAATTACGTTGCCCGCGCGCTAGGTATTCCTCTTGACCCGCTAGAAGCTGCGCATACCGTATTACACGGTCAGCACCATACCATCCATGTCGGCTGCGTGAATCAATATATTTACCTAAACAATGCATCAATTGGTCTCTACCCTCGCCTCATTGAACAACGCGAATACGACAATCATCGCTTTGGACGATTCCGCTTTGTGGCCAAAATTTCTGGCTTCGCGGCGCTCATGCGAGAACAACAAAAGCTCAAACTCAAGCTCATCATTGATGGACGGGTAAAACCCATTGAATCGCCTCTAGTATTTTTTGGTAATAATCCACTACAGCTCAAAGACTATAAACTGAATCTGGCAGAATGTGCCGCTCAAGGAAAGTTGGCTGCGGTTGCGATTACTGAAGTTTCCAAACTACAAACGCTAAAACTCATCGCACAATTACAACTAGGTACTTTTGAACAAGCGCCTGAAGTTACTGCATTTTGTGCAGATTCGATTCGCATCGAATCCAAGGCCAGACAAATGAAAGTCGCTATTGATGGCGAAATTGTTTATGTTCAAACCCCATTGCATTTCTCTGTCGCACATTGTGCGTTAACGTTCATTGTGCCGCATAACTCAGGAATTAATCATGCTTCTGCACCTATCTGATTTACATTTTGGCATGGAACACAATCTGATTGCGGATGCACTCACGCAGCTCTGCAAAGAGTTACCACTGGAAGCGATTGCGATTAGCGGAGATCTGACGCAGCGCGCACGTCGTGCACAATTCCAAGCGTTTCATGATTTCTTTGACTCTTTAGGTATTCCTTGGATTGTCGTGCCGGGTAATCATGATATTCCGCTTTACCATCTCCCTAGACGGATTCTGAATCCTTTTGGACGTTATACTAAAATATTTGGTGAAACAGAAAAAATATTAGAAACCAAACACTTTTATCTTGTTGGCGTAAATAGCATCAGTCCTAAACATCATACTCAAGGACGTCTTTCACACACCCAAATTACAGAAACAGGTCAACGTTTACTAAAAGGTAAAGCAGGCAAAAAACGAATCATTCTGTCACACCAACCTTTTCGTGTACTGAGAAACTATCAGCAAAAAGATATTCCCATATTGGCCTGTGAAGCGACTCAGCATTGGGCACATTGTGGCTTGGATGCTTTACTGCATGGACATTTTCATGTGCCAGTGGTTTTGCCATTACAAGAGCATTTTGAATTGCACAAGGAAGTTCTGGACATTCAGGCCGGAACGGCTGTTTCCCATAGACTACGTTATGACGTCCCCAACTCGGTCAATATTATCCATCCTGACTTACAAGTTGATCGCTATGATTTCAACCTTGAAAGCAACAAATTTGAGCGATTAGGTCAACTTTGGCCAAATTTAGATCCAAGCTGCCAACATCAACATGAAAATATCGACCCTAATGTGTACAAAAAAACAGCAAACAATATCGTTTTTCACAAAACCAGCCCTTGAAGCATCTCTTTCTACCCCCACTGTCTCATTAAGAATTTTTTAGTACGACATACTTGTGCTGATATGCGCATGATGCTGTGCTGATTCAACCTCTGTAATCATTACTCAAGGAGAAAACTGCATGAATATCCGTCCATTGCATGACCGTGTTGTTGTCCGCCGCGTCGAAGAAGAAACTAAAACTGCTGGCGGCATTTTGCTACCGGGTTCTGCTGCTGAAAAACCATCTCAAGGCGAGATCATTGCTGTTGGTAAAGGTCAAATTACTGACAACGGCGTACGTACACTCGATGTCAAAGTTGGCGATAAAGTGTTGTTTGGTCAATACGCAGGTTCAACCGTTAAAGTAAACGGCGAAGAGCTGTTGATCATGAAAGAATCAGATATTTTTGGTGTTTTAGAAGGTTAATTTTTTTAAAGACAAGTCTTTATACAAATACAAACTACTTCAATAGATTAATACAGGAGCGATTCCATGTCTGCTAAAGACGTAAAATTCGGCGACTCAGCTCGCGCAAAAATGATTGTTGGCGTAAATATTCTTGCTGATGCAGTCAAAGTCACTCTCGGCCCTAAAGGTCGTAACGTGGTCATCGATAAATCTTACGGTTCACCACACATCACCAAAGACGGCGTGACCGTTGCCAAAGAAATTTCTCTGAAAGACAAATTCGAAAACATGGGCGCACAACTCGTTCGTGAAGTTGCTAGCAAAACTGCTGACATCGCAGGTGACGGTACAACTACAGCGACTGTACTTGCACAAGCAATTCTGAACGAAGGCATGAAAGCAGTTGCTGCTGGCATGAACCCAATGGATCTCAAACGTGGTATCGACAAAGCTGTTCGCGTGGCAGTTGGCGAAATCAAAAACATCTCTACCCCAGCAAGCGACAGCAAAGCAATTGCTCAAGTTGGTTCGATCTCTGCAAACAGCGACACCACCATCGGTGATTTGATCGCTGAAGCAATGAATCGCGTAGGTAAAGAAGGCGTCATCACTGTAGAAGAAGGCTCAGGCTTTGAAGATACATTGGACGTTGTTGAAGGGATGCAATTTGATCGTGGCTACACCAGCCCATACTTTGCAAACAAACCAGATACACTCACTGCTGAACTCGACAACCCACTGATCCTGTTGGTTGACAAAAAAATCAGCAACATCCGTGAATTGATCCCTACCCTCGAAGCAGTTGCAAAATCAGGCAAGCCACTTCTCCTCATCGCAGAAGATATCGAAGGCGAAGCATTGGCAACACTCGTTGTAAACAACATGCGCGGCATTATCAAAGTTTGTGCTGTTAAAGCACCAGGCTTCGGTGACCGTCGTAAAGCAATGCTACAAGACATCGCGACTTTGACTGGCGCAACTGTGATCAGCGAAGAAATCGGCATGAGCTTAGAAACCGCTCAACTGACTGATCTTGGTTCAGCACGTAAAGTGACTGTTGGCAAAGAAAACACTGTCATCGTAGACGGTGCTGGTCAACACGAAGAAATCGCTTCACGCGTTCAAACAATCCGCCGTCAAATCGAAGAAGCGACTTCTGATTACGACCGCGAAAAACTGCAAGAGCGCGTTGCGAAACTCGCTGGTGGTGTTGCGGTGATCAAAATCGGTGCTGCTACTGAAACCGAAATGAAAGAGAAAAAAGACCGTGTTGATGATGCGTTACATGCAACACGTGCTGCAGTTGAAGAAGGTGTTGTAGCAGGTGGTGGTGTTGCATTAGTTCGCGCGGTTTCTGCACTTGATGGCTTGAAAGGCATCAACGATGACCAAACAGCGGGTATCAACATTCTGCGCCGCGCAATGGAAGCTCCACTGCGTCAAATCGTCACCAACGCTGGTGAAGAAGCTTCTGTTGTTGTGAATGCGGTTAAGAGCGGCAAAGGTAACTACGGTTACAACGCTGCAACTGGCGAATACGGCGACATGATCGAGATGGGTATTCTTGATCCAGCTAAAGTCACTCGTTCAGCACTGGAACATGCTGCATCTGTTGCAGGTTTGATGCTGACCACTGAAGCGATGATCACTGATGCCCCAGAAGACAAAGCTCCTGCAATGCCTGATATGGGCGGCATGGGTGGTGGCATGGGCGGCATGATGTAATTTGCTGCTTTAAAATTGTTGTAAAAAGCCCTCTTTATTTGAGGGCTTTTTTACTCCAAATAAAAATCTAAATAATTATCTCGAAGTTTTCATCCACTCTGAGTATTGGCTACTTGGGAATTTAGTCACAAATAACTCTCGCAGCTTTTCCATAGGTAACAGCAATGTGGAAGTATTATTTTTTTGAAGCAGCTGAATAGATGAGATGTAATTTAAATAATTCATTTCTCCAATTTCACCTACAACAATGATTTCAGCACAGTCTAATAAATCTTTTTCTCTCATTGAGTTAACAATAGAAGCAGGAGGATTAAGTAAAATTTCACATCAATTGTTCTTATCCGTCATGACCCAACTCCATTCACTTCCTTCAACTTCAACGATCTGACCATCTTCCGTATTAATTTCAAAAAACAACTCCCAATCACGAGGAGGAATTCCTAAATTAATAACCCAATCATCACCTTTGATTGGAAAGCTGATTGAGTCTTCGACTTGTTTGATAAATAATGGATTATTAATAACTGACAAACTTAACTGATCAACTCCATAGTCATTGGGCAAATGTCCTAGCTCCCAACCGACATTTGGAATACCACTAAGAATCCGATCCATTAGTTCTACAAATCCATTGGTATAAACCTTTTTACGATGAGTCATCAGGTGCGATAAGTTCTTAAATAGTTCTTTCATAAACGATTATTCTATCTTTTAAACCATGTAGACTGTAGACTTACCCCAGCTAACATTTATTCTAAACAATATCCACATCTCAGCTCGTGTAGGCTGTGGGCTTGCCCCAGCTTCACTTTTCACCCCAGCCTACTATATTAGCTTTAAGATTCAATAAAATCCCACATTCAGATTTACACATTTCCCTTAACAGTATCTTAACCAAATCAATCGACCATAAAATTTCAATTGGTATAGGATAAAGCTCTCCAATTCCAATAAGTCAGGAAGTATTGACATGGCATCAGTTCTATTAGGCGGTAACGAAATCCCATTAATCGGCAACCTCCCAGTCCAAGGTGCAACTGCACCAGACTTCACATTAACTACCAAAGACCTTAGCGATGTCACGCTCGCAACCTATGCTGGAAAACGTAAAATATTAAACATCTTCCCAAGTGTAGACACACCGACATGTGCTGCATCAGTTCGCAAATTTAACGAACAAGGCAGTAAAGTCAGCAATGCTGTGGTGCTATGTATTTCTGCAGACTTACCCTTTGCGCAAACACGATTCTGTGGTGCAGAAGGACTCAATAATGTTATTAACTTATCAACTTTCCGCCATCCTGAATTTATCACTAACTACGGGCTTACATTCTCCGCAGGCCCACTCGTAGGTCTTGCAGCGCGTGCGGTCATCGTATTGGATGAACAAAATAAAGTTCTACATGCTGAACTCGTCCACAACGTCAGTGACGAGCCAAACTATGCGACAGCTCTTGCAGTGCTATAAGCTCTCAAAGAAACTAACCACCGATTCGCAATAAAAAAATCCCTTACTCAAAATAGTAAGGGATTTTTTATGCATCAATTATGCTTATTTATTACCAAACAATGGTCCAGCACTGGATCCACCGCCACCACCGACCCCTAGGTTTTTCATGGCTTTTACCATTTTCATCATACCTGCTGGATTAGCAATTTTTTTCATCATTTTTGCCATTTGATCGTGCTGTTTCAGCAGGCGATTCACATCTTGAATCTCCATACCGCAGCCCGCAGCAATACGACGCTTACGGCTTGCATTAATCAAATCTGGATTCTGACGCTCTTTAATCGTCATCGATTGAATAATCGATTCCATTTTCTTCATTGCAGCTTCTGGCTTAGCATCTTGTACAGCTTGCTGCATACCACTACCACTCATTCCAGGTAGTTTATCCAGGAATCCAGCCATGCCACCCATGGCTTTCATTTGTTGGAACTGCAACAACATATCTTCAAGATTGAATTTGCCGCCTTTTTGCAGCTTCTTCGCCATCTTCTCGGCTTTTTCTTTGTCAATTTTGCGTTCAACTTCCTCGACCAAAGATAAAACATCACCCATACCGAGAATACGCTGTGCGACACGCTCTGGATGAAAAGGCTCAAGTGCATCAAGCTTTTCACCCATACCGAGGAATTTAATCGGTTTCCCTGTAATTGCACGTACAGACAATGCTGCACCGCCACGAGCATCACCATCGGTTTTAGTTAGAATCACACCCGTCAATGGTAATGCGTCATTGAACGCTTTTGCAGTATTTGCCGCATCCTGACCCGTCATCGAGTCCACAACAAACAAGGTTTCGGTCGGATTAATCACGGCATGAAGCTCTTTGATTTCATCCATCATAGCGTCATCGATATGTAGACGACCCGCCGTATCCACAATCAACACATCTGCAAATTGGATCTTGGCCTGCTCAATTGCACGCTGCACAATCGCTAAAGGCTTTTCAGAACTATCCGATGGTACAAACATTGCGCCGACATCTGCCGATACACTACGCAACTGTTCAATCGCTGCAGGACGATAAACGTCAGCAGAAACTGTCATGACTTTCTTTTTCTGACGATCTTTTAAGAAACGAGCTAGTTTACCTGCGGTTGTTGTTTTACCCGCACCTTGTAAACCCGCGAGTAAAATCACTACAGGTGGTTTGGCCTGTAGATCGAGGCTTTCATTCGCAGCCCCCATCATTTGAGTCAATTGATCAAAAACGATTTTAACAAAAGCCTGACCAGGAGAAAGCTGAGCAAGAACTTCTTGACCTAGCGCTTCTGTTTTGACTTTCTCAATAAATTCACGCGTTACAGGTAACGCAACATCTGCTTCGAGCAACGCCATACGTACTTCGCGTAACGTATCTTTGATATTATCTTCGGTGAGTTGTCCTGAACCTGAAATATTACGAAGGCTCTGGGTTAAGCGGTCGGTTAACGTATCAAACATGTTCTATAAGCCTAAAATAACGAATTTGGTGATTCTAAAAACTAACTTAAGTCTTTAGCGAAGACTTCCTTGTGCCAAATGTCTAAATCGGGCTATTTTAACGTATTCATGTCGTATTAGACAGCATCGAATACACGGTATAGTGAGAGATTAGCGGAACTCATGAAAAGAATACAGAACTCTTGGTCAAAACCAGACAAAATAGCAAGCCATGAGACGAACCATGATTGATTAACACAGCTTATCAACCTAGTTTCACCCTCAACCCCATGATTAGACCTGTTACAAAATATCGTAACAATGCACTTTAACGCAGTGTTCGAGTAATATAGGCAATTGCTCTACACCATTTAGATGAAAAGATGAATCCATGGCATGAATAGCCTCAATATCGCAACCAACATTGCTACCAATATCCCAGCTCACGCAGTCGCACTGACTCAAACGCAGTTCGTCATGCTTATGGTGACGCTGACGTTATATGTCGGCGTATTCTGGCATTTATTGCTCTATCTCTGGAATAAACAAGCGCCTCGATATACAGTCAGTTTAAGTTTACTGAGTATTGGCGCAATATTGCATGCGTCTCTACTGTTTCCCAATTTCATCACACCAACAGGTATTGATTTTAATTTATTCAATATTTTGTCGCTGACCAGTTGGCTTATGCTGACTTTAACTCTGATATTCAGTACTTATCGCCCAGTACTTGCTTTCAATATTTTTGCGATTCCTATTGCTACATTCGGTGTCCTTGCGGGTTCTTTATGGCACGCACCGTATGTTCCTTTGACAAAAATGGGGCATGATCTCGAGTGGCATATTGTTTTATCGCTTGCGGCATATTGCGTATTATTTATGGCGGCAACTCAAGCAGTTCTGCTGCATGTGCAAAATCGGGAATTAAAGCGTAAAAGCCTAAATCGCATTTGGGTTTCGGTCTTACCACCACTACAGACCATGGAATCCTTATTATTTGATCTACTCTTGCTGGGCTTTGGCTTACTGACCGTTGCGCTCCCTTTAGGGTTACTGTCTGTACATAATCTCATTGCTCAACATTTAGTTCATAAAACATTTTTTAGTCTCTTATCTTGGCTTATTTTCGGGATTTTATTATTTGGTCGTTGGCGCATGGGATGGCGAGGTCAACGTGCGATTAAATTTACACTCTGGGGATTTGGTTTTCTCTTGGTTGGATTTATTGGCAGTAAGTTTGTATTGGAAATTTTGCTTGGCATTTCATAACCAGCAAAAATGATTTAGAAAAACATCCATAAAAAAAGGAAAGCCGAAGCTTTCCTTTTTTTCATCAACTTTTTTATCAATAGCGAGAATTATTCACCAAGCAATTAATTACCGAGAATGTTAATCAATTGGGCTTTTACATTCCCAATTTCATCCAAACCATTCAGTTTGCTATATGTTGGGGCATTTTCACCAGAAGCTGCACGTTGTTGATAAAAACCAACCAATTGAGCAGTTTCTTTATGATAAGAAGCCAAACGTTTTTTAATCGTTTCTTCTTCATCATCTGGACGCTGAACCAATGGCTCGCCTGTGACATCATCGACACCATCAACTTTAGGTGGATTATAAATCACATGATACACACGACCTGACGCAGGGTGTGAGCGACGTCCAGACAAACGCTTAATGATTTCTTCATCAGGGACATCGATTTCAATCACGTTATCAATCGTAACACCAGCCGCTTCCATCGCTTCAGCTTGTGGAATCGTGCGTGGAAAACCATCAAAAATACAGCCATTTGCACAATCAGGTTGGCTAATGCGCTCTTTAACCAAATTAATGATCAGATCATCAGATACGAGACCACCCGCATCCATCACGCTTTTTGCCTGAACACCCAGCGCACTACCTTCACGAATCGCAGCACGCAACATGTCGCCTGTCGAAATCTGTGGGATACCATAGCGCTGATTAATGAGTTGAGCCTGTGTGCCCTTCCCAGCCCCTGGTGGTCCTAGCAAAATAATACGCATAACCTGTCCTCTAAATGACATAAAATAAATAACGAAAAATTAAAGCATAACCAATACAATTTTTTTAGTGGCGATAACATACGCTTCAACGTGTTTAGACTCAAGCCATATTTATGTTGCGACAAGTCATTTTATGGGTTGAAATCACACAAATTAAGAACGAATCTGATCAATATTAACCACATAGCGCTGTCCATGCGCTAAAATCTATTTAGCGCGATCTGATGCATTTTGCTCAAGTTTTTTACTTGCAACTTCGGCATCGCGGATCGTCTGATCTAACTGCGCAATAATCGCAGGATTCACAGGCTGACTCAATGTTGCTCGTGCCAATCGGACACGTTTTAAACGCTGTAACCAATAAATCGCTTCATTGTAATGCTGATCATGGTACGTCGCCATCGACATCAGCAGCAGAGCCCCTTCATGATCAGGATTTTGAACTAAAATTCGTGCCACAATGCTTTGAGTGACCGAATCCATTTTACCTTGTAAACTAAAAAAACGCATCTGCGCATATGCTATCGCAATATCATTATTTTCAGGTTTCAGACGATATGCATGTCCCAGCGCTGCCAGAGCAGGTTCAATCGCATTGGCATCCATATAGGCTTTTGACAAATTCATCCAACGCGTTGCATCAAATGGATGTTGATAAGCATTACCCTGCATCGCTTGCAACAGCTCAAACGCATGCCCTGAAGTCGCAGCAGGAGCTTGATTTAACCGACCTGTCATCAATCCATCTGCAACTTCGGCGTATTGATCCTGATTCGCCCAAAAATCCAATAACGCACGATGCTGAGTCTGTTGATCTTTATTCCACAAATAATAAGTTGCAAATGATAAAAGCGGAATGATCAAAAAGATAATTAACCCGACCCATCGAGAAATGACCGTTGATGATCTCGACAATTCAGCACGCTCATCCATCAAATCAACATGACCCGCATGCGCAGCCAGCAATTGTCTTTCCAAATCCGTTTTTTGCTCAAAATATTCATCTGCGTCTAATGCATGACTGCGATGATCTGCCTCCAATTCTGCAAGGCGCTCTTTAAAGACAATGACATTCAACTGTGTCAAATTTGCATGTGCTTCAGGTTTTACCGTTGAACGACGCAGCAACGGTAAAATGACGATTACAGACAAAATCAGCGTCAACCCAAAAGCACATGACCAAAATAAAAACTGCGTTGAGTTAATGATCATGGCGAATATCCTGATCTTTCGCGTTATTTTTACCCAACAACCGATTCAATTGCCAAGATTCTTCTGCGCTCAATGGAACAACATTCAAGTTCTTCCGTGAACGAGTTCGTATTAACCAGACCAATAGTACAATGATCAATCCCACTGGCGGAGCAAACCAAAGCAACCATGTCGCATGATTTATCGGTGGTTTATAACTAATAAAATCACCATAGCGTGATGTCATATACTGGCGAATTTGATCGTCAGACTGACCTTGTTGTATCAGAAGATAAGTCTTATGTTTTAGATCTTGTGCAATTGGCGCATCTGAACCCGCAAGATTGGCATTCTGGCATTTTGGACAACGGAACTCCTCAATCAACGCGCGATAACGCATTTCCTGTGTGGGATTCAAAAAGGTAAGATCGGCATCCGATGTTGCTGACAATGTAATCGTACTAACAATCCCAAATAAGCAAAATATAGCAATGCGTACAAAAAATATTACGCGCATTGCCCTGCTCCATGTGCGTTTAAATGATCTAAACAAGGCTTTAATTGTTCGCGCCAAACTGTGTCATTTACCTCGCCTAAAACATGCAAACGAATATGATGTTCTTGATCAACCACAAAACTCTCTGGCGCACCTGTCACTCCTAAATCAACACCAAAATCGCCTTGTAAATCTTGCAGATTGAGAACGTAAGGATTCCCTCGTTGAGCTAAATATGCCAAAGCATCACTGGGTTGATCTTTATAATTGACACCAACAAGCACAACACCCTGTTTCGCTAATTCGACCAAGTAAGGTTGTTCTGCTGCACACGTTGGACACCATGAACCCCAAACATTGAGAATAAAAGGCTTTTTTGGCAAATTTGCGCTGGTTTGTATTTGACCATCAACTAAATTCGGTAGGTTGAATGCAGGCAGCTCTTGATTGGTTGTCGCTTGTGGAACAATCTTCGGATCTACGCCTAATCGTGTCCACAGCACGATCGCGAGTCCGATGAAGATGATGAAAGGGAATAACCAAATTAGTGTTCTTTTTGGAGTTTTCATGGTGTATCTCCCATGTTCTTTGCATCAAGACGAATCCGTTTTTCCAAGCGTTTTGCCAAGCGATAACGACGATCACTCATCGCGAGAATACCACCCAACGCCATGCACAAAGCACCCAGCCATAACCAACGAACAAAAGGCTTGCAATAAACTCGCACTGCCCATGCACCATTCATATCATGGCGATCTAAAGGATCACCCAAAGCGACATACAAATCACGAAATAGATTGCCATCAATCGCCGCTTCGGTCATCGGGCTATTCTGCGCGACATAAATTCGCTTTTCAGGATATAGCATACCGACTAGCTGCCCATGCTTGCGCACACTAAACGTTGCAAGCGTCGCATCGTAATTTTCACCCTGAACCACCTGAAGCGAATCAAAACGAAATTGGTAATCTGCCAGACTCACGGTTTGACCTTGTTTTAAAGCCACATCGCGCTCAATGCTGAGATGTGTCGTCAATGTGATTCCCATGATCACAACGAGCAAACCCACATGTGCAATCACCATTCCCCAATAGCTACGCGATAAACGAATCAGACCCATGAATAGATTTGAAGCTGTTTTTACCTTGAAGAATAAATCCCACAGCAACAATCCAAGCACCCAAATACACAGCCCAGCCGTCAGCCCAGTCATCGCTGCATGCTTGCCAGTGACCCATAACCATAAACCACAACCCACCAAGATCGCAGTCATGATCACGGAAATCACAGGGAATAAAAGCTGTTGACGTAAACGCTCAGGCTGCCGCTTCCATGCAGTTACAGGCGCAATTGCCATAAAAACCAACAACAGCCACGCCAATGGCACAAACAACGAATTAAAATAAGGCGCACCGACTGATACACGACCTAGGGAAAATGCATCTGCAATTAGCGGATAGAGTGTTCCCAACACCACAACACTCGCCGCAATCACGAGAATCAAATTATTCATCACAAGTAATGATTCTCGTGACCACAGTTCATAACAACTCTCTGCGGTAAGCTTCCAACCACGAAAAGCAAAGAGTAGAAAACTGCCACCCACGACAAAAACAAGAATACCAAGTATGAATAAACCGCGTGAAGGATCGGCTGCAAAAGCATGCACTGAGGTCAAAACACCTGACCGCACCAGAAATGTTCCCAATAAACTGAGTCCAAATGCCAGTATCGCGAGCAGTACCGTCCAAGCTTTAAATACACCTCGCTTTTCGCTAACTGCAAGAGAATGAATCAATGCTGTCGCCACTAGCCACGGCATCAAAGATGCATTTTCGACTGGATCCCAAAACCACCAGCCCCCCCATCCCAATTCGTAGTAAGCCCACCATGATCCCAACGCAATGCCAACTGTAAGAAAAGACCACGCAACCAGCGCCCATGGGCGCGACCACCGTGCCCAGGCAGAGTCCATTCTCCCCGCCCATAATCCTGCAATCGCAAATGAAAAAGGCACGACCAATCCAACATATCCCATATACAACATCGGCGGATGAACAATCAGTCCAACATCTTGGAGTAACGGATTCAAGTCTGTGCCATCGACAGGCAATATCGATACATCATGCGTAAATGGGCTTGATGTCAATACGATAAAAGACAGCATCGCCACTGAAACCATGCCCATAATCGACAAAACACGCGCAACCATATCTAGTGGCAACGCACGACTGAGCAGTGCGACAGCACCACTCCAAACCGCCAAAATGGTGACCCACAATAATAATGAACCCTCATGCCCTCCCCAAACCGCAGACATTTGGTAATACCAAGGCAATAGGCTATTGGAATGCTCCGCTACATAAATAAGGCTAAAATCATTGGTTAAAAACGAAGCCATCAAACAAAAAAAACTGGTGAGCAAAGCAACCATTTGTGCACCAGCCAACGATAAGCCAAGCTGTTGATAAACAGGTTTACAGAACAATACACCCAGCATCGGAATTGCTGCTTGTAATAGCGCAACCACCCATGCTGTTATCAGCGCAAAGTTGCCTAACTCACCAATCATCTGACTAACGCTCCAACACATCATGATTTAACGGACTATCAAATCTTCCAAATCAAATTCATAAAAAAGCCCGCAATCGTAACCTGCGGGCTTTTCTAAGAAATGACAATGCTTTATTCGTATGACAAATACAGTAATTAATGAAATCCAAAAAATAACTGAATCGCACCAGCTAAAGCACCTGTAACGCCTCCGAGCACAATCAGAATCCACTCATCCTCATGAAAAGCAGGACGCAATAAATTCTGAAACTCTGGCGGAGTCAATTTCAGCAAACGCTCATAGAAAATCTGATAAATTTTGCGACCACGACTTTCATTGAGTGCTGGACTTGCAATCGGCTTCATTGTTGCTTCAATGGATTTATCAATCATATCCGCTTTCAATTTTGCATACTCAGTCGGACCAATACTCATCTGCAATACAGTTCGCAAGAGTGGTGATTCCATGACCAGATTGATATGACGCTTCAAGATACGGCGAGTCTTATTTGCACGCGCACCATACATCATTTCACTCATAATGCTCTTCACAGTGATCAGATCCTGTGTGACCACTTCAGCAAACACAGACGAGACTTCGGGCTGACGGCGCATAAAAGCACCTTGCCACGGCAATGTCCCAATCTTAGGGATTGTTGGCAAAATAAACGGAAAACGCTTGGTAAATCTAAAAACTTGAGGAAAGCGAATATTCACAGGTTCAATCGGGTTAAAGACCATCCAAATCGCAATCCAGTTAGTCAAGAAGCCCCAAAGTGCGGCCCAGAACACAATGGTCCAATGCCATGGCACGATCAAGAAAATAATCATTTGCGCAAGACCAAATACCAGTCCAATTGCCGCACTGATATGCCAAATGAAATTAATTTCTTTTTGTCCAACTTTAAGGAACATTCGAACCATTAATAAACGATCGTTTTCCATTTTTTTAACGATCATTTCGCGCATATCCACTAAACTTTCAACATTGAAAGTCAGTTCTGTCACGATGTCGAGCATGACGCCAGGCATTTGTTTATGTGCTTGCTGATAAATTCGACGCTTTACAGAATAAGGTAAATTTTCCCAAAGCGTTGGATTACGCTCAAGCATCACCTCATCAATCAAATACTCAAGTTCTTCAGCAATTTCGTCACCGATCATCTGCGCCATTTCGGTGGGATCCATCGCACTAAAAAACTCTTGCAACGACCCTAGTTTTGATAAGGTTTGATCAACAATAATGCCTGATATTTTTCCTGCTTTGCGCGGGACAATACCCTGCCAACCTAGAGGAATAGGCCCTAATCGGATACCCCAAAATTTAATGGGATAAAACATCATATTCAAAGCCATCCACACATGCATCCATGTCACAATCGATGCAACAGGCGCAATCGTGACATAAACCCAAAAGTGATCGCCATTCAATACATCATGCAAACGTCCAACGAGAATTTGCCAAAAACTATATAACATGGTAAATCCTATTCAATTGGCCAGTTAATGTTGCTTTTATAGCGCTTACTTTTATAGTGATAGGATTCAACTTCTCACTGTCCCACATGTCGATAAATAAAATACTCAAGCACGCCCCCCATCACCCCAACAACTAATAGATACCCAAGCCGAAATCTAATCCAAACATAATCATCGGAGTAATCTTTTGTTGATCAGCATTACCTGCTGAAAGCCTTTGCGCTCCGCCAATCGAAACACTCGCAGCAGTCAAACTTGCTTTATTTAAGAACAAATAAGACATTTCTAATGCAGCACCTAATCTGTCTTTACGAGTACTTGAATCGCCAATACTTGTGTTATCTAAATAACCTGCATAAGCACCAAAATAAACACCGTTATTATTTTGATTACTGTTGTATTGATAAGGCATCCGAAAACCAACCTGACCAACAACTTTATTACCCGCAAAAAACTCACCGACTTTTGCGTATACATGACCAAATCGTGTTGGAGCTTCTACATAGGCATGTAATAAAGAATTTGTATCACCAACACCAACATATAAAGAATGTAATCCATCCACGCGGGTATGATTAAAACCAAACCAATCAATTGTAGAATCCAATCCAGATCCGATTCCAGACCCAATCGAATTGAACATCCCGCCTGATTTTGGTGTGGATGTCGTATCAGTTGATGACTGATTATCATCCGCATAAACCAAAGTAGAACCTGCTAAACAGCCCAACATAACAAGCATATTCAAGGTAGAACGAGATCTCATTTTTTCATGACGCTTCATTGACTTAAACTCTACCTTAGATTCCATGAATGATTTCTCCATATTATTGCCATGTAATGAACGAACTAGCCGGTGCTGCTTGATTAATATTATGTATAGGAAAACTTCGGCGTAAACTACCACAGCAGGACCCTGAAAGTCACTGACTCTAACACCAAACATGTTTTATCGTAATTCGCAACTTTAACAGAAAACATTCACGATAAAAGTAAAAAAAATTTACAAAACAACTAATATTATTTTTTTCATGGTTTTATCACAGTTTTAGCATTAAAAATCTAAAGTAATATGTCGTAAACAATCTGAATTAGGCAAAAGCAGCTGAATGAATGCTTATTTGTAATATCGAATTTCAAATGACAAATATATGCAACGCGCAGAACTTCTGCGGAAAGTTGATTGTCAGATTCTATACGGATCGTTACACTCGCAATCTGTAAGGCTGTCTCCGTCACACCTAGCCACATCACCTTCGTTTTGCGACCTCACATGACGCGTTTTTCCCGAATCAAAAAACCGACTCCTTTAAAAGATATTGCTCAAGAGCGAAATCTATTTCGTTCACGTATCTTTACGGCAGCAATTTTAGTCGCAACTTGCTTCACAATCTTATTAGCGCGTTATATTCATCTACAAATCCAGCAATATGACTACTTTTCAACGGAGTCGAATAAAAACCGCATTAAGCTTCAAGCCATACCGCCCACACGCGGCTATATTTATGATCGAAATGGCATATTGCTCGCCGACAATCATCCTATTTTTACGGTCATGGTGAATTTAGATGACGTGAGTGACTTAGATAAAACGCTGAAAGCACTCACGCCCGTCCTTGATCTAAGTCCTGATGAGATTGAACGTTTTACCGCGCGTGCGCGCGTCACAGGCGCACAACTCAATCCCATTGCTCTTAAAATCGATCTGAATGAATCACAAATCGCACGTTTCAGTGAGCGCAAGCAAGAGTTTCCAGGAGTCGCGATCCAAACCAAAATGACTCGCTTTTACCCATACGGCGAATTATTTGCACATGTGATTGGATATGTCGGCAGAATCAATGACAAAGAACAAGCTACTTTAGATAAAAATATTTATGCAGGTACCGACCTAATTGGCAAGATTGGTATCGAAAAAAGCTACGAAAACCTACTTCATGGCGCACCTGGCTATCAATATATCGAAGCTAATGCTCATGGCGAAGTAATCAGACAACTTGGCAAGACCGACGCAACACGAGGCGATGACCTCTACCTATCAATCGATTATGGTCTGCAAAAAATAGCCCATGATCAACTCGCAGGACGACGAGGTGCAGTTGTTGCGATGAACCCCAAAACAGGAGAGGTTCTCGCATTTGTCAGTAATCCTTCATTTGATCCAAATCCTTTTATTGCAGGCATAAAATCCGATGCGTATACCGCATTGCGTGATGATCCAGACCAACCACTCTTTAATCGCGTATTACAAGGACTCTATCCACCAGGCTCCACAATCAAACCAATTGAAGGCTTGGGTGGCGTGCATTATGGCTTAATTGATTGGGCATCTCGTATTTACGACAGTGGATCATTTCACCTACCAGGTGACTCACACTTATTCCGCGACGACGCCAAAGGTGGACACGGCACTGTTGATCTAGACAAAGCCATTACCGTGTCATGTGATACTTTCTTTTATGTTTTAGCCTATCGCATGGGCATTGAACGCATGCATGAATGGATGACTCAATTCGGATACGGACAAAAAACAGGCATTGATTTACCTGGAGAAAAGGCGGGACTTTATCCATCTCCTGAATGGAAACTTCGCGCGCGTAAAGCAAAATGGCTTGCTGGAGAAACGATTTCATTAGGCATTGGTCAAGGTTATTTTTTAGCTTCGCCTCTGCAATTAGTCAAATCTGTTTCTATTTTGGCCAACCAAGGTCATATTGTGACACCACATCTATTGTTGAGCAGTAAAGGTCAGACGCCTTTTGTACTACCCAACAAATCAGAAGGGATGATTAATTTTCACGGAACTGATCAGGATTGGCTAAACACCCGTGAAGCAATGGTCAATGTCATTGAACATGGTACTGCACATGGCATTGGATACGGACTAACAGGTTATCGAATTGCTGGAAAAACCGGTACTGCACAGGTTGTCGGTATCGCTCAAGGCAAGAAATATAATAAAGCAGCGCTCACCAAGCGCCAACTCGACCACGCGCTATTTACAGCGTTTGCGCCTGCTGACGATCCAACGATTGCAATTGCCATTATTGTTGAAAATGGTGGTTTCGGTGCTTCCGCCGCTGCACCTATTGCAAGATCGATGTTTGACTATTATCTACACCAGAAAGCCAAAAATCCGATCAAACCAGACCTCCCCCCTCTCGACAACAGTCTGATGACTGCGGGACAACCGATCCCTGAAGTCAAAATAACACCAACCAAACCCACAGTTGCTCCAGTAACGAGTGGCGCAAGCGGCGTGGAGTAATTGCAGTGAATCAACTCCGTATTATTGGTGGTGAATGGAAACGACGCGTTATTCGATTTGAAAGTATCGAAGGATTGCGTCCAACACCTGATCGCGTTCGAGAAACACTCTTCAACTGGCTCATGTGGGATGTTGCAGGGCGTAGAGTGCTCGATGTCTGCGCTGGCAGTGGTGCTCTTGGACTAGAAGCTCTCTCACGAGGTGCAGCACATTGCACACTCATCGAACCCCATAAAAAACAAGCGCTTCAATTGCAAAAAACGCTCAGCGAACTTAAATCAGATTCAGGCAAAGTTTTAAATTTTACCGCGCAAATTGCTGT
>JAGWUI010000046.1 GCA_028868515.1 Gammaproteobacteria bacterium
ACTTTCCACACATACTGCATCGTTTTCCACCCTTCCATCGGCGTGCCATTGTAGTAGGTCATCGGTTTAAAATGACATTTTGAAAGTCCTTCAATCGCGGCTTGATCTAAATCTGGATAGCCGCTTGAAGTAAGAATTTTGTGGTCGATGACATACCCTGTGGTCGAAATGAGCAAATCCATGGTAACTGTGCCTTCTTCTTTTGCTGCCAGTGCTTCTTTAGTGTATGCAGGTCCTAAGCATTTTGATGGATCAGTATGATTTTGAGGCTGCGGTGACGATAAGCAGCCTTGCAAAAGAATGCCTGTCAACATCATAAGAACTAACAGGCGAATCATGGTCGGGCACTATCCGCAGGAAGCACAAGCATTGGATCAACCCGCGTATTATTTAAACTCACACCAAAGTGTAAATGCGGCCCCGTTGCACGTCCTGTCATTCCGACTAAGCCAATGGGGTCACCTTGGGCGATACTCTGTCCAATTTTGACATCAATACGGCTGAGATGACAGAGCATGGAAATAATGCCCTGACCATGATCAATCATCACGGTCTGTCCGTTAAAGAAATAATCCCCCGTTTGTACGACGACACCCGAAGCTGGCGCATGTGCAACAGTGCCAAGTCCTGCTGCAATATCGATTCCCGCATGAGGCGCACGAGGTTCTTCATTGAAGAAACGTTTGAATCCGAATGGACTAGAAATACGACCATGAGCAGGCCAAATAAACTGAGGAAAACTGTTGGTTTGGATTGGTGTAAAGCTCTTGTAGATGTTGTTTTGCTCTACAGCTTCGCGTTGATAACGTGCTAATTGCTCAGGATCAGGATTAACTTTACTGGTATCTTTTAACGTAATGTGTTGCTCGGGATAAGCATAATCACTGACATTAAAATCAATATTTCCATGATCTGTCGTGAGTGTATGTGTGCCTGTTGTTGCAGAAATTGGGATACCAACAATCGCGTAAGTTTTACCATTTTCGATAACGAGTGCGACAGGATTTTCCTCTAAATTGGCAGCCTTAGTATCAGGCGCAACCTCAATCACAGCAATGCCTCCAGCATGTCTGGAATCCTGCGGTAATGCGGCATGACTGGAAGTGACAAAAAGCGTCAAAGTACTAAAAAATAGGGCAGTACACGAAGCACGCAAAAAACTAAAGTGCACGGCAAACTCCAACAAAAATGGCTGAATACATGATTTGAAACATAATGAGATCATAAGGGAGTTTGTGAAAAATACGTTCGATTTATTCAAAAAAGCTACAAATTTCAAGGATCGCAGTTTTGGGTTTCTTATGATTTTGAAGCTGCATGGAGGATTTGAGACATTTATTAACTAGAATTAATTTACGGAAATGAGAACTGGTATACAAATTGCTCCACTGTATAGCATGGATTAAGGCGCTATTGAATTTTTAAGGAAGATTCGCCATGTTAACAAATGATCAAATGCACAAATTAGGACGCTTCACATTTTTGATGCGTAAAGTTCATAAGCAATCAGTGACGATTGAACGTTTTTTGCATGATGTTGAATATCAAACTCAGATGCTGGAGCTTGCGGCAAAAATTAGTGATAACACTAATGATGAGCTTTTAGAGTTAGCGTCTGCGTTGAGTTCTAGTCTTGGGTTGGCTGCGTGAGTGTAGGTCGTTGTGAATATGTGAATGATTAAATATTTGAATCGTTTTTTAAAATTAATATGTTGTTGATCTAATAATCAAAATTTTTCACGATCGATTCGAAAAAGAACCATAACGGTTCTTTTTTTGTTTTTGGTGTGCCAAATGAGTTCAGTAAACGTATTTATTTGAATTTTTAAATAATTATAATATTGATTTTTAATATAAAATTTAAGTTGGTATGTGAATTGCTTAACAGTGTCTGTCTGATCGATAAGATTTTTGCAGATTGCGAATCTAGAGTCTTATGGTCAATGTTTTGCAAAATATAAGGGAGAAAATTAATGTTAAGTCGCGATCAATTGCAAGAGCTTGGGCGCTTCAAGTTGTTGATGCGCAAAATGCACAATCAGTCTGTACAAATTGAAAGGTTCTTAATGGATCTGGAGTATCAAACTCAGATGCTCGATATTGCAGAGGAGTTTGATGATAGTGATATTGAGAATGACGAGTTGATTATGTTGTCATTGGTTCTTCGATCAAAATTTGGTCGTTTGGGACATGGAGATGAAGCTTATGCATCGATTGTTCCTATTGTGCAAAGTCCCGTTGAAGCTGCTCCTCAAGCAAAAGAGCCTGAACAGAAAGCATCAACAGAGGCAGCTTCCTCAATGTCATCCAACTCTGTTTCATTGTTACGTTCCATAGGGAGTTCACTTGCTTCAGCAGGATCGCAAATGACTTCAAAATTAAGTCAAACCGAGAGTCACGCTACTCATACTGAAGTAGAAAAACATCATTATGTCATGAGCTTACGATAATATTTACAATAACGCTAAAAAGAAAAAAAGGATGTGATATTTGACTAGAGATTGTCAAAAGGAATCATATAAACCCTAGACTATAGGAATGACTAGAGCCGCGAAGGCTCTTTTTTTTGCATAAAGTTTGCTTTTTTTATAAATATATGCTTGAAAAAATGGATTGCACTACGCATTTATATTCTATCTCAAATAAAACGAGTGCGTATTCCACTCATGGAAGCGCGATTGATAAATGAGGAAATCATATGCGTTTTGAAAAATTTACTGATCGTTTACAACAAGCTTTATCTAATGCTCAATCACTGGCCGCTGGTCATGATCACACAGGAATTGAGCCAATTCATGTGCTTGCGAGTCTTTTGAATGAGCCTGCAAATGTTAGTCTGCTACAACAATCAGGCGCAAATATGCAAACTTTGCAAACGCGCTTAAATCAAGTGATTGCAGATGCACCGAAACTTGCGAATCCAAATGGTGATATTAATTTAACACCACAAGCTGTCCGTATTCTGAATCTGGCCGATAGTTATGCCCAGAAAGCGGGTGATGATTATATTGCGAGTGAGTGGGCGCTTCTTGCGCTTGCAGAGCAGTCAGAAACTAAGAAAATAATTGAAGCAGCAGGCAGTGATGCCAAACGTTTGCGTACCGTGATTGAACAAGTTCGGGGGGATACTAAAGTGAATAGTAACAATGCTGAAGACCAACGCGAAGCTTTGTCTAAATATACGATTGATCTGACTGAGCGCGCATTAACAGGCAAACTTGATCCTGTGATTGGACGTGACGATGAAATTCGTCGCACGATTCAGGTCTTGGCACGTCGCACCAAAAATAACCCTGTCTTGATTGGGGAGCCTGGTGTGGGTAAAACAGCAATCGTTGAAGGACTTGCACAGCGTATCGTGAATGGCGAAGTGCCTGAAGGTTTAAAAAACAAAAAAGTGCTGTCTTTAGATTTGGGTGCATTAATTGCGGGAGCTAAATTCCGTGGTGAGTTTGAAGAGCGTCTGAAAGCGGTATTGAGCGATTTGGCAAAACAGGAAGGTCAGGTCATTCTGTTTATCGATGAGCTGCACACAATGGTCGGTGCTGGTAAAGCTGACGGCGCAATGGATGCAGGTAATATGCTGAAACCCGCATTAGCACGTGGTGAGTTGCATTGTGTCGGCGCAACGACTTTAGATGAATATCGCCAATATATCGAGAAAGATGCCGCGCTAGAGCGTCGTTTCCAGAAAGTGATGGTTGATGAGCCATCTGTCGCTGACACGATTGCGATTTTGCGTGGCCTGAAAGAGCGTTATCAATTACACCATAATGTTGAAATTGAAGATTCTGCGATTATCGCTGCGGCTCGTATGTCTCATCGTTATATTACAGATCGTAAATTGCCTGATAAAGCGATTGATTTGATTGATGAAGCAGCCAGCCGTTTGCGGATGGAAATGGACTCCAAGCCAGAGGCATTGGATAAAATTGATCGTCGATTGATTCAGCTCAAAATGGAATATGAGGTGATCAAACAAGATGATCACGCAGCTGTACAACAAAAGCAGTTGACTGCTCAAATTGAACAGTTGGAAAAAGAGTTAGCTGATTTGACAGAGGTTTGGCAAGCCGAGAAAGCCATTGTCCAAGGTGCGCAGAGTTTCCGTGAAGAGTTGGATAAAGCTAAAGTGGCTTATGCCAAAGCTGAACGTGATAGTGATATTGCAGAAATGTCGCGCCTCAAATACAGCGTAATTCCTGATTTGGAAAAGAAAATTGTCAATGCTGAAAAGGCTGAAGACCAGGAAAGCCAAGGTAAGTTCACCTTACTTCGTACGAAAGTGACTGACAATGAAATCGCGGAAGTGGTGAGTGCGGCAACAGGTATTCCTGTCAGCAAGATGATGCAAGGTGAGCGTGAAAAACTGCTTCATATGGAAGACGAGCTACATAAACGTGTCGTCGGACAGAAAGAGGCGGTGATTGCGGTTTCTAATGCAGTGCGTCGTTCTCGTGCGGGATTATCTGATCCAAATCGTCCGAGCGGTTCCTTCTTGTTCCTCGGTGCAACGGGTGTGGGTAAAACAGAGTTGAGTAAGGCGCTGGCAAACTTCTTGTTTGATAGTGACGATGCGATGATTCGAATCGACATGAGCGAGTTCATGGAGAAACATTCTGTGAGTCGTTTGGTTGGTGCACCTCCAGGATATGTCGGTTATGAAGAGGGGGGTACTCTGACTGAGGCTGTGCGTCGTAAGCCGTATAGTGTTGTGCTACTTGATGAGGTCGAGAAAGCACATCCTGATGTATTCAATATTCTCTTACAAGTATTGGATGATGGACGTTTGACTGACTCTCAAGGTCGGACAGTCGACTTCAAGAATACGGTGATTATTATGACCAGTAATCTCGGTTCAGCCGCGATTCGGGAGCTTGGTGACAATGCACCTGCTGCTGAAGTGAAAGCTGTAGTGATGGAAGCAGTTGGAGAGCATTTCCGTCCAGAGTTTATTAATCGTATTGATGAAGTGGTGGTGTTCCAACAATTAGGTCAAAGTCAGATTCGCGGCATTGCGGATATTCAATTGGATCGGTTACGTGCTCGTCTGCATGAACGTGAAATTGGTTTAGAGCTGGATGATTCTGCCTTTGATCAGTTGGTTGCAGTTGGATATGACCCTGTATTTGGGGCTCGTCCGTTGAAACGTGCGATTCAAGCGGAAATTGAAAATCCTCTTGCATCACGGATTCTCTCAGGTGAGTTTGCTCCAGGTGATACGATTATGGTGAGTGCAGGAAAAGATGGAGCGAGTTTGAAATTTGAGCGGACGAAATTTCATTAATGATCTTGTGATCTAACTCTCTGATCAATGAAGAAAAAGACGAATTCAGGTTCGTCTTTTTTTATTGCAAATGATCAGACCAATGACGAGGGTATTGGTTGCGCGACTGTTTGTTTTTTGATAGATTTGAGATCAATATAATAATTTTTTCTTCATGCTTGGACAGGAGTCTAGCGAAATGAGAACCTTTTTGCTAAAGCAAATGGAACAGACATCTAAAAATGCTGTAGCGAAAGTGACGACTTTAGGTTTTAAATCTTCAAGATTTCCTTATAAAGTTCTGATGATTGCAATCTCTGCTGTGTTGTCGGTTGCCTATGCGGAGCAACCATTGAGTGATGCTGAGCTAGATAATAAATATATTGAGGTGAAGATTATCCCTGTTTGTACTACGGATAAAGCCGACCAGAAAGTTGATCCAAAAGACAAAGTCGAATCCAGTGATACAAAAGCAAGCAATGCTGCCGTTCCTCAGCAAACATGCCATGATGCCAACCATTTCGTTGCGGTGTTGACCAATAAGCAAGTGGATCTCACTGCAGATGCAAACGCGACTCAATCAAAGGATTCTAATGCTGAAACACTGCTTGCAAGTGTTTTTGATAATATCCGTTTATTGGGAGGATCGGATATATTGGGTGTACCAGCAGGTGTTGCAAATTCAGGTATTCCTCTCATGTTTGGTAATGAAAACTATAGTTATTCATGGGCTGGTAACCTCGGTCAGATTTTTCAAGTTGCAACTGGCTTCGGTATCGATGGAACTGGATACTACAACTCAGTTTATGATACATCCAGTTTAGGTTATGGTTTTCGTTATGAGGCGCATTTTCCTTATGGCCCACCGACAGCGGCTATTCAATCGATTACGGTGTCGCGTTAATTAGCGGGTTCGAAGAAGATACTGACCTGATAAAAAATCCCATCAAATGATGGGATTTTTTATTTTTGTATGATGAATATGTTGTGGATGCTAGAGCGCTATGTTTAACTTCTTTGCAAGAGCATCTGCACACCATGCGGGGCCAATCAGTAGGAATTGTAAATCTTTAAAGAAAGAAGGTTTTTTCCCTTCAACTTTATGTCCATAAAATTGACCAATCCAGCCTAGTATAAATAGACCTATATAAAATAGAAGTGGAGCAACGGGTGATAATGTGAGTAAAGGATCAGAGATTGTCCAGATGATGACAACGATGAGTGCAGAGAACAATGACATCAGTAGAAAGAGAACACGCGATAGGCGTGCATAGAAAGCCATTGTCAGCATTAAGCCGATGAGTGCGGCAATGGGGCTTAAACTCCAAAGAATGCCGATTACACATACGGTAATTAAAGGAACGCATATCCAATGAAGTTTCTTATTCACAGGATTTTGGTGACTGACACTGTATTCAGCGAGCCAGCTTTGCAATGTACGCATTTTTATGACCGTATTTTATAAATATTATAAGAGAAGAGTAGCATATCAGAAATAAAAAAACCGCCATTCATGAGGCGGTTCTTTGGGGAGACGATATTTTGTCTAAGCTTTATTGAGATGTAAGTTTTAATTTGGCTCTGCAACACGTTCGATAGTGACGTTCCCCATGCCTTTATTAACCATACCTAATTTCTCTGCGGCGGCATAAGAAAGGTCAAGGATACGGTTGCCTGAATATGGACCACGATCGTTTACTTTAACAATGACGCTTTTACCGTTATCTTTATTGGTGACGCGGATGAAACAAGACAGTGGAAGTGAGCGGTGAGCTGCAGTCATGGCGTTCATATCAAAACGTTCGCCAGTTGCAGTTTTACGGCCATTGAATTGATGTCCGTACCAAGATGCAATACCTGTTTGTTTGAATTTACGAACAGTATCACTCGCAACAGAACTTAAACGATCTAAAACACTGAGATTGCTATCTTGATCGCTGTTTGCGTCACTGTCAGTTGCTTTGGTGATATTACTCACTGATGCTGAGTCAGTGCTTGATTGTCCTGCTAAAGTATTTGGTGTCGCTGAGAGTGCTAATGAGTTTGCGGTGATGGTTTTACTGTCGCGGTTTAACGCTGATGATGCAAGAGTTGGCACGTCGAAAGGCGTCGTCAATGATTGAGACGGAACGAGTTCTGCGCGAGCAGTCGCGCTGAGAGATACTAAAATTGCAATCGTGGTCAGTGTTATTCGCATAGTCATATTCCTCTGAATGGCAATTAATTGATGTTTACGCATCTGCCATCTTCAAGTTTGGCTAAATATAAAATTTACTTAATGTGTAGACATCCTAATGCGCAAAATTCAATTTGTCTAAAAAAATGCCGAAAAACAGAAAGTCTTTACTTAAATGTACTAAATTTGATTAAAAAATAACCTTAATTGTATCTAAGTATTTCAAAAACACGTTTTGAAATACTTTTGGAACGAAAAATAACCATTTTTAAGGTGTTTTTGCTGTTTCCGGTTTGATTTCAGGCTTGGTCTCAGCCTGATTTTGGTTACTTTCTCTAATCGCTGCACCGAGTTGCCACACTGCTGTTGCATAGAGGCGGCTGCGATTATAAGTTGTAATTACTTGGTAGTTTGGATAAGTAAACCAATAAAGCGGCCCTTTATCTCCCATTAAGCGAACGCCGTTGACAAGGTCTGTCGGGGCGACAGGTGCGCTAATAGGCGTTAGACCTAGGGCAAATAACTCAGAAGCTGGGCGTGGTTGTGTAAGATCCTTTGAAATGACAAGATTGTCATCAGTTCCAGCGTATTTTGCACGATAACCAATCGGTTTCCCTTTTTGCCAGCCATGTGCAGCCAAATAGTTGGCGACAGAGCCGATGGCATCGATCGGGCTATTATTCAGATCAATATATCCACTACCATCAAAATCAACACCGTACTTCACAATATTACTTGGCATAAACTGTGGATAGCCGATTGCGCCAGCATAAGATGACTTCATTGTCGTTGGATCAATTTTTTGATTGCGGCAATAGACGAGGTATTCAGCCAACTCTTGTTTGAAGTATTCAGGACGTCGAGTATCTTTGAATGCTAAGGTCGATAGTGCGTCTAGTGCTTGATATGAGCCTTTATGACCACCAAAGCCTGTTTCAACGCCTAGGATACCTAAAATAATTTCCTGCGGCACACCATAGGTATTTTCCGCACGCTTAAGCGCTTCAGCATAAGTATTCTGGAAAGCGATTCCTTTATTGATCGTTGCTTGAGTCACGAATTGAGGCTGGTAGTCATACCATTCTTTACTTTCCCCAGGTTTCGCCATGATTGAGAGAATGCTGGGCTGTAAATGCGCATTGATCATGATGTTGTCAACTTCAATCGGGGTAAATTGATATTGACTGACCATTTGATCACGGAATGCAGAATAAGTCGGGTCTGTGTCAAAGTCGCCTGCATAGGCGAAAGAACAAGCGCTAAGCGTTGATGTTAAGGCAATATTAATAAAAAGCTGTTTATTCACGAGAGATGTCCTTTAAAAGCGATACAACCATCTTCTTTTCAGTATGCTCTAGGCATAAATAGATATCGTTAACGATGTGTGCGAATGGACATGAGCAAGCCAAATCCACTCATTAATGTAATCAGTGCTGTTCCGCCATAACTTATGAATGGTAATGGAACACCAACGACAGGCAGAATACCACTCACCATGCCAACGTTCACAAAAACATAGACAAAAAACGACATTCCAATCGCACCGGCCAATAATCGTCCATAGGTGTTGTTGGTTTGGAAGGCAATAAATAAGGCGCGACCTACAAGCGCACTATAGAGCAGGAGTAATAGACATACACCAATGAGTCCAAACTCTTCAGAAAACGCCGCAATGATAAAGTCAGTATGACCCTCGGGTAAGAACTGCAAATGCGATTGAGTGCCATGCAGATAACCTTTACCCATGAAGCCACCAGAGCCAATCGCAGTTTTTGATTGGATAATGTTCCAGCCTGTACCTAATGCATCTGCTTTAGGGTCGATGAGTGTCAGGACGCGTTGCTTTTGATAGTCATGTAGCAAGAATTCCCATGCGATTGGCAGAATGGCTCCGAGTGCTGCGATAAAGCTGCCGATCATCCACCATGGAAGTCCTGCCAAAAACAGCACAAAAAAACCACTAGCACTGACGAGGAGTGCAGTCCCGAGATCAGGTTGTTTAGCGATTAAAGCTGCAGGAACGACGATAATCATGAGTGCTGTGAGCACCACTCGCCAATTGGGAGGAAGTGTCCGATTGGACAGATACCATGCCATCATCATCGGCATAGCGAGTTTCAGAAATTCTGAAGGTTGAAAACGAATGCCACCAAATCCTAACCAGCGCCGTGCACCTAAGGAAACCTGCCCAACGAGTGCAACCATGATGAGAAGTATAAGACCGATGCCAAAAAACCATGGCGAAAAGGCCTGATACATTTTTGGGGGGACTTGAGCCAGAGTGATCATGACGACAAATGCCATGCTAAAGCTAATGGCTTGTCGAGTTACCATGCTGACATCTTGTCCTGAGGCGCTATAGAGCACAACAAGACCAAATACCGTTGCAATAAATAACAACCCGAGCAACCAAGGATCAAGATGCATGCGCGTCCAGCGCCCTGGTTGCATCTGCATTGTTGTGCCATCGCGTGGCGCATAGCGCAAGAAACGATAGTGATGATAATCAGACATTAGCAATAACCTAAAGGCACAACATGGAATCAATCATTAGTCAGCAGTGTAGATGATCGTATCGTAATGCTGAGTAAATGCTTCGAGTTCAACTTGATTTAAGCTTGGGATGAGTTTGTCAATTGCAACATGGACTGCTTTGGTAATGCCGCTTTGTGCAAGTGATGATGCTTTACGTTTGAACATTCCTAGGTCTAATGTCTTATTAAATTCTTCCATATAATGTTTAATGATGAGATCGTTAAACATTTTAAATTGTGTTGCCAGTGCTGGTTTTGCCGCTTTGCCTTCACCTGCAGCAACCTGAGCAAAAGAAGCTTTCATTTGAGCCACTAAACTATCTGGTAAAATTGTGCCGACGCGCAATTGACCTGCTTTAACGTTGGTACTGAGCGCTAAGAACTCTACCGATTTCACAACATTTTCATCAGTGTCTTTGCCGAGTAATTGCTTCATTAAGACATGCACAGTACTTTTGATGAAATTCGACAGCTTTTCCATTGTGTCGCGTTTGTCACTTTCTGGCAGCATATGAACGAGCTGGATCAATAGCGTGTCGATCAGTTCGTCAGTAATTCCTAATGATACGGTGTCACGAATAATGTACATTGGCTCGCCGCCAGTTTGTTTTGCGCGAATCAGAGCGTTTTCAATATGGGTTTGAAGGCCGGCAGATGGTACGAAACCAAAGTAAGCGGTCATTAGATATTCCTCGTTATTACCGTTGTCATCAAAAAGAACGTGATCGAATGGATGGGTATTTCGCTTTCAGGAAATAGATCTATTTATTGGAAGCAAATTGCCGCGATATCTTAACGCATTTATCTTCAGGATGAGCGTTGTTCTGGGTTCTTTTTGAATATTGGGGCGTGTTGATATTTGATCCTGCTTTGAAACGCTATTCATTTTTCATCGCAAAGAACAAATATCAGTGTGTCTTAGTCCGCTAGATACAATAAAGAGTCATAGTGTTTCGCAAAGATTTCTAACTCTTCTGCATTTAGGCTGGGTACGAGTTTGTGGATTGCAAAGTGGATAGCTTTGGTTGTAGCACTTTGTGCGATAGACATGGCATTACGTTTAAAGAAGCCGAGATCTAATGATGCGCAAAAATCAGTGATAAAGTGTTTGATGCATTGATCAGCAAGTTGTTTTTGTAGCGCGATGAGTTCAAGGCGGATTGCAGAAGTATCTTCATCCTCTTGTGCTTGAGCAAATAAGGATTTGAGTCTGATGATTAAATCATCATGGATGGTGCAGCCAACTTTAAACGTCCCACTTTTTGTATGCGTACTGAGTGTCAAAAAACTAATCGATTTTAAAACTCGTGTATTGTCTTCTTTTCCCAACAGTTGTTTCAGCAGGGTTTGCATGGTGCTGCGAATAAAACTTGATAATTTTTCCATGGTCTCTTTTTTATCGCTTGGAGGGAGCATTCGAGCGAGTTGGGTTAGAGCGATATCAATGAGTTCATCGTTAAGACCAAGCGATACTTGATCTCGAATCAAGTAAAGTGGTTCTTTGGTATTTTCTTTCGCGAGCCGAAGGGCTGTTTCGATATTATTTTGCAGCGTTTCTGAAGGCGTAAAACCAAAATAAGCAGTCATGAAATATTCCTTTTTTCAAAATCTCATTAGGCTGAGTTTGGTTATACATCATGGTTGAATGATCAACAATGATGTAATTGGACATTTATATCATTTACGTTCTTTGGGTTTACTGTGAGCTTTTAAATCATTGTCGCGCGAGCCGAAGCACTTTGGGAAGCCATAGAGGATCAGAGCTACGGCAAGGATTAATATCCAATCCACCACGACGCGTATATTGGGCGTGAATTGCGAGTTTTTCTGGTTTGAAGATTTGCCAAATATCAGAAAAAATTTGCTCGACACATTGTTCATGAAAGCCACTGTGCTGGCGATATGAAACGATGTAGGTCAATAGACTATTACGGCAAATCTCTGCACCTTGACTTTTCGCACTTTGATAACGAATAAAAATCGTTCCCCAATCAGGTTGTCCCGTGACAGGGCAATTACTGCGAAGTAGATTTGAATACAGTGTTTCTTCTATATCGTGATTTGCAGATGTTGGATTAAGTTTTAATAATCGTGCATCTGGTTCACGAGGTACTTCAGAGGTCGTCATTTCCAAATGATCAATACAAATACCTTGAGGTTGATGCGTCTCAAGCTCATCTACATTGAGTAGTTCAAATTGGACTGCGGCACCAGCAGCTTTTGATAGGTCATTGACCACTAATTGAATTAAGGCATCATTGTTTGCAAAAGCAGCGAAGTTTAAGCCATTAAAGTAAAGCTTTAATGATTTTGATTCAATCAAATTAGGTGAGTGAGCTGGCACAGTGATACGACCAATCGCAACGACAGGTTTGCCAGCTTCATCTAACCATGACAATTCAAACACATGCCAGACATCAACGCCTGTGCTGATGAAGGCAGGCGCTGTTGCACCGAGCGCAGCACGACCTTCGGCACGAGCAATTGGAAATAGTAGTGTCGCGTCGTATTGTGTTGGATAAACAGTCGTTTGTCCCAGCGCAGAATCATGAACACTCATGCGCGCATTCCTGTGCCACGATGGAGTAGGCGGTAGGCAAAGAAATACAGCACAACACAGAACAGACTAATGATCCCCATAGACAGCCAAATATTGACATCACTAACCCCAAGAATACCGTAACGGAATGCATTGACCATATAAACAATCGGGTTAATGAGAGACAGTGTTTTCCAGAACGGGGAAAGTTGATCCATGGAGTAGAATACGCCGCCTAAGTAAGTCAGCGGAGTTAAAACGAAGGTTGGAACGATACTGACATCATCAAACGTGCGCGCATAGACAGCATTAATAAAGCCACCCAGTGAAAATAATACTGCCGTAATAAATGCAGTGAAAACAATAACACCGATGTTGTGGACTTCAAGATGCGTAAAAAATAAAGACAATAATGTGACGATGATCGCAACTAATAGCCCGCGAATTACCCCACCCATGACAAAGCCTAGTAAGACAATGTGGTGCGGGACAGGGCTAACGAGGAGTTCTTCAATAGAGCGTTGAAATTTCACCCCGAAGAAACTCGATACCACATTCGCGTAGCTGTTGGTAATAATTGCCATCATTACGAGACCTGGAACGATGTACTGCATATAAGTCACGCCATGCACTGCACGAATCTGACTGCCGACCAGATTACCAAAAATCACGAAATACAACGTCATAGTAATGGCTGGTGGCAGCAGTGTTTGTTGCCAAATCCGCATAAAACGGCGTACTTCTTTGATGACAATGGTCGTAAATGCGACCCAAAGTTGTGAGCGATTCATGACTTATCCTTTTAAATTCTTTTCAACCAAGCCGACGAAGAGTTCTTCGAGTCGATTTGATTTATTACGCATACTAGAAATCAAAATACCATGTTGGCTGAGCATGCCAAATGCATCATTTAAGGAGTAATTCTTTTGCAGCGACAATTCAATCGTGTGTGGATCAATTTGCTGGAGCGTGATACCCGGCAAATCTAAAGCGGGAAGTGCAGCGAGTGGTTCACGTAAATCCAGCACAAAAGTTTCGACATTCAAAGACGCAAGCAAGCTCTTCATGTCGGTATCTTCTTTGATCTCGCCTTTATCGATAATCGCAATACGCTTACATAAGACTTCTGCTTCTTCCAGATAATGTGTGGTCAAGATAATCGAGGTGCCTTGTGCGTTGAGCTCGGTCAAGAAATCCCACATCGAGCGGCGTAATTCGATATCCACACCAGCTGTTGGCTCATCCAAAATCAACATACGCGGCTCATGCACCATTGCACGCGCAATCATCAGTCTGCGCTTCATACCACCTGAGAGGAGGCGGGCTTGGGAGTCACGTTTTTCCCAGAGCCCAAGCTTCACGAGGTATTTTTCTGCACGTTGCATGGCGATATCACGAGGAATGCCATAGTAACCAGCTTGAGTAACCAGAATGTCGAATACTTTTTCGAACATACTGAAATTAAATTCTTGCGGCACAACACCGATGCATTGTTTTGCTTTCGAGGAGTCTTTATCGATGTCGTAACCGAAAATGCTGACACTCCCGCTGGTCTTGAGTGTCAGGGAGCTAATAATGCTAATCGTGGTTGATTTGCCTGCACCGTTAGGGCCGAGGAGTGCATAAAAATCACCCGGAGCAACGGTGAGATCAATTCCTTTAAGTGCTTGCAGTCCACTACTGTATGTTTTGGTTAAATTGCGTAGAACTAGTGCGTCGGTCATGACTATCTCTCGTTGTTACCTTAAGTTGCTACTTTAAAAAGCCATTAGTTTAAAAAGTCACTAGATATATCTCGTTGGAGACAGGTCAAAAAAATAATTGGAGCAATAGGACGAACTATATGGATCTTGCCGATGAATATTGCTGAGTATGAGTGGTAGTTTTCACTGATGATTATACTGAATAAAGTGCTCAAAAAATATTAAGTATTCATGCTGATTGATGTTTTGACTCTTTAGTCAGATTCAATAATCAAATGTCGATAGGATTTGTCAGGTCTGATTTGGTTTGGCTTATTTTCGGCAATAAATTGCATTCCGTACTTTACCTGATGTGGCTTTTTGCCTATGATGTGCGCCACTTCTTAATGCGCCCGTAGCTCAGATGGATAGAGTATCGGTTTCCGAAGCCGAGGGTCGTGGGTTCGACTCCCGCCGGGCGCACCAATTCTTGATTTAAAGAAACTTAACGTCTTCTAAAAATATAAATAAATCATTGGTATTGTGATGTTTTGTACTGTATTAACATCCAAAGCACTCCAATGATATCTAACTTTCTTTACGGTAAGGATTGCGGTATCGTGTAGATACTGTGATCCTGATACCGCAAAGATGCCAAAAATAGCTAAGCCTTTAACTGATAAAGAAATCAAAGCTGCCAAGCCAATAGATAAGCCATATAAGCTATCTGATGGTGGTGGACTCTATTTGCTGATCAATAAAGACGGCTCCAAATTTTGGCGTTTTGATTACACTCGTCCGATCACAAAAAAACGCAATACCATGGCTTTCGGTTGCTATCCAGAGTTGAGCTTAGCGGAAGCTCGTACTAAACGTGATGATGCGCGTAAATTAGTAGAAGCGAATATTGATCCTTCTGAACATAAAAAAATTGAAATTCGGGCAGCAAGAGTTGCATCCACGAATACATTTGAGCTGGTTGCAATGGACTGGCTATCCAAACAATCTTATTCACCAGCCACATTAGAAAAAGCTCAATACCTGCTTAAGTTACCTATTCAGAAATTAGGAAATCGTCCTATCAATGACATTCAGCCGATTGATGTGCTGGATGTGTGTCGAATCGCAGAGAAAGAAGGCTTACTTGAAAAAGCACGAGGCATGTTGAATAAATGTAGTCAGGTTTTTCGTTATGCCGTGGCTTGTTCATTATGTCTGTCTGATCCGACGCGTGATTTGAGGGGTGCTCTCAAACCACCTGTCAAACGACATTTGCCTGCGGTGATTGATCCTGTAGAGCTCGGTCAGTTGCTCGTTGATATTAATCATTATCAAGGTCGTTTTATCACAGTGCAAGCCCTTCGGCTTGCTCCGATGCTCTTTATTCGACCAGGTGAATTACGGGCTGCCAAATGGGAAGATCTGGATCTTGAAAAATCAGAAATGCGGTTTAGACCTCCAAAAACGCGTAAACAAACTGAAGTTGATCTCGTTATTCCTTTGCCGACACAAGCCGTCAGTATCTTAAAAGATTTACAACTGGTGACTGCTGGATCAATATATGTTTTCCCTGCCATACACACCAATAGCAAGTGTATGTCTGAAAACACAATTAATCAGGCATTGCGTCGTATGGGCTGGGAAGCTGATCAGGTTTGCGGGCATGGATTCCGCGCAACCGCACGAACCATATTGGAAGAAGTGCTGGGTTATCGATATGAGTGGATTGAAATGCAACTTGGTCATCAAGTTCGAGATGCCAATGGCCGAGCGTATAATCGCACACGCTTCCTAGATCAACGTCGGGAGATGATGCAACGCTGGGCAGACTATCTGGATGACTTAGGGAGGAAATAAAAAAGATTGTGAATCAATATAATCAGGCTCTGATCATAAGTCTTGTTATTTGCGATTCAATCATGTTATTTCTCACCCGTGATTAGATAGAACCTTGAAGAGAAAGGAAGTCATGTCATTTCCCCGTGAATATTTTATTGCTGATTTAGCATCTACTGCGGCTAAACTTCAGACATCCATAGATATTATCTTTGATCATTGTATTCAGCTAGGGATCCCACTTTATATTAAACCTCAGGATGGTGAAACAGTCTATTCTGTCGGTATCAAATCTCAGACATCATCTGGTATACATGTTTATCCAAAGATTGATCGAAATGATTTTATGCGTCATTTTGGTTCCCGTAATCAATCACTGGGAATCAATGAGATTGAATACCTGAAGCGTTCGGTGAGTGTGCCTGATGACATTCAGCTCTTTTTGATTGATCCAAAGGATTATCCAATTATTCAGGCTCTTGAAAACATACATATCTATGCCTTGTTTGAGTCAGGACTGAAATATGATCGGCAGACCTATGAAGTCAGCCGGATTGATCCTGAGAATGCGAATGCACTTGGATTAAAATATGTCAACGTACTTTTGCCAGTATCGCGTGACCCATCTCATAAATTTTCCAAGGGATCATTTCTATCTCGCGCATATCCTGTAAATCGACCTCTTGATAATCAGAATATCGATTGTGAGGAAAAACAGCAAAAAGCACAGACGGAGATACTTGCCGATGAACCAGATCGTTACATTAGAGGTCGTTCTTTCGTAATCTACGATTCGAATGGTTTCTCGACCCAGATTCCCAAGTTATTGCTGCATGCGGGGCGTATATATATTCAGCGTCGTGATGTGGACAAAATTCAACAGCAATTGGATTTGATAAAAAGTGGAATGCAGACTGTGGACAATGGCTCGATTCCAGTATCAGCAGGATCACACAATCATCATTTGAGTCAGAGTCAGTTGAGGAAATTGCTAGAAAATGAAAGAAAATTAGAGTGTCATTCCAGTATGATGAAAGAGATTATACGCGTCTATTTTTTTGTGTTTAATTCATATTGCAGGGATTCAAATGCCGTCTTACCATCGCAAGAAGACATTTACAGCAAATTTAAAATTCAGAAAACTTCGGGCAGTAAAGTTCATAAGCACAACAAATCATCTACAACATTCAGTGCAACCACTACGGGAAAAACAGCTGCTTGGATAATTTATAAAACTCTTGAAAACAAAGAAAAATCTATAAGAACGCTTCCTTTACTGGCGATGACTGAAGTATCTCGATTCTTTTATCAAAAATGTTTCGATTTTTTATCAAAGTATAGTGAGCAAAGTGTGACGATTTTTATCGAGCAATCGCTTATCGTAAACCGATTAGTTGAGTGTTATGGTTTTAGTAAGACGGTTGCAGAACATACGGCAACGATTATTCGACATGAAGATAAACGATTGCTTCCAGAGGGTCGCCCGAAGAATGACAGCATGTCATGGAGTGATGTGACAGCGCGAGAAGAAAAATCGGATTTATTCCAAAATAATCCAAAAGAATATGATGATATTTAATAACCTACAAATAATTCTCTGTAAAAGGGTCTTGCAAGAACATTTTCCTCCGATTTTTTAAATCTTATCTTGGTATCTCTTAACCTCGCTTAACGGAGAATGCCAAGTGAAAAATCCCATCCATCCCGCTCTTAGTCCTGAGAGTCTTTTATCGGTAAAGGAGGTCGCAGCGCTATTAAACCGCTCGGTCTCGTTTGTTTACTACAAAACGCAAGAAGGCTCTCAATATCATGATGATTCGTTCCCATCCAAGATCCGCATCGGGGATCGCGCAGTGGGCTATCGCTATCAGGACATTTTAGACTGGATCGAAAGCCGTCGTGTCATGGGAGAACCATCATGATGACGACTACTCTTACTGCAACCAAGCCTCAGCCAGCCAATGATCCTCATCGTGAAGTGGCTGAAATGCTTCTGTACAGGTATGACTATATCCAAGCAGATCATGAGACTCATGGTGAAAGCAACTGGGATATTGATACCTTTGGACGTATTCATGCCTTGGTTTCTCGCATCATGGCAACGAATGATCCGCTTTATATTGAAGTCCCTCCGCATCAAAGCGGTGGTTCTTTGAACCAAAAATTTAAATTTCGTAAGACTAGTCCGCTCGCTGATGAGTTGACCAGCCTGATTTCTAAAGCACCTCGTATGCCCGAGGATTATGTACTGTCCCCTTACATTACTTTATTTATACAGGGTATGGAGGCGTTGGCTAAACAAGGTCTATTCTTTTATCCAACGCTGAAAGATCAGCAAGAACTCACTAGTCAGGAGCAGAAAAACCTGTTAGTGCAGACCATCCGTGAACGGTTAAAGCAAAAAGACGTCAAGCTCAAAGCCGATTTGGTGGCATTGCGCCAGAAGCGTACCATTTACAGCCTAAAGCGATATCTGCGGCGTATTGTGGATGATGCTTTGTTGAACCATGAGCCCTTGCATATTGCTCGGGTTGATATGGCGTATCAGCCGTTATACCACCAAGAAATCAAGAAAACTCAGATCTTTAAAGACATCAATACTCTGCTCAATAAGTGCAGACATCGATTCGTCTTTAAGGGTCTCGTGGGCTATGTTTGGATTCCTTTTTGTGGTGAAGCAAGTCATGCCTATGCTCATCTCACCCTGATCTTCAGGAAAAATCAGATGGCAGAAGGGCAGGATATTCAGTCTGGGCTAGATGACCTATGGCGTGAAATCACTCGAGCAAAAGGTGGTGTATATCCATCACAACTGCGTCAGCAAGTTTGGAAGTCTGTGTGTCAGGGTGCGTTCTCAACCCATGAGTTTGACCAGCTTGAAATACTTAAAGATGCGCTGTCAAACCTGTATCAAACCGCACATCTGATGCCTCCTGTTGCTTTTGCGCGTAGACGCTTTTTGCATGCAGGTCGGTTCAAACCACAAACTTTACGAAACACATTGCCATTGGAGTTCAACGATGAATAGTTTGCCCTATACCCCGCGTCATCCGTTTGCCTATTTTGCAGATCGCCAGTCTGACTTTGAGAGAATACTGAATGTTTGTCAGGAGTTTGCTCGACAACGATTTAAGGAGTCATACAGTTATGGTAGGGATTCGTATGTGCGTGAACTGGTCTTTAAGCCGACACTTTTCGGTGAGGAGCTGTTAGCATGTATTCAACTTGCAAATCGCATCAACCGTGATTTCTCAATGATTGAACTTCATCCCTATATCAAGTGCTTTCTGGATATGATCTATGATCATTATGCGCAAGATTTTGTTTCGGGGCATTTTAGGGATGATCAAGATGTCGTGGTCACGACTGCGGTATTGAATCAGTTTAGCCAACATTTAAAGACGGCATTAAGCGATCGGTCATTCATGAGCCGCTTGAACCGTTATCCGACGATTTGGAAAAATGATGATCTTGCCCTGAGTAAAATGTTCAAGCTCTGGCTTTCATCTCATCAAGTCGGTGTACTGAATGTCGTCTATCTTGAATTGCAGCACATCAAGATTCCTGATGAAGTGAGTTCTGATTCGCGAGCAATCGCGAAATATATGGCAGAGACGACCCAGAACATCATTGCGTACGTCAAGCAACATTACTCAAGAGGTTTTCTGGGTGGGGCGTATAAACTACTATGTGACCCGAATAAACACATGCTAGGGTTGTTTCTCGGTTTTAATAGCGCACAGCGATATTGCCATGACGCCATTGAGATAGGTCAATTCATTGGTCAATATTTTATTGACAGCACTGACGTGCAGAACCGCTACTTAATTCACAACGAAGATGCGGAATATGATGCAGGGCTTGGAATGATTGATGTGGCAGAACGCCATCGGGTTGACTTTCTGATGCAAGCGATTCATCGCTTCATTTATGCGGACTTTTATGCCAGCATCCCAACCAATATATATGGCGGCAGCAAGTTTGGTCTGATCGATCTGACCTGACACTTATTTGCTGTAGCCGTATTTTATTTTTATGCCACATGACAATCGTGTGGCATTTTTTTATGCCTGAATTTTAGCGCACAATCTCATTGAGCTGACCTGTCTTTAAATACTCAGACCAAGTCATATTAAAAAGTCTTC
>JAGWUI010000075.1 GCA_028868515.1 Gammaproteobacteria bacterium
AAACACCCCATACTGATAGAAAAAAACATATAAATACCAGTTACATAAATAAACATCGTTGAACTAGCGGAAGGCTCTAAAGCAAACCCAAAACCAAACACAAAAAACAGCCACCCCAGCACATATAATATACTTGCCACATTCTTACTAGGTTGTTGCTTGACATCAAGCAGCTCTGGCGCACTCCCTACTTTCATATAACGCCATGTACGATAAAAACACCATCCACCAAGAGACCCAAGAATGAACTCAAAAAGCAGCCCAGAAGATCCAAGTGGCAATACTCTCCAAGCTAAGACAGCTAACAAAGAGAGCAATAGCCCTAATATTCCAAAAAAAGTAGCAACAATACGCGATCTAGGTTTTATAATATCTCGCTCGTCCATGATTTCACTCACAAGTAGTATTAAATTTTCAGCGCCATTAAACCCCAAACCCATTAATCACTTCTTTAATTTTCGCTACAGTCTCTAGTGGATGCTCCAACGGAAACATATGCCCACCGTCAATCACTGAATACGGAATCCCCAACTGCTTCTGCAAACGCTGCGGAAAACCACGACCATAGAACTGACTCTCACGCCCAGCAATCAAATGCACAGGAATCTTCGGTGCACGACGTGGCGTCAACCAAAACAACGACGGATTGGTGCGAAAAATCTCAACTTCAACCGCTTTCGGAATCGTCAACGTCACACCGCCATCAGGCGCATCCTTCAATCCATATCTGATATACGCATCAAAGCAATCTTGATCAAAGGTTGAAAACAGACCTCGACCACGCAACTTTTCGGCAGCTTGCTCACGACTATCCCAATGATCTCGTCGTTTAGCTGACAAAGCCGCAGGCGTTCTTTTTTCATATTCCTTTGGTGCAAAATTCTTAGCGAGGTGCATCATGAAGGAATACACACCATTGATCATCGGCGGATCCATCATGACCAAACCGCGCATCAGATCGGGTCTTTTATAAGCCGCTAGATAACTACACAACCCACCCAACGAATGTCCCAGCGCAATGACAAGTCGCGGATTGCCATTGGCATCCACCGCTTGTCGCTGGATACTATCAATCACCTGATCACGTAAATTTGTCCAATGATTATTCACAGGAAAACGCGGATCAGTCCCGATCAATGGCAACATGACAATATCAAAGTCATCACGCAGCGCTGTGAACAGCTTTTCATAGACAGCAGATGGAATGCCATTGGCATGGGCAAAATGAATGAGTGGTTTCATAACAGAATCTTCAAGACAGTTTGGATAATTGCAAGAACACCTCCCCACTTAGCAGGGAGGTGATTGATAGAGACGTTTGGTTATTGCATTTCTGCTTGTGATTTAGATGACAAATCAGCAAACGACAATTTCAATGACGAGCCTAAACCCTGCCCCATCGTTGTGCCCAAACGACCCATGATTTTCTCAAGAGAACTGTGTTCAACACTATAATCCACAGATTCTTTTAGCTTCAGCTCACGCTTCAAGCTACCAACATCGCCCGCTTTATCGGCTAAACCTAAGCTAATCGCTTGTTCACCACTCCAGAAGAGACCTGAGAAGGTATTGTCATCAATTTTCAGACGATTACCACGACCTGTTTTTACAGCATTGATGAAATGCTCATGGACATTATCCAAAACCGACTGCACATGAGTTTTTTCAAATGGATCAAGTGGCTTGGTCATACTGAGGATCGCTTTATGCGCGCCAGATGTCATGGTGCGATCTTCTACGCCGAGTTTCTTAGCAAGATCAGCAACGCCATAATTCGGCATGATCACACCAATAGAACCCACCAGACTCGATGGATTGACATAGATTTGATCGGCAGAGGATGCAATGTAGTACGCACCTGATGCGCCCATATCACCAATCACAGCATAAACTTTCTTATCTGTATGTGCAGCACGTAAGCGACGCACTTCTTGCCAGATTAAATCCGACTCAACAGGTGAACCACCGGGGGAATTAATATTTAAAACCACAGCTTTGCTTTGTGAAGCTTCAAATGCCGAATCCAAAGCACTGATGATGTCATCGCTATTGGCTGATTTGCCTTCACCAATTTCGCCTGTGATATCCACAACAGCAAGATGCGGTGCAGTTGCCGCAGCAAGATTAGCATCACCGCTTGTACAGCTTTTTGCCATGACCAAGAAAAACAGGAATAAAAAGAAAAACGACAGCCCTTTAAAAAAAATCCCCCAACGACGCGCACGACGCTGTTCCTCAATCGAAGCGAGGAGTGTTTTTTCGAAGATCGACCACTCTTTATTGGTTGGGTGTTGTGGGGATGATGCGTTTTGTTGCGAGGAATCAGGATTTGGAGGCCAACTAGACATGAAACAACCTTTTAAATGAAGTGCTGTATGTATGGATAGACATTAGTAGCTACCATGCTATAAATGCGAGTAAATGTCCATGCCCAACAGGTTAAGACCAACATAAAAAACGCGTTACATCGATCACATGACACGATAGAATCAAAAGAACCGTCGCTATAATTGACGAATGATTTGCTTAACTCTGTTTTTGATGTGTGCAATCACACCACATCAATCACTCTCAACACGATGAAACAAGACGTTATGACCAACAAACCTTCCCGCACACCTTTACTCCTTGTCCTCCAGTTTTTTGCCCGACTGCCCATCGGAGCATTGCAAGGCTTCGCGCGGATGGTTGCAGGTTTAGTATTATTTTTCCCCAATACCAGTATTACAGGAACTGTTCGTCGCAACTTACTGATTGCTTACCCAGAGAAGTCCGACCAAGAACGCAGTGAGATGACTGTCGCATCACTTCGTTCTCAAGCGATGAGCTTTATGGAGTTTATTAAGACTTGGGGAACACAAACCGAATACAGTGTCAGTCAGATTCGTGAGGTACATGGCAAAGAGCTTTTCTTAGAAGCACTCAAAAATCCCAAAGGCCTAATTGGCATCATTCCACATCATGGTACATGGGAAATGATGAACGCATGGGTCAACCAATACACCGCGCCAACCATCATGTATAAACCTGCGGATAATGCTTCTCTCGACGCATTTGTACTTGCTGCACGCAGTCGTCTGCAAGCGACTCTCGTTCCAACGGATGAGAGTGGTGTTCGTGCACTTTTTCGCACACTGAAAAAAGGCGGCTTTGCGGCAGTTCTGCCCGATCATGTGCCTTACGAATCAGGCGGTATTCTCGCACCATTTTTTGGTCACCAAACCCTAACGACGACTCTGGTTTCACGCTTAGCACAAAAGACTGGCTGCGGTGTCGTGCAGATGGCATGTATTCGTCGTGATGATGGTGATGGCTTTGATATTTTCTTTGAAGAGTTGCCTGAAGAAATTCGCAGTCCAGATCTACAAGTTTCAGTCAATACACTCAACACCGCCGTTGAAAATCTGATTCGCCGCAATCCCATTCAATATCAATGGGCTTATAAACGCTTTAAAGACTCACCTCACTTTGAAGATATCTATCGAGTGTCAGATGCAGAAGCCAAAAAAATTCTGGCGGAAAAACCAAAAGATTAAAGCTCCACGATCAACATACGCAGGAGAACAAAGTTCTCCTCTACATTTGACATTGTAGGGACGAACTGTGTTCATCCATTACGATCATCCGTTACTAATGCCCACGCCTCAACCACCAATACCCATCTCGATATCGCGAAACCTCCACGCCTTTTTTTCCACCTAAATCATAAGTCAACGTACCACTATCAACCGTCGAATCTACCGTGATCTGATTTACCCTCAAACGCTCAAGCACTTCATCTGCGGGATATTTTTTATTCATAAAACTGGTAGAAATCACCGCCCGACTTGGCGCAACGACTTGCAAAAATTCCTCTGAACTCGCGCGATCAGAGCCATGATCACCAAGAAGCAATACATCTGATTTTAATAGATTTCCAACTACCGTTTGTTCTTGTAGAAGTTTTGCTTCAACGTCCATTCCTGCATCCCCCATCAACAACAGGGTTGCACGATGTCCATTTGCTTCAGCTGGCGCACGAATCCGCAAAACGCAACTACGATCTTTATCATCGAAGATTTGCATCTCATCCCGCGGTGCAAGCACATCAAAATCCACACCATCCCACTGCCAATGCTGACCACTCTTACAGATTACTGTGTTCATATCCAAAACAGCAGAACTTCCCATAACCT
>JAGWUI010000076.1 GCA_028868515.1 Gammaproteobacteria bacterium
GGTTCTAAATCTGACTCATCAAAACTGACGAAATTACTCAAATAAACTTCGAGAAAATTTTGCAAATTTCAATGAAATATTTTTTCATCAAAACCAGCAAAAATCCACACAAGTTGTTCTTCACTAATTCTTAAAGAGTTTCAACATTCATCATCTGACATGCTGTATCGAGGTGGCGTATTCTACAGAAGTATTTATGTTTGTCAACTTGATTTTTAATTATTTTTTAACATTGTGAAATTCACATCATCAAAAACTAAATCAAATTTTAAATCGTAAAACGACTATTTCTACAACCAACAAAATATGGTGGCGTGGCCCAGGATCGAACTGGGGACACATGGATTTTCAATCCATTGCTCTACCGACTGAGCTACCGCGCCGTAGGGTGTGCATTAAAGCGAAAAGGACTTTTCAAGTCAAGCAGATTAAATGAGTTTATGTGCGACTTGCTGGTTTCTTGTTCACTTTTGGGTAAAAAATGAAGTAAACGCTGATTTAACCATCTAAATCGGTGAATTTACCAATCCTAAATGTGCCAAAGCGCGGTGAATCGCTCCACAGCCAGGCTGAAAACTTGTCACACCTAAAGCTTGTTCTTGCTCAGCAACCGCACGAACCAATTGATCTGCCACACCACGTCCACGATTAGCGTAATGCACCACAATATATTGAAGTAATCTTTCTGGACCGCATCCCGTCACCCAAACTGCCGCAATGACCTTGTCATTAAATTCAGCTGTATAGAGTTTTGCATGGAAATTAGTGGTGTAAGATCGTGCACTCTTCTCCAATGCTTTATCTAAAGCTTCGACGGCTTGTGTCCCATCTGCAAACTCAGGACTGATATTGTACAAATTTTCAAGCTGGTCACGTAAATCTTCACTCAGTGTTTCATAAGCGTGGAAGGTCAATGGCATAAGGATTACTCTGAATTCAAATGATTCTGGTGCAATGATTCAATTATACAGCAGTTGCGCTATAATTCGTGCTAATCAATCTTTTTAGCCTGAGAATCCGTATGACCGAGCAGAACACGACTTCAAGTGTTGGCCGTATCGCCGATGTCGTTCGCAATACCAATGAAACTAAAATTCGTGTACGTGTCAATCTGGATGGTACTGGCGCGGGTGTACTGAATACTGGCGTACCTTTTTTAGATCATATGATTGATCAGATCAAGCGTCACGGTTTGTTTGATATTGACATTGAATGTGATGGCGACTTGGAAATTGATGACCATCACACGGTTGAAGATTGCGGCATTACTTTAGGTCAAGCGTTTGCAAAAGCATTAGGTGACAAAAAAGGCATTCGTCGTTACGGGCATTTTTATGCACCTTTAGATGAAGCATTATCACGCGTCGTTGTCGATATTTCTGGACGTCCAGGCTTATTTATGGATATTCCTTATACGCGCGCACGTGTTGGTTCGTTTGATGTTGATTTGTTTTCTGAGTTTTTTCAAGGTTTTGTTAATCACGCATTGATGACATTGCACATTGACAATTTAAAAGGAAAAAACAGCCATCATCAAATTGAAAGTGTTTTTAAAGCATTGGCGCGCGCGCTGCGCATGGCCTGCGAAGCTGATCCGCGTGCGGCGGGAACGATTGCATCGACCAAAGGTAGTTTGTAAATGACCCGTATTGCTTTACTTGATTATGGAATGGGAAATTTACACTCTGCTGCGAAGGCTTTGGAACACGTCGGCGCAACAGTCGATGTGACTAATGATCCTACGCTGATTGCGCGTGCGGACAAGATTGTTTTTCCTGGTGTCGGCGCAATGCGTGATTGCATGGCAGGAATGCGCGATGCGGGTGTGGATGTTGCCATCAAAAATGCGGCCTTTAACAAACCTGTTCTCGCCATTTGTGTCGGCATGCAAGCACTGATGCAATTTTCGACTGAAAATGATGGCGTGGATTGTCTCGGTATTTTTAAAGGTCAAGTGCAACGTTTTCCAGATGTTGATGGGCTAAAAGTACCGCATATGGGCTGGAATCAGGTTCAACAAATCGACCCGAGTCATCCTTTATGGCAAGGGATTGAACAAAATAGCCGTTTTTATTTTGTGCATAGTTACTATGTTGTGCCCGAAGAACAATCTCTGGTTGCCGCAACTTGTGAATATGGTCAGCAATTTGCTTGTAGTTTGACGAAAGAAAATCTATTCGCGGTGCAATTCCATCCAGAAAAGAGCCACACTGCAGGCTTACAACTTCTCAAGAACTTTGTAGAGTGGCAAATTTAAGCGTCGTCCTCTTTTTTTATTCAATTTTGCCAAAATTTCATTTCCATCAGTTAAGATATCTAAACATTCTAATAACTGATGGAAATAAATAATGACAGAAGCTTTTAATACCTCATCTTACTCACCTCCGCCACTCCCAATCACATCTGAATCAGACAGCCCTTGGTCATATAAAGGTCGTTTTGGGCGTCTTTCATATTTTGCGTGGAATTTAGTATTTCTCCTCACGATTATTGCCGTTGTGGCTGTCGGCGCCTTAGTCTGGTCAATGCTCGGATTCTCGCTAAATCATGGAGTAGGATGGTTCATTCTTGCAGGATTTTTGTTATTTATTCCAATGATCTACATCATGATTGTTTTTCAAATCCGTCGTCTACATGACGTCAACCGTACGGGTTGGTGGTCAGTATTACCGATAGCAGATAACATCGTCATGCAAGTTTTCACCCATCTATTTCAAAACATTAGTTTTAATATGGTGATTATTGGAATTGCCTTCGTCATCAACATCATTTTCACATTGTATTTAATGTTCGCGAAAGGAACTGATGGTGCAAATAATTATGGTGAGCAACGAGCAACGCCTTCATGGGAAAAAGTAGCTGGCTGGATTTATGTTGCACTCGTTCCAACTGCTTTTGTACTAGGAATTGTGGCAGCGATTACAATTCCAGCTTATCAGTCCTATGTCAAACGAGAACAAGCTGCTCATGGAATAAGCCAATCCTCTACCACTGAACCAAGTGAGCCTTCATATACCACTGAGCCAAGCACAAACGACACGACAGCTCAGACACCACCACCATCCCCCTAAGTCATCAAACCTCCATACGTCATTCAATAGACAATGACGTATGGATCTTCAATTCCGCATTTTTTCTTCAACTCTCCCTCCATGTTAATGGCATAATAGCGCCCTCACTGATTACTGCTAAATATGTCTGCTTATGTTATTAATTCCTGCAATCGATCTTAAAGATGGTCAATGTGTACGCCTAAAACAAGGACGTATGGAAGACGATACTGTGTTCTCCGATGATCCTGTTGCAACCGCAACCCATTGGGTTAACGAAGGCGCACGCCGTTTACATCTCGTTGATTTAAATGGTGCTTTTGCAGGAACGCCAATTCATAAAAGCGTGGTTGAAGCGATTGCTAAAGTTCACCCAACCTTACCCATTCAAATCGGCGGTGGTATTCGCTCTTTAGAAACGATTGAGCATTACCTTGATGCTGGTGTGTCTTATGTGATTATTGGTACCAAAGCAGTTCGTGAACCAGAATTCGTTGAAGCCGCTTGTAAACAATTTGCAGGTCATATCATTGTCGGTATTGATGCCAAAGATGGTTGGGTCGCAACCGATGGCTGGGCAAATGTGACTGATGTGAAAGCCACCGATCTGGCAAAACGCTTTGCTGATGCGGGTGTATCAAGTATTGTTTACACGGATATTGCTCGCGATGGCATGATGCAGGGTGTGAATGTGTCACAAACTGTTGGTTTAGCAGCGGTATGTGGCTTGCCTGTGATTGCATCAGGTGGCATTACCAACCTCGATGATATTCATGCCCTGAAAGGTCAACCGGGGATTTTAGGTGCAATTACTGGACGTGCGATCTATGAAGGGACGTTGAATCTAAAAGAAGCTCAAGCAATTTGGGATGTCTGATTCGTAAGACAGACTGACTCACATAAAAAAACCGCTTTTATTCAATGAATAAAAGCGGTTTTCTCTTTTGAAGGAAAAATTTAGATGTAGATATTTCTAGGGGCTGTACTAGATTAGCACTATGTTAGTCTAGAAAAATGAAGATATCTAATTGTAAGTTAAATAAAAAAGTGCAGATGCGGTTACTTGAGTTTTTTGTACTCGAAGTAACTGCTCGTTCTGCTG
>JAGWUI010000047.1 GCA_028868515.1 Gammaproteobacteria bacterium
TACTTCAAGCGGCTATCCAGATTTAGATCAAGCCGCGATTGAAGGACTTTCAAAATGTCATTTTAAACCGATGACCTACTACAATGGCACGCCGATGGAAGGGTGGAAAACGATGCAGTATGTGTGGAAAGTAAATCATAAGAAGGATGATTAGTTTCAAGAAAAATTACTTTTTCTGAAACAGAAATATCGTAAATGCTGCTGCTGTCTCAAATGATTCGAGCAACTCTAAAGCAGCTCGTTTCTCAGGTTTTGCCTTCCACACATACGGTGTCATACAGAGCAAATCCTTGAGCGCCTGATTCGATAAGCTCAATGGGAATGACACTTCTGTGCGACTATGCAGCGTAAACAATTCATCAAACCCAGCCAAAAACTTATCAGGCTCATGTGCTTGGACTTCACCAAATAGTCCTTCCCGCATCGCCCATAAATGTGTCGGTGCCGGGGTTGCCACCAAGACAAAACCATCAGGTTGCAGTACCCGCGCCATTTCTGCAATCGGCAATGGACTAAACATACTACTGACAATATCCACCGAAGCGGTTGCTATCGGAAGCATCGCACCACTACCCACCAGCCAAGTGATATTTTTAAATTTCTTTGCAGAAAGCTGAATCGCAGGTTTGGCAATATCTAAGCCAATCACGTCATCAATGATTTGACGGAAACTGCTTGTGTAATACCCTTCACCACAACCAATATCAAGCAACGATGTTGCATGTAACAATTTCAATAATTCAACAATTGCATCACGCAATGGCTGATAGTAATCGGCATGCAAAAACTCTCGACGCGCTTTAACCATCTCAGGATTGTCGCCAGGATCTTTGCTTTTTTTATGCTGAACCAAATGCAGGTTGAGATAGCCTTCACGCGCCATGTCAAAACTATGATTGTTTACACATCGCCAGACTCGATTTGAGTGTTGAGCACCCTCTTGCGGGAGGTTTTCTAATAACGCCTCTTGGCATAGTGGACAAATCAGCTGCGGCATAATGGATTCAACATGAAGAATAATCTAAAAATTCAGCCGCATTTTAACTTAAAAATGCGGCTGATAAGTTGAAGGTTTACTGCTGAATATCTAATTAACTAATCGGATCGGCAACATTGCTATTTTGCCACAGTGCAAATGCAGCACCAGTCGGATCAATGATGACGCTAAGCGCACCAAAATCCCCAATATTTTTCACTTCTTGTACGACGGTCCCACCGAGTTCTTTTGCTCGTGCCGTACTCGCGACAATGTCATCGACGCCGATATAAGCAAGCCAATGCGGTGGAACTTCTTTCGGCGCTCCCCATTCGGCTAAATCCAACATCCCCCCACCAGTCCCCTCTCCGACATTAATTGTTGTGTATGTGCCTGCTGGCATCTTATGTTCATCCAATTTCCAGTCAAAGAGCTTGCTATAAAACTCTTTGGCTGCAGGTAAATTATTAGTATTCAATTCGATATGTACAAATGGATTTGCCACGTTAATTCTCCTTTTTTGTCGCTCACTTAGTTAAACAACATTTACTCAGAATAACGTATCGTTTATAAAACAAAACGGCCTCCCTGAATACACATACAAGGAGGCCGTTTTGTCGAGCCTTAGTAACACATGAGCTAATCAGTGAATTTTGATAAAACTCACTGAATCAAATATTAGCTTTTTGCATACACTGGAAATTTCGCGCAAACTGCTGAAACTTTTGCTTTAACTGCTGCAATCACAGCTTCATCACCTTTGCTGTCCAACACGTCAGCAATCCAGCCAGCCAAATCTTTCGCTTCAGCTTCGCCAAAACCACGAGTTGTAATCGCTGGAGTACCGATACGAATACCTGAAGTCACAAACGGTGAGCGTGGGTCATTTGGTACTGCGTTTTTGTTGACCGTAATTCCTGCTGAACCTAACCATGCATCAGCTTCTTTACCAGTCACATCTTGCTTGATCAATGACAACAAGAACAGATGATTGTCAGTACCATTCGATACGATGTCATAACCACGAGAAATCAACACTGCCGCCATTGCGCGCGCATTGGTGACCACTTGTTGTTGGTAAGTTTTGAAGCTTGGATCCATTGCTTCTTTAAAGCACACAGCTTTCGCTGCAATTGCGTGCATTAATGGACCGCCTTGGTTACCTGGGAATACTGCTGATTGAAGTTTCTTTTCAATGGCTTCATTCGCTTTTGCCAAGATCAAACCTGAACGAGGACCACGCAAAGTTTTGTGAGTTGTTGTCGTTGTCACGTCAGCAATTTGCACTGGACTTGGGTAAACACCTGCTGCAACCAAACCTGCAACGTGCGCCATATCAACCATCAAATACGCACCAACTTTATCCGCGATATCACGGAAACGTTGCCAATCCATCACACGGCTGTATGCAGAGAAACCTGCGATGATCATTTTTGGTTTGTGCTCAAGTGCCAAACGCTCTACTTCGTCGTAATCGACTTCACCAGTTTCAGCGTTCAAACCATATTGAACTGCGTTGTAGCTCTTGCCAGAAAAATTGACTTTTGCACCATGAGTCAAGTGACCACCGTGTGCCAAGCTCATACCCAAAACAGTATCACCTGCTTCAATGAGTGCTAGGAATACCGCGCCATTCGCTTGGCTACCTGCGTGTGGTTGAACGTTTGCATAATCTGCGCCAAACAATGCTTTTGCGCGATCAATTGCCAATTGCTCAATCACATCAACATGTTCACAACCGCCGTAATAGCGCTTGCCTGGATAGCCTTCTGCGTATTTGTTGGTTAAACGTGAGCCTTGGGCTTCCATGACTGCTGGAGAACAATAGTTCTCAGAAGCAATCAGCTCAATATGATCTTCTTGGCGTTGATCTTCTGCATCAATGGCAGCGGCGAGTTCTGGATCAAAACTATGGATAGAGATATTGGCAAACATGGAAACACCCTCAAGCGGTAAGCGGAAGTTAGCAGCGTAAACGCCAAACATTTTGACAAAAGCAGGCGATAAAACAGGCAATAAAATTAAGCGAGGGATTTTAGCACAGAGTAAGGCGTAAGCAGAAAAAAACTCAAGTAATTGACCTGAGTTTTTTTCAATCAATCATGAATAGAATCATTCCTTGACCTTTATTAGCAACTTGGAATAACCATACTTCGCTTTTCAACAAAATTAGTAATAGGATGATTTGGTAAGCCATAAACTTGTTTAGAAATGGCTCTTATAGTTCGTTGCCAGTACTCAAAACTTTCATCATGGGCATGAACTGGATCTGGATGAAGATCACTCACAATGGCAAATCGCATTTTTGGTGCATTGTGACCGACTGGGTAGACTATCATTTCTTCGCCATGTAGTAATCTCCAAGCGGTAGCATTATGGTGCAAACTTTGCTCTTGCGCACGCGTTTGATCATCTTCCTCAGAAATCGGTTCTTGCCATGCTGAGAACATACCTCGTGGTATCTTTTGTGGCAAGGTAAACCAGTATTCCAATCGCTCTTTCTGTCCATCCTTCTCGACAATTTGAGTAACGCTTTCTGCGAGATATTGTTGCTGATCCGCGCCACCACGTCCCCTTTCTTCAAAGACTGGTTGATTTGTGATTGTATTACCTAAAAGATAAGCAACTCCACTCCCCCAACTCATTTTCATAACCTCACCATGCCCAACAAAATTACTCAATGCATTTGATCCCGCACCTTGCATCCACTGCTGCACAGTGTCCATAGTACGATTATCAGGAGGAAGTGGGCCGTCTACATAATTATGATAACCAATAAAAGGTGGTTCTTGACGTAAGTCCACGACAACATCTTTAAAAGTGACGACGTCATTGGGCAGGCATATTTGGGCAACGACAGTCTCTTGATGCTTAGGTGGGTGAGCTGGATCCCATTTTGCAGGATTCGGCGCGCATCCACTGAGCAAAGTTGCAAATGTTACAACCATAGACAATAGTACCAAATCCATTTTGGTCATTGATTATCCCCTCAACTTAATACATCAATCATGCCATAAAGAACACAATGATCAATAAGATGAACTCAATACTTAAATCAACCCAACTTAAACTCGCCACCTTTTGCAAGTGCACGTTGATATGCAGGACGAACATGAATACGGTCTAAAAATGCGGCTAATTTTGGGTAAGCACTTGCAGTTAAACCGCCACGTGCAGTCGCAGCCTCAACTGGAAAACTCATCTGAATATCCGCCGCCGTCAACTCATTACCCGCGAACCACTCTGACTTTTGAAGTTCAGACTCCAAAAATTTCAAATGCGTATCCAGATTAGGCTGGATAAATGTTTGCTTAGTTTTTTGAGCAATTTTTTTCGCAATCGGTTTAGCAAAAAAAGGCATAGGACTGGTTTCGATTTTATTAAACACTAACTTCATCACCAGATATGGCATCAGCGAACCTTCCGCATAATGCATGAAATAGCGATATTTCAAAAAATCAGCACTATTTTTCTCAGGCACAAGACGACCTTCGGCATAACGATCAACCAGATACTCAATAATTGCACCTGTTTCCGCAATCGTCACACCATCGTCTGTAATCACAGGCGATTTACCCAACGGATGAATCGCTCGCAATGATGCTGGTGCAAGCATGGTCTTAGGATCACGTTGGTAATATTGAATTTCGTAAGGCAGACCGAGTTCTTCCAGTAACCACAAAATGCGCTGTGAACGTGAATTATTCAGGTGATGAACGGTAATCATGCTATTTTTTCCTTTATTTTAGGTTCACTTGGTTTTGCATTAGTATCGCTCTGTGCGATCAATCGCCTTTCCACGTTCCGTCTTTCGCAAGTTCTGCTTTCAGTGCATCCACATCCAAATCATCAATAAAATGAAGTAGGTTCTGCCAAATCGGATGGAATCCGAAGTTGCCATGCACCATTTCATCTTTAGCCTGTTTTTTCGTCCAACCCTCGACAACAATACGGTAAATCGCAATCATCGTGCCCGTACGATCAGAACCATGTTGGCAATGAACCAAGATTGGTTGTAATTCTGGTGTGGTCGCAATACGAAGAAACTTAATAATATCTTCATGTTCAGGATGCCAAGTTTTAAAGCGAATTTGCTCAAGCCGCAATGGCGATGTTTTTGGCATTACCGTACGGTCATTATGGAAAGCACGCAACGACAGAATCGTCTTAATCGGTTGATCTGACGGATACAATCGTGGCTGATGGCTTAAAAACTCAAAGCCTTCTTTGGTCGGTTGTGCCGAACGATATAACGTACGATTAATACGATTGAGATTAGGCAACCCTTGATTGACACTTAAAGATGTTGCCCAATTCGCTGACTCACTTGGTTGCTGACCAGTTTTTGCAGTTGACGCATTCGCTGAACAAACCAAAGCAATGGACAATAGACTTGCAGACACAAGAGGCAGGATTCGGCTTTCTATTTGGATGAACATCAGAAACCTCATGCTGCCGTGATCAGTTTTAATCTTAATGTGCTACATGAATGTGAGCTAAATCATAGCCAAACACTGAGCGACGATCTTTGGTCGGCAACTTGTCACAATTTTTAGAAATTTGATAGAGCAAATTCGCTAAAGCAGGCAAATGCGTTCCAACCACAGATTTACCAGAATTCAGAATTGACACACTAATATCTCGCTGCGGATCAGCCCAACAGAAAATATTAGAGAAGCCGATATGACCAAACGCATGTGAAGTCATTGGACCAAACAACCCTACAGGATTAGCGCCTAACATAAACCCAGTGCTATAGCGCATCGGCGCAAGTAACATGGTATCGATGGACATTGGAGAACTTTCAATCGTTGAACGCAGTACGGTTTTTGGATCAAAAATCTTCACACCATTATATGTACCGCCATTCAATAGCATTTCAAAGAAACGCCCAGCTTCCTCGGTGGTCGTATAAATATTCGCCGCTGGGCAAATTGTATCCATAAAACGTGGATCATTCGTGACATTCACGGCAAGATCTAAATCACCACCCAACACATGCTGCAAATACGCATTTGTACCCAAACCTGGATACATGCCCGTCGCGCTACTGATTGCAACTTTATCGCGAAGCTCTGGCGCAAGACCGTAATTAAAACAGGTCATTCCCATTGGTTTCGCGATATTTTCCTGTAAGAAATCTTTTAGATTCTGCCCAGAAACGCGCTCTACAATTTCCCCTAAAATATAACCCGCAGTCACGGCATGATACGCCATGCGATAACCCGAAGGAGACACTGGTGCAGCCGCACAGAGTCGCTTGACCACTTCGTCCTTATCAAATAACAATTCTGGTGTGACATCACCTTCTATATAAGGTACGCCACCACGATGCGCCAACAGGTGCAAAATCGTCGCACGACGTTTGCCATTCACGCCGTATTCAGGAATGTATTGGCTTACAGGGTCTAGTAAATCAATTTCGCCGCGCTCACTCAATAAATGAACCAGCATTGCTGTAATCGACTTTGATGCTGAAAACAAACATACTGGCGTATCTGGGGTTGCAATCAGTTTTGGTGTAGATGCGGAATCATCTGGTCCATTGCCGCTAGCATGTCCAATCGTCCGATTGAGAACAATCTTGCCTTGTCGACGCAAACAGATCGACAGCATCGGATAATTACCCGTGCGATATAATGCCTCTGCAGCATGCCAAATATGATCAACTTGCGTCGTTGTCATTCCTGCAAGATTCGGCGCAACCTCCCCCTCAGCAATTCGTGTGACACTGCTAATATCATGAGGAACTTTAATAGTGTTCGTCGAAAAAATTTTCATAAAATTCCTAATTTAGATTAACGCTAAACGTATCTTTTAAACTTGCCATATTTAACAATAAAAATTGACAACAATCCATGTCAGAAACAAACAATATGCTTTAATATTTACGCCAATTTGCGGTATTCGCCTTCAATCAAGCCACAAATCAGCACGCCGTTGTCACCCGATAAAATTGGACGTTTGATGACACTGGTTTTATGTGTCATCAGCTCGATTGCGCCTTCAAGCGTACTTGCAGCAGCTTGCTCCGATTCAGATAAAGCCCGCCATGTTGTTCCTTTACGATTAATCACTGCATCCAAACCTAAAGCATCAATCCATTGCTTCAATGTCTCTGCATCAATGCCTGATTTCTTATAATCGTGAAATGTATACGAAATTCCTAGCTCATCCAGCAAGGTAAATGCTTTCTTCATCGTGTTGCAGTTTTTAATACCGTAAATCGTGTACATGTTATTTCTCTTTACCTAATATTTTCATGAAATTAATAAAATGATGAAACAAGATCCGCTAACTATTAAATACTTCACTCGTTAAAAGTGCTTGAGCTTCTTCTCGGTCATCTTCGCTAATACATTTTGAAGAAGTGGCTATCAATAATAGCCTTTTACTGATTTCAAGATTTCTTTTATTTAGCTTTACCAGATAGCTTTTGGCACATTCAAGCGCATCATCACCACTATCTCTAGCTATCCCTTTTTTCCACCAATACCTAGCAGCGCGCACATTTTCTTGCTTTCTATAGAAATCGGCAAGATTAGAACAGGCTGCGCTATCTTCATTGAAACGCCACGCTTTTTTATACCAAAATAAAGCTCGTTGATAATTCACCTCTGTACCTTGCCCACACTCGTACATAATGCCTAAATTGCTGAACGCATTATGATCACCACTTTCAGCCATCATTTTAAAAATCTTAAAAGCTTCCTCAAAATTCTCAGCTTCATAGGCTTCATCAGCTTTTATAAATAAGTCCATGTCTGTCGCCATGACCATCTCCAATTTTTTATAAAAACTAGCTTCAATAAGATAATAGCCTTAAGCAATAAAAAGCCCATCTCAAAGGATAGGCTTCTTATTTAATAAACAGAATCTTAAATTACGCTGGCTCTGGCTCATTCTGCTTTTCAACTTCAAGCACAAGTGCCGATTTACCATCACGCTCACCAACATGAACGCGCACAGTACCACCGCTTTCAGCCAACTCACCAAACAAGATCTTCTCAGCCAGAGGTTTCTTCAACTCTTCTTGAATCAGACGTTGCATTGGACGTGCGCCCATCAGACGATCATAGCCACGCTCTGCCAGCCATAGACGAGCATCCTCATCCACCTCAAGCAGCACTTTCTTGTCATCCAATTGCGCTTGCAACTCAACCAAGAATTTATCGACGACTGAATCCACAACGCTCGTTGGCAATGGTGCAAACTGGATCACCGCATCCAAACGATTGCGGAACTCAGGAGAGAAGGCCTTTTTCATCATCTCTTGGTTATCATGAGTATGATCTTGCTGCGTAAAGCCCATGCTCGCACGGCTAATCATTTCAGCACCGATATTGGTTGTCATCACCAAAATCACATGACGGAAATCAGTCTTACGACCATTATTATCAGTCAACGTACCATGATCCATCACTTGCAAGAGCAAGTTAAAGACCTCTGGATGTGCCTTTTCCACTTCATCTAATAACAAGACGCAATGCGGATGCTTGTTGATCGCATCAGTGAGCAATCCACCTTGATCAAAGCCCACATAACCCGGAGGCGCACCAATCAAACGAGAAACTGTATGACGTTCCATATATTCAGACATATCGAAACGAATCAACTCAATGCCCAGCACATTCGCCAACTGACGTGTGACCTCGGTTTTACCCACACCTGTCGGACCAGCAAACATAAACGAACCGACTGGTTTTTCTGGCGCTTTCAACCCTGCACGAGATAATTTAATTGCTGCTGCCAACGCATGAATCGCTTGATCTTGACCAAAAACCACGCGTTTCAAATCACGCTCAAGATTTTGCAGAACGCTCTTATCATCGCTTGAAACTGCTTTTGGCGGGATACGTGCAATTTTAGCAACAATCGCTTCAATCTCAGGAACATCAATAACTTTCTTGTCTGGAGTCGCTGGTTGCAAACGTTGGAATGCGCCAGCTTCATCGACCACATCGATCGCCTTATCTGGCAAGAAGCGTTCTTGAATATGTTTAGCAGCCAACTCTGCCGCCGCACTCAATGCCGCATCGGTATAGGTCACGTTATGGAAATCTTCAAAGCGTGAACGTAAACCTTTCAGAATCGAAATCGTATCAGCAACACTCGGCTCCACCACATCCACTTTTTGGAAGCGGCGCGAGAGTGCATGGTCTTTTTCAAAGACTTGACGATATTCCTGATAAGTTGTCGATCCAATGCAACGTAACGTGCCATTTGCCAAAGCTGGCTTGATTAAATTCGACACATCCATTGTACTGCCCATTGATGAACCTGCACCAATGATCATATGAATTTCATCAATAAACAGAATCGCATTCGGTTGTTTCTTCAACTCATCCAGCAATTGTTTTACGCGTTTCTCAAAATCACCTCGATATTTGGTTCCTGCGATAAGTGAACCAATATCTAAGCTATAAACCACAGCGTGTTCTAAAGGCTGATGTGCTTTGCCGTTGACAATCAACCATGCTAAACCTTCAGCAATTGAAGTTTTTCCTACACCAGGATCACCAACAAGCAATGGATTATTTTTACGACGACGGCTCAAAATTTGTGCAGCACGCTCAACTTCTTTTTCACGACCAATTAGCGGGTCGGTTTTTCCTTCAGCCGCTTGCTCATTCAAGTTCACAGCATAAAGTTGTAGAGGACTCTTCGATGAACTTGGTGTCGCTTCTTCTTCTTGCTCGCTATCTGCAGCACCGTCTAATGAACTGTCTTCATCTTTACGAGTGCCATGAGACAAGTATTGAGTGAGATCAAGTCGATTCACTTGTTGTTTTTTCAACAAATAGACCGCGAGACTATCGCGTTCCGAATACATTGCCACAAGAACATCTGCACCTTCTACAGGACGATTTCCGCCACCTGAGGATTGCACATGAAAAATCGCACGCTGCAGAATACGATCAAAACTATCTGTTGCGTGAGGTGCTTGCTCACTGGACGCAGGTAGCTTTGGTGTATTTTGCTCAATATATTCGTTCAACTCTTGTCGTAAGACAGGAATATCTGCACCGCACGCTTTCAATGCGTTAACCGCGGAGTCATTTTCCAATAACGAGAGCAGTAGGTGCTCAATCGTCAAAAACTCATGACGTTTCTGCCTTGCCATTGTCACAGCAAGACGCAAAGAAACTTCGAGATGTCGACTCAGCATAATGACCTCATTTGCAACTTCAATTGCAGCTTAGTTAAACAACTGTTGCCATTCAAATACAATACTCTAGATACACACGAAGTACACGTATTTCAACGCTCTAACACCTGTAAATTCAATCCTTGAATCATTATTAATCTATTATTGGATCAACAATACTCAACCAGAAACATTCCACTAAAGAGCGAGTCAAACCATGCGACGCTTAGATCTCTTGCGGCTCGATCTGACACAACAAGGGATGCCCCTCAGCCCGCGCATGACGATTGACCAATTGCGCTTTAGTTTCAGCAATATCACGAGGATACACTCCCGCGATACCCTTTCCTTCATAATGTACAGATAACATTACTTCAGTCGCACGGTCAAGATCCAGACCAAAGTATTGTTGTAGTACTAGTATTACAAACTCCATGGGGGTGTAATCGTCATTAAACAAGACCACCGCGTAAAATGGAGGTCTAGTCAGCTCAAGTACCGTTGCCACATCACCTTCATGCTGCTCTTGATGATCACCATCATGTTCAGACATTTTTAAATCATGGGACTTTGTCGAAATTGTACAAGGATGATGCCAATCAAATGGCTCTGCACTATATTGAGTAAACCACTCAGAAACCGAAAATGCGACGGGTGGAACCACAAAAAAAGACACAGGCTTATTGGTTTTGTATGCAGATCTTTTAGATTTATCTCGGCGTGATATCAGATTATTGCGACTCATCATGACTCAGCATTCCACATTCGAAGTTGCTCCACATTCAAATTTTCTCCACATTCAAACAGCATCAAGACGCGGCTTGAGTTGCCGTTGCATCAGGATGAGGTGTCGTAACCAAAGAAGTATTTGCCTGAGATGCACCATGCTCCCATGCAAATCGTTGGACAACGGATTGACCACCCGCAGTCGCAGAAACTTCTAAAAATTCAGGCGTAAAACCAGCTGGCATCGTCCAACGACCTGTCAAATTCTGGAAATCAGTAATGTTGACCCGATTACTCGCCAGCGGAACATTGACAATATTAGTCCCTTGAATCAAGCGAATTGAAAGTGTCCCAACGGAAGGTGATGTTTTTTGACGAAGCTGCATTAAATCAATGCGATATTCAAATACTGATGGTGAAATAGAAACCACAGCGACATTTTGAAACGCGAGAGCCATTCCACCTACACTCAACAAGTGCTCTCGATAAATTTTATATCGCGCATCTTGTATCTCACGATCTGCGGTTTGCTTCGCCAGCGTATCGGTTAAGCCTTTTGAAGTTGTCAGCGCGACATCTCGCTCTTGTACAGTATTTGACAACGTTCGCGTCAGCGTATCCAGTGTCGCTTGTTGCTGGTCAATTTTTGCATTCAGTTTATTTAAGTCGCTCTTACTTGCACCGATCACGCTCATCCCTTGCTGATGACCAATAAAATAACCAAGCCATAAACCGCTTAGTACAAGCAGCACACCAGCAGCAATCAACAGATGATCGCGTTCAAGACGAACTGCACGCTCTTCTTTGTACGACTGTTCTTCTTCTGTCATATTATTTTCCAGCACTGAAATACATACTCCATCATCTCATAAGCTGATTTAGCTTTTCAGATCCATCAGCTCATCAGTGTATTTTATGGTAATAGAGGGACTACATCTAAACCCATTGCCTCAGGCAACCCAAACATCAAATTCATGTTTTGCACAGCTTGCCCTGCTGCACCTTTCACAAGGTTATCTTGCACCACCAAAATAACTAATAGATCACCATTGTTTGGTCGATGTAAGGCAATCCGCAAATGATTAGAACCACGTACAGAACGCGTTTCAGGCAAGCTACCATAAGGCATGACATCAACAAATGGCTCATTTGCATATTGCTGCTCAAACAAAGCTTGTAAATCAGCAGCACAGCCTGCATCCGTGAGACGTACATAGATCGTGCTTAACATACCACGAATCATCGGCACGAGATGAGGAACGAAGGTCAATTTATCAAACGCCTGATGATGCGTACCATCAGCATTCATTGCCTTCAAACCTTGGGTAATTTCAGGATGATGGCGATGACCTTTCACGGCATAAGCTTTTAAGCTGTCGCCCGCTTCTGTAAATAGCAATCCAAGTTCAGCTTTACGTCCTGCACCAGACACACCAGATTTTGCATCAATAATAATGCTACTTGGATCGATCAACGCAGCTTGTTGTGTGAGCAATGGTAATAGCCCAAGTTGAACAGTCGTTGGATAACAACCTGGATTACCAATAATCCGTGCGGCCTTAACCTTTTCACGATTCATCTCTGGTAAACCATACACAGATTCAGCAAGCAAATCTGGGCACGAATGTGGCATACCGTACCATTTTTCAAATTCAGCTGTATCCTGCAAACGGAAATCAGCCGCTAAATCAATAATCTTGGTATTCTGAGCAAGAAGTTCTCGCGCCTGACTCATCGCAACACCATGCGGCGTAGCAAAGAAAACCACATCACATTCTGCAAGCTCATCAGCTGCGTTAGCACTGAATTTTAGATCAGTCAATCCACGTAAACTTGGAAACATCGCATCAACACGCGTCCCTGCTTCTGTCCGTGAAGTCAGCACACGAATCTCAGCAGAAGGGTGGCGAACTAACAAACGAACCAACTCAACACCTGTATATCCTGTTCCGCCCACAATACCGACAGAAATTTTTTGTGATTTTTTTTCAGTCGATAAATTTTGTGACGAAGTTGACGGTGAATCTTGATGAGGCTTCATTTTATTACCTTTTTAATACTACAAAATCTGACGATAAACGAATATGATGACAATAATAAGAGTTTGACAGGATAAAAGCATCTATAAAACTGTCAAATGAGGTGGACGTAGCGTCAAGATTGTTCTTTAATGTAGCCCAAGGGAATTTTGGATTACAAAATTGCACGAAGACAAATGAGTTACACTAAAATACAACCAGTACATCGCGGTAGTTTAACTTAGAAATAGTTTTTCTGAGCAAGTCCGCAGACAACGAGGGAGAGCTTGGATGCTTTCGACACTAAATCAGCGTAAGCCCAGTGTAGCAACTGAGTCTGCCCGATCTACAACCCGTAAAACAACAAAAAGTGGCGTTCCGACATCTATGATACCAAATTTCAACTCGGTATTCGCAATGAGTATTGCGACTTGTATAAGTATTGCTCTCACAGGCTGTGGCGGTGGAAATGATGCAACAACGCGGACAGGGGCCTCATCGACCAATAATAGTGGTTCAACATCAACGACAACCTATAATTTAACCGTGCAATCCCCTGTACTATTACAGAATGTCAAAATTACTGTTATGGATACAGCAACAGGAACAGCAATCGGTCAAACGACCGTCAATAATAGCAATACTGGCGTAGTTGCAATTCCGAATACTTATCTGAAAAGCGGCAACGTCATCATGGTGACATTAGCGCCAGTTGATAGTTCATCTCAATACTTTGACCCAATGCTCAACAATGAACTCGGTGCAAACGCTACATTTAATCGACCATTACACGCATTCGTTTCTATGGGAACGCAAAATTCAACCATAAAAGTTGACCCATTTAGTGAAATTGCTTACCAACGGACTCTTGTCAGATCTGGAACTGTAGATTTCAACAATCCATTAACGAGCCAAGTCACAGCAATTCAAGTGACTAATGCAAATGCTGAATTACTTGAATCATTTGGTTCAGTTGCAACAACACCTTTTTCTGCATTTTTTAATAGTCCAACGAGCATCGCATCGCTGAATATGTATACAACAACAGCAAACTCCACGACGCCTGCTGCAAACTATCCAGGTATCTATGCTGCGATTGCACTTGGACAATTAGCACTATATGCCCAAAACAACTTAACAGATACAACACCTTACCTGAACTTTGCGTCACGTGCAGCATTGGATATGCGGGATGGTGACTTGGATGGCATGACGACCTTTGGTGGAGATACTGATGGGACTGTTGCTATTGCCAACCCTATTCTATATAGCGGAGTCACATCACAAGTCAATAATGATCCAGATAACACCAGTATTGCATCACTGATTAACATCAATGCGAATCAGCGGATTCAACGTGGCGCTGTATTAAAGCAAGCTACCATCCAATATTTCAACACGATCAATGCATCACTGCCAGCGGCATCCAGAACTGATTCTGCAAGTCTGAGCTACATACAAAACTATGATTACGGTGTATATAACCAGACTTACTCAAGCTACACATCCTCTACTGTAAACACTCCAGCTGGACGTGTTGGTGCAGGAAACTATACGCTTGCGTTTGGTCTACCAACAGGTACCAACTTCAAAAACGCCTTAGATGCAAATGATGCCAGTGGTCGTTCAAACGATATTATGCAATTGAATGGGGTCTACAAAGCAAGTAACGGCTGTCAACTCACTGTAGCATATGATGGCACGGTCACATTAAGTCAAGGTAGCCAATCGTATCAAGCTGTCGTGAATCGTAAGTTCTCTGACAGTCTGACACGCATTACTGGTAATCAATACCTACTCAATGTGACATCTGCTGATCTTACAGCGCCACGCTTCGTCCAGATCAACACTGTTGGAGCACATGTGACCAGTGCAGATACAGGTCGCTCCACCCAACAAACTCCAATTACCTTGGATACAGTGGACTTAAGCTGTAGTTTTTAAATGAAGTTAACTTTCTAAAATTAGATGGTGAATTAAAAAGCAGCTTGCTGAAAACTCAACAAGCTGCTTTTTTTATAGTTTATAGTCACATGCCTAATCATATGCTTAGTCACATGTGCTTAATTACATGATGAGTCACATACTGAAAACTTTTGCGATTTGCCGTGTTTCTAGAATAATCATCAACAAACGATCCAACCCAAACACTACATTGAACTGTTGGTGCTGACTTAAAACACTACCCACTTTAATCCCATCAATAAAAACATCTGTTGTGCTTTTTACAGGTTTTCCATCATCATCGGGATCACGCCATTGATCAGGTAAATCCGTCAGATATAAAGGCACATCAATTCCAAGCGTAGGTTCAATAAAATGAACAAACATGTGCTTGAGCCATGCCAAACTATCATCCCCCAATGAAACATTCAAGCCTAATCGTCTTGCCTCTTGGCGCAATTCGACAGCTGTTAAGGCGTCAGGATCAAAGCCTAAACGTTGGATAAATGCCTGCCGAAAAGTTCGTCGCTCTGGCTCAAACTCTCCCGCAAATATGGCTTGTAAAAAACTATCAACATCTAATAACACCTGAGCCTTAGACCAATCTCTCTGAACCCATTGCAATACTGAAAACTCAGCCACGTGCCGTCGATCTATCGCTTCATCACGAGACTGCTGACTGATTTGGAATACAGACGTTTGATCAATATTGATATTTAATGGAAACGAAGAGCCTATAACCTCTGGAGCTTGTTGTGATAAAAAGAACGCTCTTATATTTTGATAAAGCATAGCCCTTGCATTTGCTGCGTCTAATGCACGAGTGGCACTCATATACTATCCCCATAACTCGCCCATTCACGGCGCAAGTTGTACTCTTTGCGCAGTCGATCAAAACTCGCAGCATCAACAGTAGCGTCATTCGATGATTCATCCTCACGAAGGCAAGCGCGTAAGGCGGCATCGTCCTCTCGAATTGGATAAAGCATTGGTAGGATTGTAGGTAATTGTTCGATTAATTGTTTATTCGTATCAAATAACTGCGGCATGGCTGGCAGCATATTTTCTAAAGTTAATTCAGGTTCAACGCCCTGCCATTTGCAAAAGGCTTGGTAAATCATTTCAGTACCTTTCGCCTTTCCTTCCAAGCTATAACCTGCAATATGTGGTGTGGCGAGAGCCAAATCATTTAATAAGTTAGAAGATATTTTTGGTTCGTGCTCAAACACATCGAGCACAACCGAACGAATGTTTTCGCCTTTTGCTCGACTACTTGCAAAATCAGCAAGTAAAGCCGTCTCGGAAATGACTGCTCCGCGCGCGCTATTGATCAGCATGGTGTCAGGTTTGAGTAACGCAAATGTTTCATCATTCATCAGATGATATGTATGCTCTTTGCCACTTGTTGTAATTGGCACATGAAAACTAACAGCATCGACCTGTGGCAACATCTCAGTCAATGTGACTTGTTCTATTCCCTCACTGACAACAAACGGATCAACGCCAATCACTCGCCAGCCTAATCGTTTTGACAAAGCCGCTAAACGCTGTCCAACATTACCAAAACCCACAATGCCAAGTGTAAAACCAGCTTGAGTTGCGCGTTCAGGATGAAGCGTAAGAATAGCAGTCACGACATATTCGGCTACCGCCTGTGCATTACAACCTGGCGCATTGGCAACCACTACACCCATCGCTTGTAAACCTTCAACATCCAAATGATCTGTACCAATCGTTGCACTGCCGACAAAACCAATTCGCTGCGCTGTTGTACTTTTTTCAGCAGCAGTTTGAATTAATTGCGGAGTCACTTTAGTCACAGAACGTACCAATAGCGCATCAGTATTAACAAGATTCTCTGCGGTGATACCGCGCCCAGCAAGCGTTGTCACCGAGCCAAAAGGCTTAAAAAAGTAATCGGTCAAACTTAAATTTTCATCAGCAACGATATGCATTAAATTAGATCTCTTTTATATTTTGACGCTCAAACTAAAAACTTGATGTGATTAGCTGTCTTCTTTCAACAGCTCACCAACATCCTTGCACCATTGCAACCAATTCTCTTCGTAAGCAATACCTGTTTTTAAAATTAAATGCTGGATTTTCAATTCTCTCGTATTCTTAGAAGGATCTTTTTTGATTTTATCTAGAAAATCTCGTTTTTCAATCGCTTGATAAGTCTCTAATTTTTGTTGATGAATTTGAGCTCGACGCGATAATTCAGTTTCTAGTCCAAGGGGGCCAATTGCCGCATCGGCACGCAAACGCACCACAAATTCTTCTCGTAACTGGATAGGATCAACAGATTCCGTAACCCATCTTTTTAGCTCTTGAACACCATCATCAAGAACATGATAAATCCGCTTGCGGGTTTTACTGCCCTCTTCGGCTTCGGATTTCACCCAGCCTTTAGCTTCCATTTTGGCAAGTTCACGATAAATTTGTTGATGTGATGCAGGCCAGAAAAAACCAATTGACTTACCAAAGCGCTGTGCTAAGTCATATCCAGAGCAAGACTTTTCGATTAATGACACCATCAACGCATGGGGTAACGACATGAGCATCCTCTTGATTGCTAAACTTCAGGTGTAACCGAATATGAACCTAGTTGCATATTAGCAGCGAATCGATTATCTTTATATGCAACTAGTTGCATATTTATTTATCAAATCGTTTTATTCCATAGCCGTCGCTGGAGTTACCATGAGTGCTTATCCACACCTGCTTCAACCTTTAGATCTAGGCTTTACTACCCTAAAAAATCGCCTATTAATGGGCTCAATGCATTTGGGTTTAGAAGAAGTCGAAAATGGCTTTGAACGCATGGCTGCGTTCTATGCTGAACGTGCTCGTGGTGGCGTAGGATTGATTGTGACTGGCGGCATTGCACCAAATGAAGCTGGTGTGGTCATGATGGGTGGCGCAAAGATGTCTACTCCTGAAGAAGCTGAACATCACCGCGTCGTGACGGATGCAGTTCACCAAGCAGGTGGCAAAATTGCGATGCAAATCTTGCATACAGGCCGTTATTCATATCAACCAAATTTAGTTGCACCGAGCCCGATTCGCGCACCAATCAATATGTTTGTGCCAAAAGAAATGACTGGCGATGACATTGAACAAACCATCGAAGATTTCGTCAATTGCGCCGCACTCGCACAGACCGCAGGCTATGACGGCGTTGAAGTCATGGGATCAGAAGGTTATCTGATTAATGAATTTATCGTTGCACACACCAACAAACGTACCGACGAATGGGGTGGCAGCTACGAAAATCGCATTCGCTTCCCACTAGAAATTGTTCGTCGTACACGTGAACGTGTGGGCGCAAACTTCATCATTATCTACCGTCTATCAATGCTCGATTTAGTTGAAAACGGCTCTAATCTTGAAGAAGTGATTCAACTAGCAAAAGCCATCGAAGCTGCTGGTGCAACCATTATCAATACAGGTATCGGCTGGCATGAAGCACGCGTTCCAACGATTGCAACCAAAGTTCCGCGCGCTGCGTTTGCTTGGGTCACACAAAAAGTGAAAAACCATGTGTCGATTCCACTCGTCACAACCAATCGTTTCAACACGCCAGAAGTCGCTGAACAAGTGCTAGCAGACGGCATGTGTGACATGGTCTCCATGGCTCGTCCACTGCTTGCCGATCCATTCTTCATCCGTAAAGCAGAAGCGAATCAAGCTGAACAAATTAATACCTGCATCGGCTGTAATCAGGCTTGTTTAGATCATATTTTCAAAGGTCAAATTACATCTTGCTTGGTTAATCCACGCGCTTGCCACGAGACAGAGTTGGTCTACAACCCAACTGAAAAAGCTAAACGCATTGCTGTTGTCGGCGCAGGACCTGCTGGTCTGAGCTTCTCAACCGTTGCTGCGGAACGCGGTCATGATGTGACTTTATTTGAATCAAGCAGTGAAATTGGTGGTCAATTTAATATTGCCAAAACCATTCCAGGTAAAGAAGAGTTCTTTGAGACGCTGCGTTATTTCAAAAACAAAATTGATGCAACAGGCGTCAAACTTCAACTCAACCAGCGCGTCAGTGCAGAACAACTGATCAAAGCAGGATTTGATGAAGTGGTACTTGCAACAGGTATTCAGCCTCGCCAGCCTGCGATTGACGGTATTGATCATCCAAAGGTTATGACCTACCTCGACGTCTTGCGTGACCGCAAAGAAGTTGGTCAAAAAGTTGCGATTATTGGTGCAGGCGGTATTGGTTTTGACGTGGCTGAATATCTCACTCACGAAGGTGAAAGCGGCAGCCAAAATCCAGAGAAATTCTATGCAGAATGGGGCATTGATACCGAATACAACGAGCGTGGCGGCATGCGTCAACCTGAACTCGAATCATCACCTCGCCAGATTCATTTGCTACAACGTAAGAGCAGCAAAGTCGGTGATGGATTGGGTAAAACCACAGGTTGGATTCACCGTACAGGTCTGAAAAACCGTGATGTCGATATGCGTTCTGGATTGTCGTATCACAAGATTGATGATGCAGGTTTGCATGTGGATGATGGTAAAAAAATCGACATTCTCGACGTTGATTCAATCATCGTCTGTGCTGGTCAAGAGCCTTTCCGTGAGTTACATGAAACATTGGT
>JAGWUI010000048.1 GCA_028868515.1 Gammaproteobacteria bacterium
GCGCCATCCCCAAATCACGACGTAACTCACCCAGCAGCGCTAGAATATCGCTCGCCGTACGACGATCCAGATTTCCTGTTGGTTCATCCGCCAACACAATAGCAGGCTGAGTCACCAATGCACGCGCAAGTGCCACACGCTGACGCTCACCACCAGACAGCTCGCCGGGTTTATGATCTAATCGATGCCCCAATCCCACACGCTTGAGTAAATCCACTGCGCGAACACGAGCCTCATCAACATTCACATCTCGACGAAAAAGTAACGGCATCGTGACATTTTCAACCGCATCAAATTCAGGCAACAAATGATGAAATTGATAGACGAATCCTAATAAGCGATTTCGCACATCACCACGCTGCGTTTCATTCATGCTACTCAGCAATTCACCTTGTACACGCACTTCGCCTGTCGTAGGCAAATCCAATCCACCGAGCAAATGCAACAATGTGCTTTTTCCTGAACCACTCGATCCAATAATCGACACAAACTCACCTGTTGCAACCGACAACTCCAGTCCATGCAAAATCGTGACCTTGTTTTTACCCTCGGTAAAAGTCTTCGACAAATTGGATGCCGCAAGCACAGGAACATGAGAATCTATTTGGCTTGTATTCGCAGTCATACTCGTCTTCACTGAATTATTCATAACGCAGCGCCTCCGCAGGCTGAATCCGTGCAGCACGGCGCGCAGGATAGATCGTTGCCAAGAAGCTCAGCACCAATGACACACTGACAATCAGCACGACATCCTGCCAGCGCAATTGTGATGGCAAATAATTGACAAAATACGCATCAAACAAATGCAAACCAAATGCATTATTAATCCAGCCTAAAAATTGACTGATACCGAGCGCGGCACCAATCCCTAAGATCGCCCCAGAAATCGTCCCAAACGCACCAATCACAATTCCTTGCACCATAAAAATTCGCGTAATGGTTTTTGGTGAAGCTCCTAATGTCCGCAAAATGGCGATATCAGCTTTTTTGTCGGTCACGACCATCACTAGACTCGATACAATATTAAATGCAGCCACCAAGACAATGAGAAAGAGCAACAAACTCACCATCGCTTTTTCCATCTGAATCGCATTAAACAGGTTACCTTGTGTTTGAGTCCAATCAGAGGCATAGAAATTATTAGGCAACTCCGCCGCAAAATGACTAGCTACATCACCCGCGACAAACAAATCATCCAGTTTCATCCGCACACCCTGCGCACCGTCAGGGATTCTGAGTAGCTTCGCAGCATCATTCAACGCGATATATCCCAGACTCGAATCCACTTCTGCACCGATGCTAAAGATCCCAACCACGGTAAAGCTTTTAAATCGAGGAACAATACCAGCTGGCGAAGCTGTCGCTTCTGGCAAAACCAAGGTCACTTTATCGCCTAATTGCAAACCCAAGTTTTCTGCCATCGTCTTACCGACTACGATGCCAAACTCACCATCAACCAGACTATTGAGTGAACCTGCGACCATATGGTCTTGGATAATTGAAACTTTCTTCTCAAGATCAGGCTCAATTCCGCTGATCATAATCCCCGCAACTTGCCCTTGTGCGGTTAACATCCCTTGCACCTGCGTGAAAGGAGCAGCACCCACCACATGCGGTTGCTGTTCAGCTTTTGCAACCAGTCTTGGCCAATCCACGATCACCTGATTTGACGAGACGGTAGCCTGTGGAATCATGCCCAGAATACGCGTCTTCAGCTCCCGATCAAAACCATTCATCACAGACAATACAGTAATCAATACCGCAACACCCAGCATCAATCCCAAAATTGAAACCAAAGCAATGAATGAAATAAAATGATTGCTACGCTGTGCTCGGGTATAGCGTAAACCAACGAACAACGAGACCGGTTTAAACATAGACAAGTTCCAACCACCAGAAAATAAAACTAAAGTAATAATAAAAAACCGATCAAAACGATGCGTAGAATACCCTATCCCAAAACTCAATTCTGTATGAGTTGATTAGTGAGACCCTGTTATACAAATTTTGATTGCAAACGATTCGTAAATTTGCGCAACAAATCACCTCAAGATGTTTGATATTTACGAATAAACCCCTGATAATGCGACCTGCACTCATTTTTTAGATCAAATTTTGAGTGCATGAACATAAAACCAAAGCAGTGCTAAATCGCAGTGATGCGATGTTAAATGAAGAAACATTCAATAAAGAAGCAAGGATAAACCATGGATGCGCTCCACCGCGACGACCTAATCAACTCGGACGAGAGCTCTGAGCGTCGACTATTATCTCGTATAAATGACTCCATGCGAATCAATTATCAGTTGATTACTCGCACCAGTGCCATGAAAGATCCTTACGACTCTGAATTTGCGCTGCCTCGTTATTTCTTATTACTTGCAGAATTAGATGAATTAGAAAGCGTACAAAAACTCACGCTTGCTGGTATTGAGAAAGAACAGCCAGCGATTGCACTTGTCCTGCAACTCATGAATCAAAAAATTGAACTACTAACAGGCTCACTCTACGATAGCATGGTGGAGTCACTATTACCCACGCCAACTCGGGTGAACATCTCTGAAAGTGGTTTGTCATTCTATGCACGCGAGCGGATTCCTGCTGGCACGCACATGCACCTAACCATCAGTCACCCACAAAACTCATTCCATCTAGCTGCGACAGCCAGAACCGTATATTCGGAAGAAGAAGATCTCGAAGGCTTCCGTACAGGTGCTTACTTTATTAGCTTGCATCCGCACGACCGTGCAAAGCTTGCAGAATGCATTGCACAAAAATCAAAGGAAGAAGAGAGTTTACAAGAGTATGAGTTGCCCGATACGTTTAGGCCTGAGTGATATTGCGTATACAACTCTAAATTAGAAACATCGCAAATAAAAATCCAAACAAAAAAGCAGCCATCTTAGGCTGCTTTTTTGTGGGTTAAATACTAACCTTAACAGAACTTCAAGCTACCATAGCAGTTTGATGTAGTGAATTGGCTATTCAACTGTAGACCGTTCAAGGTTAACGCAATAGGACTACCAGACATATTCAATGGTTGCGCATTTGTAGAAATCTGCACACCTAAAGTTCCGTTCGTGAGAATTGCCCATAAGGTACTTAAAGAAGACGATGTAGGTGGATTTGCTGCCAGATAAGCATTAACTGCTGTTGCAATCTGTGGATACGCACAAGTACTTGATGACGCCGCACTAGTACATAAATTAATACTAGAGCTTGGAACCAGATTCCCTAAGATAATTGGATTACTCATCCCTAACCACCATCCAGGCTGGGCAACATCCGCCGCAGGACTACCTGGCCACAAAACACTTTGACTTTGCAAACTTAAAGACAATGGCGAGTTAATAGGCAACACATGCATATAACCTAATGGCTGGTTAAATGCTACTTTCGCAGTAACTCCCGAAATTAAACCATACATATAAGTCGTAAATGTTCCACCAGGTTGGCCTGCTAGGAAACAAGTGAAGCCAGGACTACAGCTATTTACATAAGAAGAAACGGGACCACCTTGTGTTCCCACAGATCCACCAGACGCAGGGTAGCTCAAAGCGGAATTTGGATAATTATTACCAGTAGTTGGCTGATTAGGGCCTGGACTCAAATTACAGTTACAAGAGTCATTTCCCTGATTATTTCCAAGATAAATATTAGGCAGCGTGATCGGATCTGGATTTACAGTCAGCTGTGTGATTCGATTTCCATTGACAATCGTCGGAGTGCTGACGTTAAAGTTCACACCAGTAAATCCAGGAATCCAGAACCCACCATTGACCAACACAAAACCAGCGACAACTCCCAAAGGACCATTCAAATTACCTTTGATTTGATATTGTGTTCCAGCAGCAGCAGTTGCAGAAGCGTCAATAGTTTGACAAGCGGCTCCTCCACCGCCATTGACTGATGCATTACATCCGTTCATAAATCCAGGCAGCGTGCTGACTGTACCAGTTAAATTTGAACTCCCCACCGCAGACTGGACTTGCATATAGCCAGAAATGGTACTAATCCCGTTCGGCGAGCTTGATAAAGAACCTGTAGGCTGCGAACCAGTTTGCAATAACCCAACCGCATTCTGCGCACCGAGATTAAACCCAACCAGTTGGCGTGTAGACAAACTTGTTGGATTTTTGATCGCCAACTGAATAAAGGGATTCGTCAATACTGCATCGCAGCTTGCTGGGCTAGCACCCGCTGGACAAGATCCAACACCAGGATTACCAGATAAACTCGCATTACTAATGTCAATATCACAACCAGGACCATTCACACCACCACAACCGAGCTGGAGATGTTGAATATTAGTATTTAACTGGACAGTACCGTTCAAACCCAAGGTAAAAAAGCCGAAGTCACTTGGTGTGGCTCCAGTACCAGATCCAGACGGCCCATTATAGGAAGTAAAAAAAGCTGCCTGACCTGTTTCCTGACTTAATGCCTGATCATCCATTGCCTGCATTACCGCAAAGCTAGGCGCAGTCACACTGAGCAACAACACTGCCAACATGGCTTTAAGTATTGTCCACACCTTGAGAGTATTCATTGCACCACTCCGCAATCCTGCCCATAATTCCATTAAAAAATCCATTCCTATCAACACCGTATCCTCAATTATGCGTGATTGGCGTTAGCGTCAAATTGCTGATGATCTGACCGCCTGTCAACACCATCTTGCCAAGTGATTGAGCCGTTCCGCCCGAGGTGCTTGGATAAAAATCCAATGTCGTCAACAACTCACCACCAACCGCATTTGCTGGGTTGATCTGAAGATTTGAAGTAACGGTCAGACTATTCACCTGAGTAGGTGTTGTTGATGTCAGATTATATGGATTGTATCCCTGATATGTTGTTGAACCTGGTGTTAATTGTGCACTCGCATTGATCGTTCCCGTAATATTATCTAACCCCAATGCCGAGCCACTATTATCAATGATACGAAAGAAGTTACCACCCGCCAGTGATTGATCGGGAAGAACTGCAGCAACAGTCGTCGCACCGCTTGAGCAACTATAGACTGTTCCAGTCGTACATGCTGTGATCACCGATTTCGATTGAGATGTTCCAGCCAAGGTCAAATTCAATCCGAAGGTCATTGAATTAGGTGCTGTTGCAGAAGTACCTTGATTATCTGTAAAACTCAGAAGGTTGTATTGGTTATTCGTTGCATCACTGGTTAATCCCAGATTGATGGTCATTGCGGTATCTTTACCAGACACAAACGATGGCGCACCTGCTGGTTCAGCACCAGGTAAGTAACCAGCCGCCACGCCCATTTGTGCTGCCAACATAAAATGCGGCAGAGTCAAATTAAAACTATTGCTTGTCGCTGTACCCTGCAATACCAGAAGCCCATCCGCTTTCAGATAAAGGTTAATATCACGCAAACCGATATATTGCTTGTTCACGGTATCCACCATGAGTAAAGCACTCTCTCTCAGCGTACCCGCCGTGCCTGCCGCGCCAGATCCAGTACCCTCTGTGCCACCATTATTACCAGCGATAGATATGGCAAACGAATAATTCAATGCTGCTACTGTACCAGCCAATGCACCGCCTGAAGCAAACAACCCTGTTGTTGGAATAGTACTTGCTGCATTTAACGTAATATTTGTGTTCAAATTATTGATCACAGGCAAAATAGAGAAATTTGACTGAGGAGCCGCACCTGTCGAACACGTCGTCACACCCGTACACACACCCACACCATTCTGATAGAACGATGTAATCATTGGCACACCTTGGATATTCAGTCCACGTATTGCAAAGAACAGGCTTCCCCCTGTTGCTGGCACAGAAATATCCTGTAAGTCTTTGACTTGGGTCGTATCAGACAAAGCACCAGAACCAGAACCAGACGTATCACCATTTAATGTCGCATTAAAATAACTTGCAGTATTCGCTGTATTTCCAGCGAATACTTTAGATATCGGCAAAATCAATTGTGTTGTCGATGAGGTCAGTAGATTCATATAAATATTACCTGAGGTAAAACTCGAATCCACTGCAGCAGTAACGTTCCCGAAAGGAACAAACTCTGACATTTGAACCCCATAGCCATATTGACCAGATGCACCAAAGTACAACTTAAATGAGCCTGCAGTCGGTGCTGGCGGCGCAACGCCTGCACCCGATGCACCACCGTTTTTAATCGTGCCTGTCATATTTGCGACAATCGCATTACCACCACCGGCTGTACCAAGCAGACTACTATCAGCCGTACCACCCACAGTACCGCCTACACCATCTGTTGTCATCGTCGTAGCAGAGGCTCCACGCACGCTGAGATCCAACTGCGGAAGACCGCCACTCACACCGAAGGTCAAACCGCTACCAGAAGTTGTGATACCCATACCATTAGCAGTCTTATTTAATTGATTTGCGGTAACACCTGACTGCGTACCTGGGGTTTGCATCACCAACGAATATTGTAAACCTGCGTTAATTGGCTCTGTGCCGTTCCATGATCCAGGCGCATCAGAGCTATAAGGTGAGGTCAGTGTAATACCACCACCTGTCACATTTGGACCAGACGTACTAAAGCGAAAGCCATCTGTCGCATCAACCCAAATCCGTCCAGTTGCGGTGATATTCGCGTAGATATCGGAAGTGACGAGTTGTGTACCATTTGATGTAAAAAATATATTGCCATTACTAAGCAGCAATTTAACCGTAGCAGAGCCGTTACTATTCAAAAAACCATTGGTTGTCGTTAGGCTAGCTGTCAATGGACTAGTACTTGTGACACCATTGGTTGTGCCATTTAATAGCTGCATTGCACCACCTGGAGCTGTAGCACCTGAACAAGAGCTAGGAGTACCGCTAGTCACACCACTACACAACACCAGACTTTGCGCAGTAAACAATGTCGGCGTATTAATATTTAAATTCAACTGTAAAGCAGGTGTTATGACGCCGCTAAGATTTGAAGACCCCGTGTTTAACGTTGCATTTAAACTAAACGGAGTACCACTACCAGCATTATTTGTAATAGAAATGTTCTGTAAATCCAGTGCACCCACACCACTACTATTAGGATCAGACCAATAAGCATGTGTCGCTGCGACATTCGTTGCCTGCACATTGACAACCAAACCATCGGCACCCGTTGTATCGCTCATGGTTTGATCATCAATTGCTTGCATCGCATAAACAGGTGCCGCGAAACATGCACTATAAATACTCAATAACACAGCATTCGTCAAACGAGAACGACGCAGTATCAGCGATGAGTGAGACGGCTTATTTTGCAAAGGCATAAATCGTACCTCCCACATTTAAATTACCACTAATACGATAGGTCATGATCCCTGTTTCTTTACCCGCATCTACAACAGAATAGTTTGCCGCAGTGCTACTCGACGACTGAAAAACCGACATATCATAGTAAGTATTTTGATTATTGAGCGCCTCTAAAGTGCTACCGCGATAGCTTGCACTTGTACAGTTACCACTTGTCACTAACGCCCCACCAGAATTGCTGTAACAACCCGCGTTAACCGCCATCGCAAAGGTTGCAGAAAGATTATTAATATTGATTTGGGATGCTGTATTACCCGCTGAAGGTAGATTAATCTGAAAGCCAATCACGGATTGACCACTGGGATAAGCTACTGTGTTCGTACTTGCGCCAAAAACAATCAACTGAGGAATATCGATAAATCCATTAAAATCCTTCAGCAAAAGCCAGTTGTAGTTATTATTTTCAACAAGCCCAAAACGACAAAATTTTGCATTAGTACCCGGCAATCCTGTCGCACCAACACATCCAGAACTAGGCGTCCATGTCGGTGTCGTCCCTGGTGTCATTGTTCCATTAATCTGCGCACTCAAAGAAATCTGCACACCAGTTCCCTCACCAGTCACTGATGACAACTGATCCGTATCGAGCGGCGTCATCACTGCAAACGCCCCCATCGACATCACACCTAGCACTGCACCCACCCCTAACTTGAGCGCTTGACGACTTGTCCATTTCATCATGTCTGGTCCTTTCTGTTGTTTTGCGCTCATTACAAACCCGTTAGCGTCATCTTCATATGATTAATCATCATTCCACTGATTGCCGCATTCCCTAGATTAATTGCAGCACCAGTTGCAGTCGGAGCTTTGAATGAAACCCCATTCACATTCGTTGATGTCGCAAGAGTCGTCGGTGTAGTTCCTGCTGTTGCAATATAATTCGCATCCGCTTCGCCAGCATAGATCACATCACCGTTTGGAGCAGTTTGTGTTGCTCCCGTTGTATTCACGTATACGTTACCCACTGAAATATTGCCGTGTGTGGCAGTCGATGGGCATGATGTCGTTGTAAAACCACTGCTACACATCCCCGCTGCTGGAGTCAAACCGACAGCACCCGCAGGGTTACCATAGGCATTACCCGAAGTACTCGTACAGGTCGTACCACTGACTGTACAAGCTGGGTCATAGTTGATGTAGAAGTTATTATAAACATTCGCAATATTTGGAATCTGAGCGAGCTCAAGCACGATCGTTGGACAAACAGCACCTGTCGCGCAAAGAGAATTTGTGTTCTTGGTCGTTGCTCCACTTGAAAAAATGAGAGGTTGATAACCAGTATTTCCTAAAGGTAAATTAATATCCAAATTTTGTAGATAAAGCCCTTCATATGGATCAAACAAACCATAATTACTTGGCGACGCAGTACCAGAGCCTCCAACCGACAAACGTAATACGCCAGTTGACTGCGAATTAATACGCAACACACCAGAAAAGCCTACCACGTTTGCGTAAGCAGAATTACCTTGATTGGCCGTACCTGCAGGGTTAGCAACACAGCCAGACGTACAAGGATCAGTTGGAAATACATTAAGAACTGTACCATTAATACCAAACCCATCCATTAGCGCTTGAATCTGAAGTGCTGGACCTGCGGTTCCCACCTTCGCCAAAGTATTATTACCACTTTGTCCAAACGTCGGAGTTGTCATATCTTCTTGCAAAAGATTCATCCAGAAACCTAATCTAAGATTATTAGAAGAGTCAGAAGCAGCTAAGCTATTCGTTGGTGCCGACACCTGTAAGTAAGGAATTGCCACAGCAGCACCCGCTAAACCAGGATTAGTTGTCGCATTACTTGGTGTCGTATTGACTGATAGAGAAAATGGATTCACACCCGAACCCCAGTTAATACCACCATTCGATGCAGCATTAAACAACGTATTACGCGCACCTGTACCATGCAATGCATCAGCAGGTGCAACCACACTTCCTGTACCAATACAACCTGTCGTCTTTGAAGTACAGGTCGATCCTGCACTTGTCGTCACCGCCGTATCAGTAGCATCCCCACCTGACAGCGACAGACCATACACAAACACATCCGTACGATTAGGCGTAATCGTCGTCGATCCAGACGTACCGACCGCCACAACACTACCATTTAATAGGCCATACGCAGCTGGCACACTTCCCAATGGTCCAATATAAATATAACTACCATAGTTACCTGGATAATACTGCGCACCACTTAGGCCATAAGCCGCCGTCCCAGTACCATACACATTAGAACCCGAAGCTTGGGAAAGCGCAGCTACAGACGATTGAGACACATCACCCGCTACAGACGGCATCTGGAATTGAAAGTTTTGAGCATAAAAACCAATCCCATTGGCACCTGTCGTTTCAGCCATACTGGCGTCAGTCATTGCCTCCAATGCATATGCAGGCACAGCGACTGCTGATACCAAAGCGACAGACAGCAGTGCTCGCACGAATGGAAAAGCATTCGCAAAACTCTTTTGAGATTTTGATTTAATCACTCGAGCAACTCCCAATGCAGTCATCATGTACTCCATATCGCAGCGCAGCCTAGTTTCCGCCACGAAACATACATCCATTTATCACTTGTCCGAAAAGTGTCAGACAAAATGTCTATTATTTTCTCAGTCATTCCATTCTGACGCGCGCTACTTGCACACGTCTTGGTATTATGAATAGTTTTAAAGAAAATGCAAAAACTGTAATGTAAAAGCGTTCTATAAAATCAATTATTATTAAAAATAATATTTTTAAAACAATGATTTATCCATAAATCAATATAATCAACCGTTGGTCGGATCTTCAACCAAAACCCAACAAAACACTACGACAACCGAACATGCGTAAGCTATCAATTACACTAAGCGTAAGCAATAACTTACAAATTGTCCAACACTATGAATGCCAGCTTCGACACCTCTATTTATGTCACATCGTTAGGCCTTAGGCAAGGTCACTCCACGTTGTCCCTGATATTTTCCACCACGATCTTTATAGGAAGTTTCACAAACTTCATCTGACTCAAAGAAAAGCATTTGTGCAACACCTTCCCCTGCGTAAATCTTGGCCGGTAGATTAGTTGTATTTGAAAACTCCAACGTCACATGACCTTCCCATTCTGGTTCGAGCGGAGTGACATTGACGATAATTCCACAACGCGCATAGGTAGATTTACCAAGACAAATCGTCAAAACATTCCGCGGAATACGGAAGAACTCAACAGTACGAGCCAATGCAAATGAATTCGGTGGAATAATGCATACATCCGCTTCGATATCCACAAAGCTCTTTTCATCAAAATGCTTGGGATCAACAGTCACTGAATGAATATTGGTAAACACTTTAAACTCACGCGCGCAGCGCACATCATAACCATAGCTTGAAACACCATAAGAAATGACTTTTTGGTTATTTGCATCGAAGCGAACCTGTCCTTCAGCATACGGCTCGATCATGCCGTGCTCTTCACTCATCCGACGAATCCAACGATCTGACTTAATTGACATAATGCTAATACCACTCTCTCATCATTAATATTTTAAAAAACGCTGCTTCACAAATAGATGTCGTTACTCATCGCGCTCAGGATTTGCCGCTTCGCTCGCATCACGACTCGACACGGTTGTAGCAGAAGTATCTCGCCCTGTCCGACCTGCAGGCAAACTATCCACATTTCCTTTGCGTAAATCATACCGCGCTCGCGCCATTGATCGAGGATTTTTCTGATCAGCACGCGCAGGCCAGCCTTCACGTTGACGCTGGCGATCACCATCAACCTCTTCGGTCTGATCATGCCACAAGACTTGGGACGTTGGATAAGGTAAATCTATCCCCGCATTGGTGAGAGCATATTTAAGCGCAATCAGCACCTGATCAACAGAAGCCACCATATCCACTTGGGCACTATCTTCAATCCACCACCGCAACCGCAGCAACAAAGCATAATCGCTAAAACCGACCGCAACAATCGTCGGTGTAGAATTCGCTGTCACCGTACTGCATGACTCCAACGCCTTCAACACTTCTTTTTTTGCTTTTTCAACATCATCACTCATACCAATCCCAAAATCGACTTGGCAACGACGACGTTTAAACGCTGTATTCACAATAACTGGTGTCGTATAAATATCGGCATTCGGAATAATAATTCGCCGCCCATCATAGGTTCTAATATTGGTCGCACGAACCTGAATATCCTCAACAACCCCCTCATAACTTCCCATGACGATTTGATCACCAATCCGAAACGGCTCTGCAATAAGAATAAAAAGACCCGACAGCATGTTTTGGAACATATCTTTAAAAGCAAATCCGATCGCAACCGAACCAATTCCCAGACCACCAATCATTTTGGCCGTTGTAAATCCAGGAATTGCAACGACCATCGCCACCAATATGCCAATAAAAAGAATGACAGCCGAACCAATACGATTCAACACCTTGACCAAATTCTGTCGACGCTGAACACGACCATTGAATGTTCTTTTGACCAAATGTTTAAATAATCTGCCTATCAGCCAAAAAAACACTAGCACTAAAACTGCTGCAATCAAATACGGAATTCGCTCCATAGATTGATCAATCAACTTATCTACAGGAGCATAAATACCACCATAGTGTTGAACAGTTTTATCAATCACCTTCGTGGTGACATCGCCTGCTTTTTGAATCGTGTTATCTATTGGCATGTCATATCCAAGATCTAATTTCAAATCAGAACGCCTACTTTTGCAATTTTTAGGTTAAAAAACTTAGCTGCCACACGAGCATCGCTCATGCCGCAAGAAAAGGTTTAAGGGGATTAAAATTCACTCAATAATTTATAAAAAAACCCACAAGCAATTGTGGGTTTTTATGTGTGATTTCGCAATATATGTTATGCAACATTCATCACACAACACTCAGCAACATCTGTGAGCCGAAACGTTCAATTAAGCATGACCTGTCGGTGCAGCTTCTTGCTGTAAACGTTGTAAATTTTCTGCAAATGCGGCATCAAAATTAATTGGTGCGAGCAAGAATTGCGGGAAACTACCTTTGGTAATGACATCTGTCAGTGCTTCACGAACAAATGGGAACAAGATATTTGGGCAATACGCACCCAACAACTGAGGAAGTTGCTCTTGTGGAACATTTTCAATTAAGAAAATACCAGCTTGCTTCACTTCTGCGATATAAGCTGGCGAGCCACCATTATTTGCAGTCAATGTCACGCTAAGTACCACTTCAAAATGAGTTGGATCTAGCTGTTCAGCATTACTGGTCAAATTGATATTTAACTCTGGTTGCCACTCGCTGGTAAATACTTTTGCACTAGGCACTTCAAAAGACAAGTCTTTCAGATAAATACGCTCTAAAGCCAATTGTGCTTGTGGGACTTCAGATTGTGGGGCGACTTGTTGTTCATCACTCATTGTATAGCTTCCTATTTGTATTGAGAGTCATTAAAAGAACTGAACAATGACAGCTTATCCAGCCAGCATGTTGTCCAGTTCACCGCGTTGTTCTAAGGCATAGAGTTGATCGAAACCACCAACAAATACGTCTTTGATAAAAATCTGTGGTACTGTGCGTTGTTTAGTACGCTGCATTAATTCGACACGTGTTTCTGCAGGTTCGCGACTTAGGTCAATCTCATGATAAGCAACACCCTTACGCGTCAATAATTGTTTCGCGCGCACACAATATGGACATACAGGTGTACTGTAAATCGTGACTAAAGGATGGTTCGTTTCAACTGCTGCGTTCATTAGATTCACCTCACATCTTCTCTGTCTAACTGGGACTTAAGCGCGTTTCGACTTCACTAGCGGCAGGTTTTGACCTTGCCAGCCCAAAATCCCACCGTCGAGACGATATAAGTTTGTTCCACCCACTTGCTGTACTGCGCCACCTGAAGTTTGACCCATCTTACAAACCATCACGATAGGCTCTTTAATTTCACGCAGTTCTTCCAGATGATTCTTTAGACTACTCAATGGGATATTACGACTTCCACTGATATGACCTTCACGAAACTCTTTGGCATCACGCAGATCAATAATCACTGCTTTTTCACGATTAACAAAACCACCCAATGCCTGTGGCGAAATTTTACGACCACTACGCTGATTTTCTAGCATAAAGAAAAGAACTGCGAGTGCGCCGAAAATGCCAAACAAAATCGGATGGTGCTGCATGAATTCAAGAAAACGTTCCAAAACAATCACCTTCAGCAATAAAAAAAAACTAAAACAAATTTCGATGCACTTCAACAAGCCAGATTCAACTAGGCTTATTGAAAAACAGTCATCTATTCATAATGACGCGTATAGGCTTTTTCAAGCCACATTCCACATGATATTTTAAATTTATGACGTTTTATCCGCTTCGCGTGCTTCATCTTCCAATCGATTTAGGCTCGCCAAACGACGAGGCAAGACTTTACCTTCCGCCGCCGCCGCGCTCAGCGCACAGCCTGGTTCATTTTTATGTAGGCAATTGCGGAAGCGACACATCCCGTAATAAGGATACATTTCAATAAAACCCTGACGGATCGCATCAACGGTCAAGTGCCAGACGCCAAACTCACGAATTCCTGGAGAATCAATCAACGCACCGCCATTCGGTAAGGGTAACAATGTCGTCGTCGTTGTCGTATGCTGACCCAACGCTGAGTTTTCAGAAATGATATTAACCTTCAGATTTGCATCAGGAATTAATGCATTAATCAGTGAGCTTTTGCCCACGCCAGACTGGCCGACAAAGACGACTGTTTTATCAGTCAGTTTTGCAATGAGGTCAGATAGATCACCATCAGTCTGCAAAGTCAGCGTGTCATATCCCAGTCCGTGATATTCCGCTAACAATGTTTTCAGCTCATCATCTTCGGTTAATAAATCAGACTTACCTAGCACGAGTAATGCAGGGATACCGGCCTGATGACAGGCCACCAGATAACGATCGATCAATAAAGGCGATGGAATCGGCAGCGCAGCAAAAACCACAACGATCAAATCCACATTCGCAGCGACAGGTTTCACCTTATGATAACGATCAGGACGTGTCAGCAGACTTGTACGCGGATGTAATGCAGTAATCACACCAAGTTCTGTATTTTCATTGACTTGGAAGCGAACCCGATCTCCTGTTACCAACATCGGCAAATTGGTTCGAGTATGACAGCGCCAAATGGTTTTTTCTGTTGAACCCGTTTGAGTTGGATCGGTTAATTTTGCGAGTGCTTCTGCTGTGGTCTCAGACTCACTGTCGATTTGTTGTACCAACAACTGACGACCGTAATGGACAATAATCAACCCTTCTCGCAGCTCTCCATCGCCTGTATCTTCTTCATCGATACGGCGAGTTTGTTGTGCTTCAATGCGACGAGTTTGCTGGTTGGTCAGACGACGTTTACGAATCAGAGCCATGCTTTACCCAACATCAAAAGTTGACCGATGACAACTTTCGATTGATAAAAACGATGAATTAAATCACAGCGCATGAAACGATCTCATCCAATAATGATGCTAATCTTGCTAGTATAAGCACTTTCACGCAAAACATAGAGATTTTCATGGCAAACGATACAATAAACGATAACGCAAAAACGCATCAGCGTTTGATCTGGATTGATTTGGAAATGACAGGTCTAGATACTGACAACGATCAGATCATTGAAATTGCGACGATTGTCACCGATGAAAACCTCAATATCTTAGCCGAAGGCCCAATGCTTGCCGTCCATCAACCAGACATCGTACTGAACGCAATGGATGAATGGAACACACGCCAACATGGACAATCTGGACTGACCGAGCGTGTACGCCGTAGCACTAAATCCGCACGTGACGTTGAACTGGAAACGTTGGAGTTTCTCAAAAAATGGGTGGAGCCAAAAAAATCCCCAATGTGTGGTAACTCAATCTGCCAAGATCGTCGCTTTATGCATCGACTCATGCCTGAATTAGAACAATTCTTTCACTATCGCAATCTGGATGTGTCTTCAGTCAAAGAGCTGGCGCGTCGCTGGAGACCGGAACTCATGGCTGGATTGAAAAAAGACTCTAGTCATCTTGCGCTGGATGACATTCGTGATTCGATTCGCGAATTAAAATATTATCGCGAATATTTTTTCCGTACGAATTGATAGACTTAAATTTAACGATGTAAAAAGCTGAGATTAATCTCAGCTTTTTATTGCTTAATCAAATTGACGGGCGAACAGCTTGATTAAAGAAATCAATTTCAAATTTACGGTACGCTTTTACTTCAGGAGTAATCTCTGGATTAACAATATTAAAAAAAGCACGTTTTTGCTGACAAGGTTCCAACTTATCAAGTTCACTAACATTAACTATTGAAGGTAAAGGCTTTTCTAGTGTACAAGTAGGTTCCAATGGGTCTGCGCGCAGATAGCTATATTGAATGCCTTTACTCGGGATTCCAAATTTTTTCTCTCCAAAAATAAGTAAAAGACCGTGAGTCATTTGCGCCATTTGAATGTTCTTCTTTTGCACAGCGTATTCTGCAATTGCTCTCAATAATTTCTCGTCTTTATCCCGATCTTGAGAAATACTGAATAAACCAATGTGGCTATAACTTTCACCATATAAATTAAAGGTTTCTAGAATTTTCTCGCCTCTCATTGCTGGATTTGACAACTCAATCATTAGCGCTTGTCTAAACTCATTAATAGCTTTAGAGGAGTTACCAAGAAAGTCATCAGTTCTACCTTGCTGGATCAACAAACTTGTTTGCTCTGATAAATTTTGTGCTGCAAAGCTTATGCTGGCTACAGCACAAAAAACACCAACAAATATACCTCTACACATAATAAATGCAGCCATGAGCATCCTTGCAAACATAACTATCCTATGAATCTATGAAGCCAACCACGCTCCAACTTGCCGATTAAATTCATCCGCTGCCTCGACCTGCACCCAATGCCCAGACTTAAAGGCAGCAACTTGATTCTGAGGCTGTGCAGCTAGAGCCTGTGTCCACTGCTTAGAATGAAACATAAACGGTTTTTTCAATGCATAGGCAAAAAACATGGGACATTCAGGCTTAAAGTTTTTGGCTTTTTTATAAGAACCATAAGCACCAAACCATTGAATATAATATGGATACCCCATATCTGCGCCAATATGGTGTGGATCAGCCTGTGCACCTAGAAACTTTGCCGTAGCGCGCGCGATCTTATCACCCGCTGCGCCACCTAATTTCCAAGCGCCCGCTAAAGTCATTTGATAACTGAAAATCATCGCTTTAGCTTTAGTGGTCAACGACTGCAAAAACTCCTTAGACTTCGCATCACCAATATCAATTCCAACAATCTTTGAGACGCGATCTGGATATTGCATATAGTACTGATAACCAAAGAAACAGCCCCAATCATGCAACATCAAATTCACTTTTTGATCTGGACTGACTTGATCAATGATCTGACGCAAGATTTCCGTTGTTTCAACTAATGAATACGCTCGGCGTGGCTGACTGACATCAAAACCAGGAAATGTAAAATAAACGCAGCGATAATTTTTCTTAAAGAAATGGATTTGTTTTGACCAAATACGATAGGTATCAGGCCAACCATGAATCATCACTATTGTCTCAGTCCCTTCACCTTCAACAAAAACCTCTACACCCGCAATATTGAACTGTTTTTTCATTCCGATAATCTCGACTATTGAGCGAACCAAACTTTTCAGAAAATTCGGGCTTAGTTAAACACTTTTTTCATCCTCATCAGTTGGCATTTATTAACCGCATCAGTCATTAATAGCGAAAAATACTACCGCCATCATTTCCAACTCCCTAATCTAGCTCGCTGAGCTTGTCGAAGTGCTAAGCCTAATCAAATACCGCACATTTCGATATTTCGACAAGCTCAATAACCGCAGGCTCAATGAGCTAAGTTCGTGATTATTCATTCCTGCAAAAAAAGGGGCCGATTTTTAAAATCAGCCCCTTTTTTACATTCGCCAATCGTACAGAAATCAGCTCACACGATCACCCGCTTTCGCGCCGCTATCAGGTGACAATAAGAAAATCCCATCATCATTGCCCGCCGCCAACACCATACCGTTAGACATACCAAAGCGCATTTTGCGCGGCGCAAGGTTCGCGACCACAATCGTCAAGCGATTGATCAAGGCTTCAGGCGCATACGCACCGCGAATACCACTAAATACGGTACGCGGCTCTGCCTCACCCGCATCCAGAGTCAGTTGCAGCAACTTGTCAGAACCTTCGACGGTTTCTGCATTGAGGATTTTGGCAACACGAAGTTCGACTTTGAGGAAATCTTCAATACCAATCACACCACCAGCAGCTTCTGGTGCAGGAGCTTTGGTTGACTTGGTATCGGCTTTCTTAGTTTCTGTTTTCTTGGCAACAGGTACAGCAGCAGACGCACCTAAAGTTTCTTTGGATGCTTCAACCATTAAGTCCACTTTGTCTTTATCAACACGCTGCATTAATGGTTGGAAAGTTTCAATACGATGATCAAGCATAATGTCGAAACGACTATCCCAATCCATTGATTTCAAATTCAAAAACGACTGAACTTGTGATGCCATGATTGGCAGAATTGGTGACAAGTAAATCATCAATTGACGGAACAAGTTAAGACCCGTTGAGCAGACCGCATGAACTTCGTGTTCCATGCACTCGATCTTCGCAAGTGCCCACGGTTTTTTCTCATCAATATACTGATTTGCACGATCAGCTAGCGCCATGATGTCGCGAATTGCACGGCTAAACTCACGCTGCTCATACGCTTGCCCAATCGCTGCGCCTGCGTCAATAAAGTCTTTGAGCAATTGTGGTTCGCTTGATGTTGGCGACAATTTGCCATCAAATTTCTTGCTGATAAAACCTGCACAGCGGCTGGCAATATTGACCACTTTACCCACCAAATCGCTATTCACTTTCAACGTGAAATCTTCAAGATTCAGGTCAATATCTTCAACGGTATCCGACAATTTGCTGGCGAAGTAATAACGCAAATATTCAGGATTTAAATGTTCTAAGTACGTTTCTGCTTTAATGAACGTACCGCGCGACTTACTCATTTTTTCTTTATTAACAGTCAAGAAACCATTGGCAAAAATCGCGGTTGGGGTGCGATAACCCGCGCCTTCCAGCATTGCAGGCCAGAATAATGAATGGAAATAAACGATGTCTTTTCCAATGAAGTGATACAGCTCAGTCTTGCTGTCTTTGGCAAAATATTCATCAAAATCTAAATCGTGGCGCTTGCCGCACAGATGCTCAAAACTCGCCATATAACCAATTGGCGCATCGACCCATACATAAAAATACTTATTCGGTGCATCAGGAATTTCAAAGCCGAAATACGGCGCATCACGCGAAATATCCCAATCAGTCAAACCTGATTCGAACCACTCACCGAGTTTATTGCTGATACTGCTTTGCAAGCGACCTTCACCGCGCGTCCACTCTTGCAGGAAGTCCGTGAAGTTTGGCAATTGGAAGAAATAATGCTCTGATTCTTTTTCAACAGGCGCAGCGCCGCTGAGTGTTGAGAATGGATTTTTCAGTTCAGTTGCATTGTAGGTACTGCCGCAGACTTCACAGGAATCGCCATATTGATCTTTTGCACCACATTTTGGGCATTCGCCTTTGATAAAACGATCGGCAAGGAACAGACCTTTTTCAGGGTCAAACAACTGACGCACTGGACGTGACGTGATATGGCCTGCATCACGATTAGCAAGGTAAATTTCACGCGAACGCTTACGATTTTCTTCACTGTGCGTAGAATGATATTGATCAAAACCGACATAGAAACCCGCAAAGTCGCGCTCATGCTCACGCTGAACTTGTGCGATTTGCTGTTCAGGCGTCACGCCATTCGCTTCTGCTTTGAGCATGATCGCAGTACCATGCGCATCATCGCCACAGACATAAGTCACTTGATGACCTTGTGCACGCATCGCCCGCACCCAAATATCCGTTTGGATGTAACCGACCAAATGACCTAAATGAATCGGGCCATTGGCATACGGCAATGCACTGGTGACAAGG
>JAGWUI010000094.1 GCA_028868515.1 Gammaproteobacteria bacterium
TCGCTGCTGCAAGTTTGTCTGGATGTGCTTCCAAACCTATTCAACCGACTTATGTTCCTGTGACTGACTATCAGTCATTGGATTGTAATGCTTTGCGTACAGAGTATGCGCGTATTGATACTTATTTGCGCAATGGTGTCGATGAGCCACATCGTATTTTTTCAGGCATAGGTTTTGGATTGGGTGCTTTTGGTGGTAGTGGTTTTGGTTGGGGATGGAGTCCGAGTGTGACGTTCAGCACAGGGCAGTCTTCATCGGGAACGCATGCTGCTTATGCACGACTATTAGGTCAGCGTGATGCTGTCAGTCAGCAGGCGCAGCTTAAAGGTTGTCCGATAGTTGTTCCAGCCCTTCAAAAATAGAAAAACTACGTCTTTGTGAGCCAGTTGTATGTCGGAATTGAGTGAGAAAGTAGGAAATTTACTTTATACCCAAGATTGGGATACGGCGTTCGATGTTCTTGAAGTGGCACGAAGTGTAGATCCTCTGTCTGCGGAAAACTGGGTGTTGCAAAGTCAGTTAGCGCTTGAGCTCAAAAATTACGATGATGCGATGGGTGCAGTGCAGCACGCACTACGAATTGCGCCTGATTTTGCCCCAGCTCAGTATCAAATGGCCTATGTTTTGCGTGCGCAATCGGATGTGGAGGGTGCGCTTGATTGGTATGCCAAGGCTTTTGCGGGTCATCCTGTTTTGGCGGATTCGTTAGGCTGGTGTCGCGTGATGGTACTTGTCTTTGCAAAGTATGCTTTGGCGCTGCCTATCGCTGAGTATTGGACTATTCATCGTCCTGATGAGGCTGCAGGTTGGTTTATGTATGGCACTTGTCGTTTGGCAGTGCAACAGAGAGCCTCTGCACAATTACTGCGAGCATGGTCGTTAGATTCGAGTATTTTGGATTTGCCGAATAACCTTGGTGGGGCTTATTTGTTGGAAGAGGATTTGGTTCAGGCAGAGCATTGGTTGACTGTTGCACTGGAGCGTCAGCCAGAAGATGAAAATACACTATCTAATCTTGCATTACTTCGAAGACGGCTGTTATTAGCTGACTGAAGTATGATCGATGAATGGTTGTTTTTGGATGATGAGTAAAATGTATATAAATTACACGATTAAAAAGAAAACTTTTATGTAACCAACAAGTTACGATCGATTATCATTTGGGAAATAAATTCCATTAATATTCAGTGTCTTGCGCATCTTTGTTGTTGGTGATAGGTCTTATTGTGTTTTTTTTGTGTGGTTGACGAAAAAAATTGTGCGTGTAAAGTATGCGATAGTGGGTGTACGCCCTATTTTTTTGTGAACTATGTCACTTTTTTGAAGTAGTTTTGCTTCATGATTAGCCCTGTAGTATGTTTTTTGTACATGTGTTTAGCGTTGGTTTGTGCATTTGAAAAATTTCATTTAATACAAAAAGTTAAATTTTATAAATTGCTGTGGCGGAATTGTGTGCCATTTTGACCGATGGTGTGAAGAATAGATTTGAATATTTGGGATGTTGTATATGAATAAGGTTTATCGCGTCATCTGGAGCAAGGCACACAACATTTGGGTTGCTGTATCAGAAATTACCAAAGCTCATGGTAAGGATAACCATTCTTCTGTTGCTGCTACTGAAGCAGTCAGTGCAGATGGTGGCGTTGAACAAAAATCTACTTACCCCCCAATTACGATCACACGTTCATTGGTTGCGATTGCAGTCAGTGTGGTGTTTTTGCATGGGGAAACTGCCTATGCGACTTATGCGGCGAATAGTGCAGATACTGCGACTGCAAATACTGGTGCAATTGCGATTGGGTCTAATTGTGCGTTAAACGGAGGTGGTAGTACTTCAAGCGATTCTATTGCACCAGGTAATTGTGATACAACTGGAGGAAGTGCTACCGCGACTGGCAATAATTCTATTGCTCTTGGTGGAGGGTCTTTTGCTCAGTCAAATCAGTCTCTTGCGATTGGAAATCAAGCTACGGTCACGTCAGGAACTAATCAGTCTATTGCGATAGGTGCTTTCACGGCAGCGTCAGGAGATCAATCAACAGCTCTCGGAAATAATACTGTTGCTGGAGGGAATTCGAGTGTTGCAATTGGTGGAGATGATCTCGATAAAGTTGCTCTTAGTACTTATACGGCTAATGTTAATGGAAAGTCTCAAACTGGTACGGGTACTATCTTATTTCAAGCAATGACTGGTAAGACGATTGTCTCTGGTAAATATCAGTCTACTGCTTCAGGGGATGGTTCAGTGGCGATTGGTGTGCAAGCACTTGCTGGAGCTTCTTATTCAGGTGCTGGAGCAAATGGTACGGGAGGAATAGCAGGGACGTTTACAAATAAAGGTGCTTTTGATACTGCTTTTGGCACGGCTACGACAGCGACAGGATTTGCAGCTGCTGCAATAGGTGCTGGTTCAACGGCAACGGGCGATGGTTCTACTGCTGTAGGTGCTGCTGCGCAAGCAACTGCTGCTAATGCTTTGGCGATTGGCACTGCTGCTAACGCAAGTGCTGCATATACGACGGTGATTGGCTCTGGTGGATCAGGTAGTGCAACGTATGCACAAGCGTCAAAAAATGGTGCAACAGCAATTGGCGGTAATGCGACTGCAGGTGCGATTGCTTCTGGTATCAATTCTGTGGCAATCGGTGGGCAATCAAAAGCTGTCAACCAGGGTGATGTTGCGATTGGTACTGGAGCTACTACAGGTGCTGTGCATACAGGTAGTTATGGTGTTGGCACAATTGCTGGTATTGAGGCGTCTGGAAGTGCGAATGGTATAGTCTCTGTCGGTTCGTCTGGTAACGAACGACAAATTCAGAATGTGGCTGCTGGTGTTGTTTCTGCGACAAGTACAGATGCGATTAATGGCTCGCAGTTGTATGCACAATATTCTGTGGTTAGTGCGATCTCGAATGGTTTTAGTACGATTTCAACAAGTTTTAGTAATATTTCAAGTGCTTTTAGTAGTATATCAACAGCGTTTAGCGCTGTATCAACGGGTTTGAGTAATACAAATAGTTCTGTATCAGCGGTATCAACAAATTTAAGTGCGGTTTCAGCAAACCTGAGTAGCGTGTCGAGTGGTTTGAGTGCGGAATCTGCAGGATTAAGTGCGGTTTCTAGTAGTTTAAGTAAAGTGTCGAGCGGTTTAAGTTCAGTTTCAACGAACTTAAGTAGTGTATCTGCATCATTGAGTAGTGTTTCAACAGGCTTAAGCAACACCAATAGTTCAGTATCAGCGGTATCAACAAATTTAAGTGCAGTTTCAACAAACTTAAGCAGTGTCTCTGCATCATTGAGCAATGTTTCGACTGGCTTGAGTAATACAAACAGCTCAGTATCTGCAGTGAGCAGTAACTTAAGTAATGTCTCGACAGGTTTAAGTGCAGTATCGACGAACTTGAGCAGCGTATCTGCATCATTGAGTAATGTTTCGACTGGCTTAAGCAATACCAATAGTTCGGTATCTGCAGTGAGCAGCAACTTAAGTAATGTCTCAACAGGCTTGAGTGCAGTATCGACGAACTTAAGCAGTGTCTCTGCATCATTGAGCAGTGTTTCGACAGGTTTAAGTAACACCAATAGTTCGGTGTCTGCGGTGAGCAGCAACTTAAGCAATGTCTCAACAGGCTTAAGCAATACCAACAGTAGTGTTTCAGCGGTATCAACGAACTTAAGTAGTGTCTCAGCAGCATTGAGCAGTGTTTCGACAGGCTTGAGCAATACGAATAGTTCAGTCTCTGCAGTGAGCAGTAACTTAAGTAATGTTTCAACAGGCTTAAGCAACACCAATACATCAGTATCTGCAGTGAGCAGTAACTTGAGCGCGGTTTCGACAGGCTTAAGCAATACCAATAGTTCGGTATCTGCAGTGAGCAGTAACTTAAGCAATGTATCAACAGGCTTAAGCAATACCAATAGTTCTGTGTCAGCGGTATCAACAGGCTTAAGTAATACCAACAGTTCGGTATCTGCGGTATCAACAGGCTTAAGTAATACCAATAGTTCTGTGTCAGCGGTATCAACAGGCTTAAGTAATACCAATAGTTCTGTGTCAGCGGTATCAACAGGCTT
>JAGWUI010000077.1 GCA_028868515.1 Gammaproteobacteria bacterium
GACCACTCTAGAGGACCCAGAAAAGCAGTGACAATAAGCATGACTAGACTCAGTGAACGATGATCCTCCCATTTCTGTTTGAGTAGAGGTTCAGGTTCAGCGAGTAACTCTAAAAAGTGCGAAGCAACTTGCTTGATTTTCACCAGACGATTGCTCCAAAACGCTCCTAACCGAGTTTACATTAAGTCATTGACTAATGTGCTGGACACCTTATATTTCAGTCATCGTGATGGGGTGAGCTCCTCGAGTCGAGCTCACTACACGATTACGACCTGCTGTTTTGGCGTCATACATTGCAGCATCAGCCAGCTCAATGAGCCATTCTTCTGACATATTGCCAGTAGGTTGTTGCGCAACGCCAATACTGACTGTGAATTTGACATCCATACCTTCAAAGCTCTTAATTGGCGTATTTTCGACCGCTACACGAATACGTTCACCGACAACAAATGCATCTTCTAAACCAATTTCAAGGAGGAGAATGGCAAATTCATCTCCGCCTAATCGTGCAACAAAATCAATCTGGCGTGCCATTTTTCGGCAGATATTGGCCAGCGCACAGATGGCTGCATCACCTGTAGAGTGCCCATACACATCATTAATTCTTTTGAAATTATCGATATCTAGCACAATCAGAGATACAGGGTGTTCAAAACGTTGACTACGGATGAGTTCATGGCGAATTCTGGGGACAAAGTATCGACGATTGCTCACACCTGTTAAAGGATCCGTATTGGAGGCAAATTCAAGTGCGGTTTCAGAGTCAAATCTGAAGCGATAATTTTGAGCAAAAGCATAATGAGTCAAGGTCATGGCAATCGCCGCAGGCCAGATCAGCACTGCATATTGAGCATGCTGGAAGTGATGCGCAACACCGAGAAGCGCCAGAATTTGTGGAAACGCAGCAAACAAAAATGTACTAATCGCACTGACACGGATTGAAAAGCCTTGAAACATGAGTAATGGCAGAAATAGAAAAAAAACAAACCCCCCAATACCGTAGACCATTCCAGTATTGAGTCGATTGAGAATCTCGACGTAATTGATGAGTAGCAGTAAGCCGATTATTACAGAAGCAAATTCTAGAGCACGGCGGCTTTTGACATGCAGAAACGCAAAAGAATAAGCAAAGAGCACTAAAAATAGAAGCCGTAAGAAAATGGTGTTTTGTGCGCCGATCGGATCAGTGACATAATCCCAGACCCAATGAGATGTACCAACGAGTGCAGTCATGGCAAACATGATCGCACTAAAAGTTCGGTGATCTTCGAGTTTCTTTTGTAATAGATTTTCAGGTTCAGAAAAGAAACTGAAAATACCAAGCCTCTTTTTTTCTTTCGTCATGAGACTACACTGCTCCAAAAATCCGTAATGGGCATTTTCTTCTATCGGTTTAACCGATCATAGCACTAGATGGCTTGAGTTGGACATCCTTGTCTTCCTCAAATCATTCTTTTATTTATAGCATAGTGTGCGCTGCAATAAATGCCTTCATTTGAGTCACATCAGCAGCCATTACCGTAAATTGCTGCGGAAGTGCTTCAATGTTTTCAAAACCAGCAGGGCGCTCGGCATCACGTCCAAGTGCTTCTTGAATGGTTTCGTTGAATTTTGCAGCTAAAGCAGTTTCGAGCACGATCATCGGTACACCATCTTCAATATGCTCTAGCGCAACTTTAATGCCATCTGCGGTATGGGTATCGATGGTGATGCCATATTTTTGTTCAACGAGACGGATGGTATTCAAACGATCAGCATGTACTGATTTGCCAGATTGGAATCCAAATTTAGAGACTTTGTTGAACTCGTCGCCATCACTACCAGCTTGACCTGACAGATCAAAACCACCGATGGTTTCAACTTTACGGAACAATGCCGCAACGCGGTCAGTATCTCCATCCAATAAGTCATGGATAAAACGCTCAAAGTTAGATGCTTTGGAAATATCCATGGATGGGCTGGTGGTATGCCAAGTTTCAGCAGACTTACGCACGCGATAAATGCCTGTGCGGAAGAACTCATCAAGTACATCGTTTTCATTGGTTGCAACAACCAGTTTTTCGATCGGTAAACCCATCATGCGCGCGATGTGGCCCGCACAGATATTACCAAAATTACCTGATGGAACTGTGAATGATACTTTTTGATCATTGCTGGTGGTTGCACTCAGGTAACCACGGAAGTAGTACACCACTTGTGCGACAACGCGTGCCCAGTTGATCGAATTGACTGTGCCGATTTTTTGTTTGTTCTTGAACGCATGATCGTTGGATACGGCTTTGACCATATCCTGACAATCATCGAATACACCTTCGACTGCGATATTGAAAATATTAGGATCTTGTAAGCTGAACATTTGTGCAGTTTGGAATGCACTCATTTTTTTATGCGGAGACAGCATGAATACACGGATACCGTGCTTGCCGCGCATCGCGTATTCTGCTGCGCTGCCTGTGTCGCCTGATGTTGCACCGAAGATATTCAGTTCTTCTTTTTGTTTCTCTAGTGTGTATTCAAACAGGTTGCCGAGTAGTTGCATCGCCATGTCTTTGAATGCAAGGGTTGGGCCGTTTGATAGTGCTTGCAGAATCAGTTTGCGACCATTTTGGTCTTCAAGTGTGCGAAGCGGAGTAATTTGGCTTGCATCTTCATCGACACGTGCATTGCGATAGACTTTGGCGGTATACGTTTTTTCAACGAGTGCTTTTAAGTCTGCTTCTGGAATATCCGTTGCAAATTTGCGTAGCACCTCAAATGCGAGCTCTGCATAGGACAATGAGCGCCAAGCATTGAGTTCATCTTGGGTCACTTGTGGATAAGATTGCGGCAAATACAGACCGCCATCAGGTGCGAGACCCGCTAGAAGGATTTCGGAGAAGTTTTGTGCGGTGGCATGTCCACGAGTTGAGGCGTATTGCATAAGATCTGAACGAATGTAGTCAATATGAATTGAATATTGTCTCTATTATGGTGCGTTTAGTCGAGCAAAATTTGCATGAATTGTGGGGTAAGGGACGAAATGGATTTTGCTCTGGCGGATGATTTTTTACTTTAAACATCCGTTGTCGAACCTCTTTCTCTAAAGAGAAGGACTTAATAGTGGGGCATGCAGGTTTTGGATTCGCTGGGAGATCCCTCTTTAGAGAAAGAGGGATGTAGGGAGATTTGACGACATCTGATCAGCACACATCAGCACACTTTATATAGTTATATTTTTTCTGATTGATTGCAAAAGAGATAACCAAAAATGTACGGGCGACCTGTGGTCGCCTCCTTGTTGAATGTTGATAGGGCGACCACAGGTCGCACTCTACTGACGTCAATCATTTCAGCATAAAAAAGCCCCCGATTTTACCGAGGGCTTTCATTTCCGCTAATTCAAAATCAACGATTTGTATTAACCATCTAGAGTTTCTAAACGGATACGAACCACAGGTGCTTCAATTGCAGCCAGCGCTTCAATCTCGCGGATTGCAGTATTCATCGTTGCTTCAAGTACAGGCTGAGTCAGGATAATGACAGGAACATTGCCTTTTTCTTGAATTGGTTTTTGCAAGATCGCATCGATGTTAATGCCTGCACGGCTGAGGATGCCTGTGACATCAGATAACACACCTGGGTGATCTTGCGCAGATAAGCGTAAATAGTACGCAGTATGCATTTGATCTGCCGCCAAAATTGGTGTGTTGATCAGCGCGTCAGGTTGGAACGCTAAGTGTGGTACACGCCCCGCACCTTGCTGACCCAATGCACGAACCAAATCCACAACGTCTGCGACGATCGCAGAAGCGGTTGGTCCAGCGCCAGCGCCAGCGCCGTAGTACAAGGTTGGACCAACGGCATTAGAGTGGACAAGCACGGCATTTTTTACGCCGTTGACGTTGGCGATCAAGCGATGTTCTGGAATCAACGTTGGGTGAACTCGAAGCTCAAAGCCTGCGTCGGTACGTTTGGCAATACCGAGGTGTTTGATGCGATAGCCAAGTTCTTCAGCGTAAGTCACATCTTCAGCTGTGAGCTTGGTAATGCCTTCGGTGTAAACTTTTTCAAATTG
>JAGWUI010000078.1 GCA_028868515.1 Gammaproteobacteria bacterium
AACGGAATTGACCGAAAAACCTTTCCCTTGTTTCTTAAAGAATGTGAGTTTAGATTTAATTATGGGTCGCCCAAAGAGCAGCTAAAAACACTGCTGATTTGGACGGAAATTTAACCTGTTCTACTACAGCCCCTAGAAATTTGTTGTTTTGGAGATTGGTATGAAGATTAATTCGTCGATGCGTTGGGTCGGTATCAGTTTGTTGATTGCGAGCTTGTGCGTGGCTTGTGGTAAACGTGAAAACGCAGAAAAAGCTGAACGAGAAGATGCTGCGAGAACCAAAGCCGAACCCGTTGTTGCGATTCGTCCAGCAGCACTTGTGGGGCAATATGAAGGTGTACTACCAACCAACGATCCTCAAATGACGAGTAAGACGTCGATTAATCTACGCGCTGATGCAACATTTACATTAAATCAAACTTATCTTCGACAAGGTTTAAATGAGGCAAAACAACCTGAGTCCAATGGCAGTTGGATTGTGAATAACGATCAGACCTTGATTCAGATTCAGGTGGATAGTGCTGTGCCAGGGAATATTCAGTGTTTTGCAGTGAAGGCGGACAGTCTCGTTAAATATGATCCGTCGTGCCAACCGATTGATGCGGCGCATCCTGAGTTGTATACGTTGAAGAAGATTTGATAATAGTTATTAAATTGTTTACGCTAGTCGTCACATCTTTCATAGAGCGTGGATATGATTAGTGCGGATTTAGGAAAACCATTAGAAGGTTATGTCGCGCAATTAGTTGAATCTGGTCGCTACGGTTCAAAAAGTGAAGTGTTGCGTGAAGGCGTACGACTCGTTCAGGAACGAGAAATGCGTCTGGTAGCGCTTGATACTTCAATCACTCGTGGTTTGGCTGATGCTGATGCGGGTCGTACAAAACCTGCAATAGAGGTGTTTGATCGACTGGCTGCAAAGTATCAGAAAATTGATGATGCTGATGTGAACACCGTCACGCACTCTGATGAGCCAAATGTCGTAGTGATGAGACAGGATTATTATAATAGTTTGATTGAAACCCTACACTTAATGTCTTCACCCGAAAATGCTGTACATGTAGCAAAATCTATTGCTGAGTATCGTGATGCTCAGGCTGTCAGACGTGATTTGGATACTGCAGAGTGAGTCGAGTTTTGTTGTTTACACCGACTGCTTGGGAAGATTATCAATATTGGCAAGGGCAGGATCGAAAGACGCTGAAGCGCATTAACTTATTGATTAACGCAGTTATTCGAGACCCTTTTGAGGGAATTGGTAAGCCAGAACCATTGCTGGTTTTGGAGTCGGCGAATTGATGATCAGCATCGCTTAGTCTATGCAGCGACTGATGCTGATTTCATAGTGCTTGCGTGTCGTGGTTATTATGATTGAGTTAACACTTAAGAACTATTAGCTTGTCGAAGGGTGTTGAGGCAGATTTTTGTAGATTGATTTTAAGGATATTTTTATATGGTTAATAAGCGGCAGACGGTCAACAAAATACAATCTATAGAACCTAATATTGCTGATTTAGCCAATGGTTGGTTAAAGTCATACGGTGTAGATTACAAGTTAGAACAAGAAGCACTGAATGCCAGTGTCGACAAAGCCCTTAAAGATTACGAAAGTAAGCAGGGCGGCAAAGGCGGTAATCGCCCCGATGCCAAATTGATACTACAGAACAAATATGGTGAGTTTTATCCAATTTTAATTGAGTACAAGGGCTATAAAGACAAACTCGAAAAACTCAATAGTGATGGTCAGGTTGATATTCATAACGCAGATGGCACACTGAACTTTAAGCATATTAAAGATTATGCGGTCAATGGTGCAGTGCATTATGCCCATGCCATCTTGCACTATACTGATTATCAGCATGTTATTGCGATTGGCATGACAGGTCATAAAGATGCACAAAACAAGATACAGCACCAAATCGGGGTTTATTATGTATCTAAAACCAATCTAGGGGTCGGACAAAAGGTCGGTGAATTTGATGACTTTTCTTTTTTAGCAGATTCACATTTTGATGCTTTTATCGAGCAGGTAAAGAACCTAAGTCTGAGTGCTGAACAATTAGAAAAAATAAAAGCGCAACGTGAGCGTGAAATTGATATTAGTCTTGTTCGATTAAATAATGATATTTATCGAGATGAAAAAGGTTTAGGGGAAAATGAGCGTGTTTATCTAGTTGCAGCAACGATTATTGCGACATTGGGCGTTGAAGGTAAAGTTAAACCATTGGAAACAGATGAATTAAGCTCTTCTTTTGAAAAAGGCAATACGGATGGCGATATTATCCTTAGAAAAATTAACGCATTTTTAGAGGCTCGCCATGTTCCAAGTGAGAAAAAAGAGCTGATTACACGCACCCTAGCGAACACGCTATTAAGTGAAAATATCAACAAAGCTAAAGATGGTGAAAGTCAATTAAAGCGTGTGTTTACTAAGATTGTTGATGACTTGGGGATTTATTACAAAATCGGCTTGACCACTGACTTTACGGGTAAGTTGTTTAATGAAATGTATGGCTGGCTTGGTTTTACTCAAGACAAACTTAATGACGTAGTTTTAACGCCGTCTTATGTATCAACACTGTTGGCTAAACTGGCACGAGTGAATAAAGACAGCTATGTGTGGGACTTTGCCACAGGCTCAGCAGGGCTGTTGGTCGCTGCAATGAATGAGATGTTGATTGATGCAAAAAACAATATTCAATCCCCTGAAGAATTACGCCAAAAACAGGCACATATCAAGGCAAATCAATTACTTGGTTTAGAGGTACTGACTAACGTATATATGTTGGCGGTACTGAATATGATTTTAATGGGTGATGGTAGTTCTAACTTGCTGAATCTAGACTCTTTAACATTTAAGGGTAAATACGGCTTTGGTAGAACGGAAGACAAATTCCCTGCTGATGCTTTTGTTCTCAATCCGCCGTATTCACAGGCAGGTAACGGCATGGTTTTTGTGGAAAAAGCCTTAAATATGATGGAAAAAGGCTATGCTGCGTTGATTATTCAAGGGTCGGCAGGCAGTGGTAAAGCCAAAGAGTTTAATACTCGCATCTTAGAAAAGCATACATTACTTGCCAGTATTAAAATGCCAATTGATATTTTTGTCGGAAAATCCAGTGTACAGACCTATATTTATGTTCTGAAAGCAGGTGAAGCACATCATGCTGATAATACGGTTAAATTCATCGACTTTAGTCATGATGGCTACACACGGACGGCGCGTAAAAAAGCCACTAATAACCTAAAAGATACCGATAACGCCAAAGAGCGCTATCAAGAAGTGGTAGATTTGGTGCGTTTCGGTGAGAAGAAACTTAGATTTTTTAGTAAGAAAGAATACTTTGAAGGAACAGTAGACCCTAAAAATGGCTGTGACTGGAATCAATCAGCACCGATTGACAGCAAGCCAACTTTAGCTGATTTTAAGAAAACCGTCAGTGATTATCTCGCTTGGGAAATCAGCACTTTACTTAAACAAGGTGGGGATAGCGAGCTGGGAAAGTAGATGCCTCACTCAACAAGATGTTAGAGAATGTTGAGTGGGGGGAGTTTAAACTGGGGGATTTGTTTAATATCAATCCAACAAAGTATTATAAATTGAAGAACGATGAAATCATTTTTGAAGGCGGAGTTGTTCCGCTTATTTCTAATGGTTCAATAAATAATGGCGTGATGGGCTTTTCAAAGCTAAAAGCAAATAATTTGGGAGGGGCTGTACTAGATCAGGTTAAATTTTACACCAAAATCGTAGTGTTTTGAGCTGCTGTTTTGGTGTCCCGTAATTAAATCTAAACTCACATTCTTTTAAAAACAAGGGAAACGATTCTTTCGGAATTCCATTGTAT
>JAGWUI010000079.1 GCA_028868515.1 Gammaproteobacteria bacterium
AACTTTGAACAGATTCGAGAGGCAAACATGGCCATTGGTTATCGAGATAAACCTGCTGGGGTTCTGGATCACGTTTATCGTTTTGTTGCTAAACAAGGTTCCAAATTGACACCAGATACTTCTGAGATATTGATGGCAGAAGCTCAGGCAGGATTTAAGAAGGCTCAACGGATCGCTTATGACTGTGTAACTCAGGTTGGCGAGCAACTTCATCTTGGAATGACTGAACTCGAAGCCGCATCACTCTTGGAAGATTATTTACGAAAAGCAGGCTCTGAACGCTTCCTGCACCGTCCTTTTGCATGGTTCGGTGATCATTCTCGCTTTGATGGTTATACGGGATATGGGGATTACCATCCTAGCGAACGTTGTTTGAAGGATGGCGATGTGGTGATTCTAGATGTCTCTCCTGTCATTGATGGATATACCGCAGATGTGGGATATACGCTGTCCATGACACCCAATGTCGCGATGGAGGAAGCCATGAGTTTCCTGCTTGAGCTTCGTCAAACAATCCCCGCATTGTTTGCTTCGTCTATGACACCTAAAGAAATTTGGTTTGAGATCAATCATCTCATTGCTCAACGCGGCTTTGACAATATCCATGCCCGCTATCCATTTTGTGTGCTTGGACATCGTGTCTTTCGCCTAAAAGCGAATCACCCAAAAGCCAAACGTATTCCGATTGGATCGAGTGGCTGGTTCTCCATTGAAACAAACCTTCAATTCTTAAAAACTGGATTTTCGGCAGCACTCACGCCTGAAAATATCGGATCAAAAATCGGACTCTGGGCGATTGAGCCACACATCGGCTGGCAGGGTGGCGGCGCCAAATTCGAAGAAATCCTCGTTGTTGATCATCAAGGTGCACGTTGGCTGGATGATGATGTTCCTCACGTAACTCAGCGCATCCATCAACCGAAATAAAGGAGCCAACTATGTCTACAGCATTGATCACTGGTGCATCAAGTGGAATCGGATTAGAGCTGGCCAAACTCATGGCCAAAGATGGGATGGATCTAATTTTAGTCGCACGCAGTGCAAACAAACTGAGCCAACTCGCCCAAGATCTACAACAGCAATATCGCATTCAAGTGACGGTGATTGCCCAAGACTTGTGTCAACCCAATGCAGTCAGCGCACTGACCACCAAGCTGGATCAACAGCCGATCGACATCTTGGTGAACAATGCGGGATGTGGTGATTTTGGGTTATTTCAGGATGTTGAATGGCGTCAATATCATCAAACGATTCAATTGAATATGACAGCATTAACCGAGTTAACACATGCCGTCTTGCCTCAGATGATTGCCCGCAATCAAGGGAAAATCGTCAATATCGCATCAACGGCCGCTTTTCAGCCTTTGCCTTGGATGGCGGTGTATGCGGCAACCAAATCCTATGTTTTAAGTCTCAGTGAAGCACTGGCATTTGAGTTAAGACATACAGGAGTGGACGTTCTCGCCATTTGTCCTGGCGCGACGAAAACAGGATTTGCCTCCGCAGCCAATGGGGTGAATTCCAATAATTTTGCAGATCAAAACACAGCTTCTGCAACCGATGTCGCTCAGTTCGTTGTACAAAAAATCAACCGCCAGCACCGTGGCGTTGCGGTTCATGGTTTCAAGAATCTCGCGATGTCTTATATGTCCCCACTTTCCCCCAAAGCCATTGTTCTTCGAATGGCTGAACGTGTCATGAGACCGTCCTCGTGACAGATTCCATGAGATAGATGTACCGAAAGACTCATTCAACATTGATAGAGAGAGACCATCATGATACGCGTCACGCCGATTCAAACTGGAACAGTTTCCATTCGCCCACACCACCATTGCGGAGAAGAAGGCAAAGGTCCTTTTCGCCGTAAAATTGATATGTTGATGGATAAAGATTGGGTGGAGAATTTACCCATCTTTACTTATTTGATTGAACACCCTGAAGGGAACTTTCTGGTGGATAGTGGTGATACCGCAGAGAATACCGCCAAAGATTTTTTGCCTGCATGGCATCCTTTTTTTCGCCATGGCGTTGTGGTCAAAGTCGCGCCCGGTGAAGAAGTTGGCGATCAACTGCGTGCAATGGGATTAAATCCAGCAAAAGACATCAAAGCGCTCATCCTCACCCATATGCATCATGATCATGCGGGTGGTTTGCACCATTTCCCTCATACTCCGATCATTGTTACTCGCGAGAACTTTCTGTTGGCGAACAGCTTTAAAGGCAGAATTTTTGGTTGTTTGCCACAATATTTCCCACGTTGGCTTTCTCCAACGTTGATTGACTTCACCAATGAGCCTTATGGTCCATTTGATCAAAGCTATGCCTTGACCAAAGACAAACGTATTTTACTGGTGCCAACTCCAGGTCATATGCGCGGTCATATGTCTGTGATCGTTCGCGCGCCTGATGTGACGTATGTACTGGCTGGAGATGCAACCTACGACCAGAATTTCTTATTAGAAGAATTGGTTGATGGTGTGACCTACGATGTGGCGTTATCCAAAAGCACCTTACGCCAATTCAAACTATTAGGACATCAAGAACCAACTTTGTTACTCCCAGCCCATGATGTCAATGTCGTTGAACGATTGAACCAAGAACTCATTCTTCCTCGTACAGAGATTGAGGTGGTCGCATGACATCTATTCATCAATTACCAGAAGGCCATTGGTATATTCCTGAAGGCTCCAATTTGCCTGATTTACCCATACAGGAGCAAGGATTATTACAACGCCTACTCTTGAAGGTAACGCGCAAAAAAGCAAAGTCTGACAGCAATTTGAATGTTTTTTTGATGCTTGCACGTCTAGGCGCTATTTTTCCACGCTATTTGTTGTTCTTGTCTCATTTGTTAATGAAAGGAAGAATCTCACGAATTGACAAAGAGTTACTGATTCTACATACCGCATGGCGGCTAGGCTGCGTGTATGAATGGGGTCATCATGTACAAATGGCTAAAGAGCTGGGCATCTCCGATGAATATATATTATCGATGGCAAGTTCCGATTCAATACATTGGAGTGAACGAACTCGAACACTACTCAAAGGTGTGGATGAGTTAATTGACCATAAGCGGATTAGTGCAGAAACATGGCGTGATTTATCTACTTATTTCAATGCAGATCAATTGGTTGAATTTTGTATTTTGATTGGTCATTACATCATGGTGGCGATCACGATTAATTCGACTGGGGTCTGTTTGGAAGCGGGTTATCTTGAAAGCTAAATTTTGAAGCCTGTTGACATTCGATCAATAGGCTGTTCATTATTCAGTCATTAATCGCCGATAGGGAGCAGTGAGATGTACGTCGGGCATTTTGCGATAGGCCTTGCCATGAAGGCGCGCTGGCCGAACATTCCTGCACTCCCGATTATGCTCGGCATTGGGTTTCTCGATATTCTGGATGGGCTATTCATCATTGCAGGATTTGATCGTGTGACACCCAATCTTCATACTCTGCCGTATCTCTATTTTGATCTGACCTTTATTGATTGGGATCATTCGCTGTTGATGGCTATCTTCTGGTCGCTGGTTTGGGGCGCGTTCTTTTTAAAAGATAAGAAGGTCGCAATTCTGGCAAGTTGTGCAGTGTTTTCACACTTTCTAGCCGACTGGCCTCTGCACAATAATGACTTGGCACTTTACCCTCATGCAGCAGCGCATCTCGGATTTGGATTATGGGGCAAGTTAGGCGTTCTCTCATGGGTGCTGGAGGGTATCTTCTCTGCTGTACTTGCACTGTATTTTTGGCGGGCGAATGCCAAACGCGGAGTGAGTAGTTTATTACCCTGCTTGTTCTTACTGGTGC
>JAGWUI010000049.1 GCA_028868515.1 Gammaproteobacteria bacterium
TGATTACTTATATATTCCGAAAGAACTCGATTCAGAAACATTTACTAAATTAGAAAATCAAGAAGTACAAGTACTTATGGGAGAAGGATTAAATCACATTCTTGGAAAAATTATTTCAGATCAGCAAATTACAGCGATTAATACTGGACTGAATCAATTTATAACACAAATATCAAATGAATTAGATGATCTTTATACATATAGAATGCCAAACCGAGATAGACAAGTAAGAATAAAAAGAACAGAAATTTTTGATTTATTAATTGAATCTTACTTTTCTATTAAAACGTTACATAAGAGACAAGGAGATCATTGGTTAGAAATTAATGCCTTAAGCTCAGGAGAGAAACAGAAAGCTATTATTGATATTGCTAAAGGATTGCTAAAAAATCATCGCCAAACAGGTGAAAATCTAATAATAGCTATCGACGAGCCAGAATCCTCTTTACATATGAGTGCATGCTTTGATCAATTTCAAGCTCTCTATGAAATAAGCAAGAATTGTATGCAATCTCTATTTTCAACTCATTGGTACGGCTTTTTACCTATAGTTGAATCTGGAACAGCGACCGTAATCAGGCGTGAAAATGATGAGCACCAAGTTGACTTGTTAGATATCTCCAGTCATCGTGAAGAAATACGTGAAATGCGCGATGCTTCATCTCGTGAGAACATCCTTCCTTATAATATCCGCTTAAAAAGTATTAATGATTTTATTCAATCAATTGTTTCTAGCGTCTGTGCGCCTGATCCGTATTACTGGATACTTTGTGAAGGAAGTACCGAGAAATTATACTTATCTGAATACTTCAAAGAAGAAATTAAAAAACATAAACTTAGAATCGTTCCAGTTGGTGGCGCAGCCGATATCAAAAGAATTAATAATCATTTGATGGTTATTTATGATGATTCAAAAATTGAATTCAAGGGAAAAATTATTTTACTTTCTGATACAGATACTAAACTTGTAAGTTATGCTGTTAGTGATTCTCCTCACATTCGTTGTCGACGTTTAATAATGAATAGGACAACCAAAGAGATTGATCTTGTAAAGCCTGATTCAGATATCAGTTCACCAGTAACAGCTATCGAAGATTGCTTAGAATCTGAACTATTTATTAATGCTCTTAAAAATACTGCTATTGAAAATGAAGCTATTAACATTAGTACTATTTTATCAAGTATAGATAATACTTCTGAGGCATTATCTGGATTCGCATTAGATTTAAAACCAACTGAACTTGATGAAATCAAATTATTTTTAAATCAAGAAGGTATTAAATATAAAGTTGCTAAAGAATACTCCAGATTACAGCAAAGTCACGAATCCCCTCCTCCTCTAGCCAAATGGATACTTGAGATCAAAGAATGGTTGTATGAATCCAATTCTAGAAATGTTAGACGCAGTAAAACACCAAGAGCCGCCCATAAATAAGTAACAGCGGTGCAATACGTCATAATGTATTGCACCAATATCATAATATGATCATCTTGGTCTTTCCAAGCAAGCGTAGGATGGGCTTCAGCCCATCACTTGGTATTCAAAAGATGGATTGCAATCAATAACATCCAGCCATTTGTTTATCTCACTAAAAAGCCTTCAGTTTCATAAAGTAATCAATAAAAGTGAGTATCAAGCGTTGTTGATGGGCTAGAACCCATCCTACTTACATTTACAAAACTATCTTTATCGCCAAAAGATTGCTTTAATTCAGTCAATGCATTGATAAATAAAACTCAACATCATCAACACACAAATAACCAGAGACTTCCTAATGCCTAATCAAGCAATAGAACAACTTGCAAACACGCTAAAAGTCCCTGCTACAGAATTGGCAGACCTATCCACTCTCAGTGAAACACACATTGCGAAGTTGGATGAGCTAATCACCGCCGCCCAACAAAAACAACGCCAAACCCTTAACGACGCCATCGAAAACGGTCTGAACTACGTCCCTGCCATCTTACGTGGCACCGTCAAAAAAATTGTTCGAGGTTAAGAGTCCAAGTCATGAGTAAATTAGATACCAGCGCCGAATTAGTTAAACTCAGTCAATTGTTGGGAGTCCCCAGCACCGAATTAGATTTTTTAGAAGGCTTACCACTGCCAACACTCATCAAAGTACGCGCCCTGACCACAAACAAACTCTTTAACGATGGTCGCAAACTTTTTCAAAAATTAGCCTCCGCCAGTAAATTATTACCTAGTGGGATCACCGCCACGATTGGCGAAAAGATTTTTGGCGCGATGCTGTGCGCTCGCATCGCCAGCGAAATGCCGTATCAGCGTGCGGTTGAACTCGCCGACAAAATGACAATTCCTTTCTTGGCAAAAGTCACGCTCGAAATAGATCCACGACGAGTGAAAGACATCATCCAAAATATGCCTATCGCCAAGCTGCGCGCGGTAGCAACAGAGCTACTCACACAGAAGCACTACGTCATTATGGGTGGTTTTGTGGGATATATGCTGCCCGCACAGTTAAAAGTCATCTTGCAAGATGTCTCGACCGAAGAAGCGCTGCTGCATATTGGATTCTTTATCGAGGGCAAACATCAACTCAGTGAAATCATCCGCTTATTGCCCAAAGAACGGCTGCACAAGCTGATCGGCTATTTGCAACTGCATGAGGAACTCTGGCCAGAAGCACTGGCACTGATGATCCATTTGGAAGATGAGTTAAAGCGCGAGTTAGGTGATATTGCCGCAGAACTCGGCGATACCCTATTGGATGATCTGGTAAACACCGTACAACGGCTCGATTTGTGGCAAGACGCGCTGCCATTATTTGCCTGTATGTCCCCTGCGACACAATTCAAGCTGATTAACACGCCTCTGCTCTCTGAAGTAATGCCTTTGACGAGTGTGCTCGTAAATACCGACCGTTTTTCATTATGGGCAACCTTGCTGCCTCTGATTGAATATATGTCGATCACACAACGCCAGATGCTCACCAACCTAGTCATCGAACAAAGTACTGATTTCCAAGAACGGATGATTACGGCGGTTGCGCATCATCAGTTATGGCGACCTGCTTTTGATGTACTGGTCTTGATGCCTGAATCGGCACAACAACACTTTGTTGGGCAATTTAAGCAATTGTTGGCGGCGAAACCTGAATTATCGACGACATGGAAACCGCTAGTGGAAGAACGACAGTTAGGGCATTTATTTAACTAGAGGTTTAATTTCATGATTTCACCCAATGCTCTGTAACCATGAAAAGATTATGCGGCTTTTATAGATGATCATTACCATACAACGTCTTATGTATGCATCAATATTAGCCACACACTTCTTGACGGTACTGCATTGGAGTCATGTGCATTTCTCTTTTAAAAAAACGGGTAAATGCACTTTGTTCAGAAAATGCTAGCAGTAATGAAATCTCAGCCAGCGAAACTCGAGGATCCTCCAGATAGACTTTTGCCTTTTCAATACGCGCCTGATCCAGAGCGAATTGAAACGTCATGCCGCGATCTTTGAGTTTTCTCTGTAATGTCGCACGAGACATATCTAGCTCATGGGCAATACAAGTCACGCTCAATAGGCCAGTGTGCAATCCTCGAGACATGGCTTTATTAAAATGGATAAGAAAGCTATCACCTCGAGCAACTTCTCGTAATTCATTCTCGGCTTGATGCTCAAACATTCTCAGCAAATATGCTTTGTCTAGAGAAATAGGTTTTGAAAATAACTGCTTAGATACGGTAAAAGAAATTGTTGTTTTATGGAATTGAACGGGACAGCCAAAAAATTCCTCATAAACCGTCATATTCTCGGGCGGATTGCCAATGATAGTAGCCGAAGAAGGAATTACATCCTCACCGCACAGCCGATGAATAAAGCTCAACATTCCCGCAGCGCCCGTTTCACAGGCCAGTCGACGGATTTCCATAAAAAGTGGGCTTGCCAGCAACTCCTCAGCAGGAGATTCTGAAAGTGCCCATGACGCACTGTAGTACTCTGCATTACTTTCGACCTGCAAGGTAAAACCACGCCACATCAATGGAAAGAAACGCTCAAACCGTTCAACAATATCCCCAACTGTATTACAAGACAGACAAAGATAACCTAATAATCCTGCATATTCAGGTTGAAAGAACTGGCCAATTTCCAAACCTAGCGTTGGACTAGGATATGCTTGTCGTATCAGAAAAAGACAAGTGACCCATTCATCCATCGCAACATGACCATCCAATTTCCACTTGGATAATCGTTCTCGGCATTCAGGCGCCGCCAAATTTTTGGCGTCTAAAAAAGCGAGTAACAAGCCTGCTAAAGCTCCGCTTATGGAGGCATTATTTTTCATTGCTTTTATCTCACTCTCATGACGTAGCTTTATCTGTATGATAATACAAAAGATGCCTCCAATTATTTGACCAATCACCTCACAAATTACCCATTAATCTCACCGTACAAATTAAATCTTCGGCCATTTATAAGACGATGAGTCAAATCAAAATATTTAAGGTCAATATTATTTTTTATAACTCTTTTAAATTCTCAGTTCTAATATTTTTCATAAATTAATGAAAAATAAAAACTAAATAGAACAACTAGGGAAACATGTCCCTTACACAAGAGGGTCATTAAAATGAGAACAACATTAATTAAAAATAAATGGGCTATCTATTTTTTTTACGGACTGCACTTATTAATCTCATTACTGCTGTTTAATCGTACGGCATCTGCTGAACTACAGCAAATGTCTGATAGCGACATGGGACATACGGCAGGTCAAGCTGCATTCTTTACAGAATATACCCCACCATCTGGCAGTGGAACAGGAAGTACCCCTTCAGACTATGGCTTTTTTGGTCTAGGGTTGAATGGGCAATTAGAACTCAATACCAACATTCAGCATCTCCAACTCGGATGCGGTGGCGTGAATGGACCAGGCTGTGATATCGATCTCAATAACGTGAGTTTGAGTGGCAACCCTGGCGTAGGAAATTGCCCCTCAGGTGCAACAGTTGCCAGTTGCGATGCGGTGCTGACCAATCCGTTTCTAAGAATCGCCATTCAGAATCCAACGTCGCTATCCACTCGTCAGATCGTCGGCGTTCTGTTCGGCGCACAAAACGCTGTAGGCTTATTACAAACAGGCAGCAATACGGATTATGCCAATGGCATTAATAATTTTTCAGGCTATGCCCATATCCAATCAACGTCTGCAGCCGATACCTTAACGGGAACCATTACGACTGCTCCTGCTGTTTTTCCAGCATATAATCCTGGAAGCACGCCAGCAAATTACACTGTTCACGGCAATCTGACGGCATTAGGTGGTGTGGCTGCAACTGTTGCATTTACGCTGACCTCAGGCTCCATTACCATTCCTGGATTTTCAGGCATTAATTTTGCCGTCCCAGCACCAACTATGAATGGTAGTCGACTCACAGCAATTTCGGTCAATCCCTCTGCGACACTGCCTGATATCATCATCGGATATAATCCTGATGATAACGACTGTGGTTTTTTTGCCAATGGCGCATGTAATGGGTATGGCACACCAACATACAATTCAAATTATAGCGTATCAGGTTCTTCAGGAACCTACCCTAGCAATGGTTCTGTCGGCACACAGGGTGGACCTGTTGTTGCAAATACAACCTCATGTTCTGGTATAGGGTGCTTACTATTGCCTAACTTTGGGCGCAATAATAATTTTCCGACCCATTTATATGGGAAGATCAGAAATGTCTCTGCCGATGTGACATTTATTCAGCCATTAGGCTTCATGCACTCATTGGCAATCAATGCGCCTCTTGCGCTCAGTTTACAGTCGCAAAACATCCTCTGGCCAGGTTCACCGAGTGACAATATTGCACAAAAAGGCTGGTGGCTATCAGTCAACAATCCGATTTATGTTGGCAATCTTGTTCCAAGCGCACCCATTAATTTATGTGCTGACCCAACCAGCACAAGCGGTTGTGTGTTTCCACAATTTGCCCAACAATTTAATAATTATCTTGCAAGTAATCCACCAAATACCAATGATATTGCAGGAATTTTATCAGGAAAAGTTTTGGGCGCACAAATTGGCACCGTATCACTGACCCCAATCAGTCTCATTCTCAATGGTGTCCAACTCTCAAGTCAAAACACAATTCCAAACTGCTACGGTGGCTTAAAATTCTGTTAAAACAGGTCGAAATTTGTGTTACTCAGGCGTGAAACAAAAACACAACACGCCTTCGAAACCAAAAGATTTGATTGTGATGATTAATCATCCTTTCAAAGGATAAAGCTTCGCATCGAACTGATCCATGGATGGAAAGGTCAATGGTGTCAATTGATTAAGGTGAGCAAGACGCTCTTTATATTGTTCCAGAATCTCTTGGCGAGCTTCAGGCGAAATATAAGGTACGTGATACGCTGCAAAGTTCGGTAGAACCTCAAGTCCTACATAAGCCAGCGTACCGCGCAAAATCGGTCGCAGCATTGTCTCCAGCTCGCCGTGTATCGCGTCTGCACCAAACATATGCTCACGACCACCTAAGGTAAACGTCAGCATCGCTTTCTTGCCTTTCAAACCACCACGATCATAAAAACGTAGACCACCGTAGCACAGACCTGATACCAAGACGCGATCAATCCAGCCTTTCAAAATCGCTGGAACAGAGAACCAGAAAATCGGGAAGTTAAAAATAATCAAATCTGCTGCTTTAATTTTTTCGATTTCACCTGCGATATCAGCAGCAAGGGTATTAGTTTCATAGCCATGACGCTGCTCAAGCGCATAGACCAAATAATCAGCATTCTTGCGCTGAGCAAAATCATCTGCTGAAGCAACAGGATTCCAGTTCATCGCATACAAATCAGAAACCGTCACGGTATGCCCTGCCGCTGTGAGTTGCTCAACCGCAAGAGACTTAAGTGACGTAGTAAAAGATTGTGGCTCAGGATGAGCATGGACGATCAGAACATTCATAGGATTTAACTCAAAAAATTAATGCCGTTGATCATACCTACTTTATCCTTATTAAGAAGTAGTAACTCTGCTCAGGATTAAAAAATCTCTGCAAAAGAACCACCATATTAGCCTTCTTTAGTCACTCCACAGAAGTTCTAAAAGGTTTAATGAAAAAAAGATAAAAATTCACTTGTTTTATATAGTGGCTTTATGCCACTATATATTCATGCCAGATATACATGAACCCAGAGGTTTATATGTCGATTCAAATCACAACAACAGATGGAACGATCATCCCAGTCAAATTCCTACAATTTTCGGGTGGTGAACGTCATGTACAACTTGAAGAGTCTGTAATCAGCAATCTCAAAGGTACGATGAATGTTCGTGCAGATATGCACTCAAGCAATGACATCATGGATTATTTACTGCTTGAAAATGTTTTGTTTGAATTAGGGTTATCAATCAATTTAGAAATACCTTATTTTCCTTATGCGAGACAAGATCGCGCTTGCGCAACTGGACAAGCATTTTCACTCGATGTCATGACAAAGCTATTAAATACAAATGGCTTAGATCGTCATGTGAGTCTGCAAAAGACAATCACTGTTTGGGATTGCCACAGTGAAAAAACGACTGAATTACTCAAAAGAAATACCTGTTTTAATGAAGTCATCAACATTAGCCCTGCTGCCATCATTCAGCAGTCAGCTCGCTTAGTTGAGATCATGACCGCAATAAACACTGTGCTGATTTGCCCTGACCATGGTGCGATTGCACGGACGAATTTGATTGCAGAAAGTTTTACAGATGCCAAACCTGCAATCATTTGCTGTGAAAAGCAACGCAATCCATTAACAGGAAAAATCCTAAATTCGAAGGTCAATGCAACTGATCTCACTGGCCGTACAGCCGTCATTACTGATGACATTTGCGATGGTGGGGCAACTTTTATTGGCATTGCACAAGAACTCAGAAAGCTAAATTGCCAACATATTGTTTTATATGTCACTCACGGCATTTTCAGCCGTGGGCTAGAAGTCTTTGATGGACTGATTGACCAGATTTTTACAACCAATAGCTTTCCTCAACAACCATCTGATTTACTGACTGTTATTAACTTCTCAACCAACAACTAAAGCATAAACATTAAGGAGACCCATCATGAGCATCAAACTAAACCCACTTAACGCCATCGACTTCTACAAAGCAGATCACCGCCGTCAGTACCCATCAGGTACTGAATATGTATACGCCAACTTCACGCCACGTTCGTCTCGTCTGGCAAAAATGCTGCCTGACTTTGATGATAAGGTCGTATTCTTTGGTTTACAGGGTTTTGTGAAGCACTTCTTGATTGATACATGGAATGAAAGCTTCTTCAATCAACCTAAAGATAAAGTCGTCGCTGCTTATAAGCGCCGCATGGATAACTCGCTCGGCGAAGGTGCAGTGCCTGTTGATCACATCGAAGCACTGCATGACTTAGGCTATTTACCTTTGCGGATTAAAGCTGTGCCCGAAGGTAGCCGCGTCAATATCCGCGTGCCAGTGTTGACAGTTATCAACACTGATCCACGTTTCTTTTGGTTGACCAACTACATCGAGACCGTACTCAGCGCAGAACTTTGGAAATCCTGTACAACTGCATCAATTGCTTATGAATACAAACGCCTACTGACACAGTATGCGGAGAAAACTGGCGCACCACTCGACTTTGTTCCACTGCAAGGCCATGATTTTAGCAGTCGCGGCATGAGTGGTATTTACGATGCGGCTCAATCTGGTGTGGGTCACTTGACCAGTTTTATTGGCACTGACTCGGTATCATCGATTGATTACGCCGAAGAATATTACGGTGCGACAGGCGTTGTCGGTGTGTCTGTACCTGCGACTGAACACAGCGTGATGTGCATGGGAACAGAAGATAATGAGCTTGAAACTTTTAGACGCTTAATCTGTGATCTGTATCCATCAGGTATTGTCAGTATCGTTTCTGATACTTGGGATTTTTGGCGAGTCATTACCGAATTTACGGCGACGCTCAAAACTGAAATCTTAAATCGTAAACCTAATGCACTGGGACTCGCAAAAATGGTACTGCGTCCAGACTCAGGTGATCCTGTCAAAATCATTTGTGGTGATCCTGATGCAGAACCAAACAGTCCCGCGTTTAAAGGTGCAGTCGAGTGTCTGTGGGATGTCTTCGGGGGCACAAAAACTGAGAAAGGATTCAAAGTGCTGCATGAACGTGTCGGTCTGATCTATGGTGACTCGATTACACTGGTGCGCGCGCAAGCGATTCTGGCGGGAATGACTGCGAAAGGCTTTGCCTCGTCTAACATTGTCTTTGGCATCGGTAGCTATACCTACAACTACCTCACCCGTGATACTTTTGGCTTTGCGGTGAAAGCCACATGGGGTCAAGTGAATGGTGAAGGTCGTGAATTGTTCAAAGACCCAATCACTGACTCTGGCGTGAAAAAATCAGCCAAAGGCTTACTGCGTGTTGAGCAATCAGCAGATGGATTTACGCTGTATGATCAACAAACGGCTAAAGAAGAGCAACAAGGCGCATTGGCTGTCGTTTTTGAAAATGGCAAACTCGTCAAAGAATGTACGCTTGACGAAATCCGTGCGCGTCTAAGTTAAATGTATTATTGGTAACTCAAGGAAGAATATCGTCATGTCGATGACAGAAAAAATGTCAGAAAAAGAGTTTCTAGCCAATTATCAGGCTCGAGATTTTGATGCACCTTTGATGACTGTCGATATGGCGATATTTTCTATCACTCAGAATCGATTACATATTTTACTGATTCAACGCGCAAACCACCCGCAACAAGGCGAATGGGCACTACCAGGTGGGTTTATTGATCTCAAGACGGATTCAACTCTACTAGCAACAGCTCATCGTAAATTGTTTGAGAAGACGGGGGTTTCTTCTCCTTATCTTGAACAGGTTTCAACGATTGGGAATAGTACGCGCGATCCTCGTGGCTGGTCAGTGACGGCGTTATATTTTGCATTGATAGACTTTCATGCTTTTCAACAGCAAGAATCTCATCGACTCGAACATTGCGAATGGATTGACATGAGCAAAGCAAAATCCATGTCTTTAGCGTTTGATCATCGACTATTACTCGATATGGCGTTAGATCGTTTGATCAATAAAACACGCTATACCGCACTGCCTGTGAGCTTACTCCCTGAATTATTTACCCTGACTGAGCTTCAGCATATTTATGAAATCATTCTGGAACAATCATTGGACAAAAAAGCCTTTCGCCGTCGCATGATTGAAGCGGGTGCAGTGATCGAAACAGGACAAAGCAAAATCGTCGGCAAACGTCCTGCTCAACTCTATCGATTTAATCAGGATTCGTTTGATTTTATTTTTCCGCGTTCACTAGAACTACCCCGAACTCAACCAGAGGCAGATTAATCATAACTCTCAAACAACCTTTAAAACAGGTTCACAAATGAAGATTGGTGTTGTCGGTTTCAGTCATGAAAACATTAATCATGACATGGCGCGCAACCTCTTGCGTCAGTCATTTCACGAGCTGATGCAAAAACATCACCATGATGAACCGATCGAAATCGTCAGTGGTTTAACCAATATCGGCGTCCCCAAAATAGCGTATCAAATTGCTGATGAACAAGGTTGGATTACGGTTGGCATTTCTGCTGAAATGGCTCTACATGTAAATTGTGGAATTTATCCTGTCAATCAACAAATCATTGAAGGTAAAGAGTTTGGTGATGAATCGATTGTATTTATTGACTACATCGACTATCTCGTCAGAGTAGGCGGAGGAAAACAAAGTCATCGTGAAGTCGATATGTTTATTGAGGAATGTACTAGACGTGGCATCGCTATTACCGATGCTCTAATTGAACATGATTTATAAATCCGCCCATCGAATGTCAAAGTTAAATCATATCATCTATAGAACAATGGCATAATTTCAGCCTGAATCATGCTCTATCGAGTTACCTCAACTCTCACAGCACGCATTTATCTAAACCAATTAGAAAAACCACAAGGAAACCCACCCTATGAAATCTGTAGTTTGTCAAAACGCTGAACTCCGAGTGGCAGACGGCACAGCACTCACTCCCACAAAAGGGCACGTCCTACTCGAAGTCGTGCGCTGCGGCATCTGTGGTTCTGATCTACACATGCAGCATCACTGCGATCATATGCATAGTCTGGCTGGACGAGTAGGTTTTAATGGCGTTGCACAATCTACTGATGCATTTGTGATGGGACATGAGTTCTGTGGCAAAGTACTAGATTATGGCCCTAAAACGCGTCGCAAGCTGAAGCAAGATACACTGGTTTGTGCGATGCCATTGCTGAAAGTAAACGCGTTGGGTTATCAACCCACTGGATTATCGCCAAACGCCGCAGGCGGTTACGCAGAACAAATCCTTGTTCAATCTAGCCTCATGTTTGAAGTACCGAATGGTTTGGATGCCGATAGCGCTGCCTTGACTGAACCAATGGCTGTCGCCTTGCATGCAGTCAGACGTAGCCGTATTAAAAAAGGCGAACCCGCCATCGTGATTGGTTGCGGACCTGTGGGCTTGGGTGTCATTCTGATGCTGAAAGCCGCGGGGGTAAAAACTGTCGTTGCCAGTGATTTTTCACCGAATCGCCGCAAGCTTGCTGAACAATGTGGCGCAGATATCATCATTGATCCTAAAGAGCAATCACCCTTTAGCAATTGGAAAGAGTTTGGTTTGCTGGGCAATGTGTCGGATGCCGTTAACATGGGCATGGGTATTTTTGAAAAAGCTCAAGCACTGTCGCTTCCGTGGTGGCATGCAATGCGCGTGGGTGACAAACTGGGTGTATTGCCTAAACGTCCAGTGATTTTCGAGTGCGTTGGTGTACCGGGGGTCATGCAGCAAATTCTGGAAGGTGCGCCTTTGTTCTCGCGTATAGTCGGTGTAGGCGTGTGCATGCAAAGTGATAAAATTGAGCCTGCACTGGCGATCAACAAAGAGTTGGAGATCCAATATGTTCTGGGCTACACGCCACTTGAGTTCCGCGACACCTTGCATATGATTGCAGAAGGTAAAGTGAACTGCTCTCCACTCATTACGGGTGTTGTTGGCTTAGAGGGTGTGACGAATGCCTTTACCGCCTTACGCGACCCAGAGCAACACGCCAAAATCCTGATTGATCCTAAACGTACTGGCTCAACAATTGAGTTGGTTAAATCATAAGAATGATTGACCACAGGTGAGCTTAAATCTCACTGGATCAACTAACGAAAGAGACATGCGTATCGTGTCTCTTTTGTTATGTCATGTTAGTCTTCCTGAATCCGCGCAATCTTATCCAATGCCAAATCCAACGCTCGTGCCGAGAGATGAATCTCCCGCAACGAAACAGCGAGTGATGCCACCATCAGCAGCAACGCACCACCAAATGCCAGTTGCGCCAGAAACTGATTTCCAACAAATAGTAAAAATAAACTGACCGTACACATCACTAGACTTAGCACTCCCAGTACCTGTGCATAACGAATCAATTGAATCCGTTGCCGTAAATTGCGAATCTGGTATTGCACGGATTTATCAGGCATATCGCCATGCATTTCCAATAAATGTCGAGCCACGCCTGCCAATCCGAGAAATCGATTTGTATATGCCAACATCAGCAATGAAATGGCAGGAAACAACAACCCCGGAACGTTATAACTCAGCGACTCCATACACCCTCATCTCTATCAACAATCCAACAGCACTTAACCCAATAACTCACATCACCAAAACCATCACAGTGACGTTATCCTTACAACGACTTAAATTCAACCGTCTGCGACATCGGCAAATAAGCAATATGTTTGGCAGTCTCAGTGGGCACACCTAAAGCCAGCAAAATCATCTCGGCAATCATTGAATCATGCTGCTCAGACGAAATCCGTCCTTCGACGATTGAGGTAATCGCGCCAATGGTCGCAGAAGCCACTAACGCCATCGCCATATCCATATCAGCAAAACGAAAGTCACCCTGATCAAAACCAAGCTGTAAATCATTACGAATAAAAGTACCCTGCGCGCTACGCATTCCTTCATCATAATGAATCACGCTAATGATCGCACTTGCCCACTCACGATTCACCAATGCACGGCGAATAAACATTCGTACAGCCAAAGATAAGCGCTCTGCACCGCGCGTCATACCCACACTAACCGCCAGAATCTGCATAGAATACTGTTCAGCCAAAGCAACACCTACAGCTTCCAGCACCTCCTCTCGTGTACGAAAATAGTTATACACCGTCCCATTCGAGACTCCGCTCTCTGCTGCTAACTCATTTAATGCAAGATCACCCGCACCCTTCCGTGCATAAATACGCAGGGCTGCATCCAATAGCTGTTGTCGAGTCCGTGCTTTTTTCTTGTGACCTCGCGTGAGTACTTCATCATGTCCTACGATGTGATCAGTCATCATCCCGACCTCCATTTCACCACTCCCTCACCATCATTATACTAAAATTGTGTCAGTATTGAGATGGTCTATATTTCAGCAACACCTTGAAGCATCTACCTGTACTTGTAATGAATAGAAGTCCTATGACTTTGTTATAAAGTTCATCCAATATTGATCTACAGCCTACTCAATTGTTATATTTTCAGGTTCTACCCATCTCAAGAGTATTGATATGCCTCCTGCAACACCGTGGCGCGCTAATGTCCCAGTATCGTGGTCTGGTCCTCGCATTGCACTCATTCATGGCTTGATGGCAGGACGACATATGGAACGTCACCTACTCTCTTTCTTACGTAATGCAGGATTTGCAGATACGACGTTATACAGTAACCATGAACGACCAGCGGTCATTGCGCGCAATTTAGAGCAAGCCGCTCAATCTGGTCGACCTATTGTTCTGATCGGCTACAGCCAAGGTGGGATACAGGTTCTTAAAGTTGCTCGACTACTGGCAAAGAAAGGAATTCAAAGCAACCTTGTTATTTCGATTGCGGCAGGAGGTTTGGGGCGCTTATACCCACCTCAATGGGGATTTAATGTACGGAAAATCCCTACTGGAATTCACCGCTATCTCAACTATTTTTCACAACAAGATTTGATTGGCGGAGATCGATTTTTGACTCACAATCTGGCACATGCCGAAACGCCTGAGACACATGTCGAAAATATCCGTTATCCAAAATCGGCATCTATAGATCATTTCGAAATTGTACGGTGCTATCCTGCACAGCGAGTCTCACCAGAAGTACAACACCTATTTTTAGATCGTCTGATGAGGGAGCTTGCTGGGCTTGGATAATGGAGTAGTATCTAAAACATGAGCTTATTTAGCCGATAATATTTTTACTCCATCGTTTGAAATTTTATAGTTTATAACTGTCTTGCCTTCGTCACTATCAATGCCTTTAATAAGATAATTTTTATCAATCCAAAACTTATTATTTAATTTGACATATTTCGAAGCATTATTATTGATAGTAATTAATGAATATAAATAAATATTCCCACTATCTGTTTCAGCATTATATCTTCCAAGTAATACCGTAATATTTCCAACTTTCGGAAGCAATGTAACTTCCGTTAGACGCGGAAATGATACATACAATTTACGTTGAGAATTATACCAATTGCTAATATCTTTCATTTTATCAATGCTTGACCAATTAGAGGATATTCTTGAAAGCGTATCCCATGAGATCGGAATGGCAGTTGACTTAATCTTTGAAAACGCGCTTGTTTCATCAGGTAAAGAGATCGATACATTTGTCTCTAGCTTTTCAAATTCTTTTCCATTGAATATGAAGCAAGTGTTTTGATTTTGAAATGTGTTTTGATAAGCGTATACACTCCCATCGATACATAGCTTATTACTATTAATTTGAAAGTCTATTTTACTTGGTTTACTCGGAATTGCTCTTCCAGACTCATCCACATACCCGCCATAAGTATATTCTAGAGGGTATGTATCACCTGTTTTTAGATTTATAACTGCAAGGCTTCTTAAACCTGACTTTTCTATGTTTGAGGAGATTATATAATTCTCATCGAAATTAACTCTATTATTTAGCCATGCTTTGTCATACAGACTGGTATGAGCACTATCACAAAAATTTTCATCCTCAAAATCAAAAGAACAGGTATGTACTTTAACTGATGATACCGCAGCCTGACTGTATGGCGGTGAATATACTGAGCACCCTCCAACTGACAATAAAATTAAGAGAAAAGCCTTAATATGTTTCATAATTTACCTATCGAACGTAGTTGCTGAATTTCTTGGAGTAAGCTTTTTAATGCAGAGCTAGATTGATGGTTTGCATGATTTGCATTGCTTTCATAAAAGGATAGATTGCCATTTGACACTATCTCACCTCCTTTTATAGTCTTTCCATTAGGCACAGCAATTGATGCCCATTCTTTCGCCGCCGCATACTGAGCATCATCTACACTACCTTGCCCATGTTTAACAAATGCTGAAAGCCGTCCTCCACCTGCTTTATCAATTAAGTATTCTTTAAAAAATCTCTCCTGCATTTCTCCATCAAATACTTCGTCGCCAGTTAAATGCATAGCTTGTTTTGCTGCAGCCATAGTTCCTCCAGCAACTTGATACTTGCCTACAGCAAAGTAACGATTAACATCGTTAGCGGATAACACATGAGAATTGATAATTTGATCTACTGTTTTCGTAGTAATTGTACCTACGGGAGGATTTAGGTATGAATGCACAACACGATTATTAATAGTACCCGTATTGTAGGAATCATAACCTCCCTCTCCGTGTGAAATAGTACTACCCAGTTTTTTAATAATATCGTCTAAGCTACCTAACTCCACTATAGGCTTTGAAAAACCACCACATAGGGCTAATTGGGATTTTTCTGCTTGCTTTGCGATATCGACAAGACCTGCACCATTCGCTGATGCAATTGTTTTTACAAAAAAAATGCTTTTTTGAAACTTTGATTCATATTCTCTAACATCGACATGAACCCAAGTTGTTGCACCCTGTGCAGAGGTTTCAAGAGAAAATTTATTATCATCATTCCAGCCCATTTGGGCGCCGAGATACTTTCTAAAAATCTCTTTCCTTATTAACTCAATACCTGTACTGCCTGTCCTGACGGTTTCACCATTTTTGACAAATTGCACATCTAAGGCTCGCCCCATATGATTGACCGTATGCCTATTATTATGCTGCCTATTATCCTCAATACAGCGGTATCCTGATGAAACTCTCAACAATGAATAACCTAACTTCGTTTCAGCTAAATAAAATTCTACTGCTCGTAAGGCCCATATGAGACTTCGATGAATACCGGGATATTCGTTAGCCGTATTCCCAAACCACGGTACATTCATTCGCCCTGTTCCGAAACCACTACATCCACATTTACATTTCATTTGCTCAAAGTATCTACTCATTGGATATTTTGTCATGAATTCATCGAGAGCTTTAAGAACTCCTCCACATGCTTTCCCTGTTTCTTTCACCCCCATATAATCTCGCTGGAACTGTTTAATGCATGTCTCAGTTAAATCGGTAAACTCATTAGTTGGCAGTGCACCACCAAACCCTGCTAACCGGATGTTAAGTTCAAGTATCAAATCACCAGTATCACCTTTTTTGATACAGCTACTATCATCCTTGCAAATTGGAGGCACTATTGCTTTAGGACTACCCGTATCGGCACTTCGATCATTGGCAGGTATAAGTTTGAGAGGAATAGTTTGTGACTGTTTTCTAGAAATTGAAGAATTCTGTTTTGATTGAGCTGGATTTGCTCGACCACTACCATCTGTAGAATGAGAGCTAGAAGCTTGAGGTTGTGGTAAAGGCAATTTGATAACCTGACCCACGCTAATTGAATTGACGTCATCAATTTTATTCAGACGTGATAACTCACGAACTGTAGTACTTTGTTTGTGTGCAATTTTCTCTAAAGTATCTCCAGACTTGACTATATACGTTTTACGTCTGTAATTACCTTTTTCTCCTTCATGGATAACCAAGCCCAAATCTAATAATACTTTAGGGCTAGTTAAAGTAATGATGATATCAGCCTCTGTCAGAGTCACCGACTTTACTAATTTCATATTATTGTTTTCAATCTTCTTAACATAAATATCAATGTTATCGCCTAGCTCCGCTTGTATTAATGATGTCTCGCCTTTGGCATTAGTCACTCCTTTGGCCAAAGAAGAGTTACGGCGTTTTACTTCATAGGCTAAAGATGTAATTGGACTATGAATTAAATCATTAAAAACAATAATTGCTTCGCTTTTATTCGAATTTGGCATTTATCTAATCTCTTTAATTATTATCTATAAACTAGTTATCATCACTGGCACTTTTTGGTTCCACATCCAATGAAATGCCCCATTCATCTTGAGTCCCTACTAGAATTCTAGATTTATCAGCTTTGGAGTTAGGAATTTGCATAGTTCGACCATGTTCATCAAGAACTCCAGAGAACAAATTGCCACTAGCTAATACAGCTTTATATTCAATATCACTAAAATTATGATTTACAAATAAATTATATACATCTAATCGATGACTATATTTTTGCACTGTTGTATTAGGCAACTGAGGAAATTCTGCATGAATTGCTGCCCCGCCCGCAAAAACATGCTGACTTGCCTTGTAATTCATCACACTCGGGCTGGTCAGCGTTATCCCATCTCCACCAATCTTGATCTGACTACCACCCGCCGTCAGAATGATGTTCTTCGATGCACTAATCTCGACACTGTCTTGGGTTGAAATCATCTTGATGCCTAATGATGCAATCAGCTCCATCGCATCACTTTGCGCTTGGAGTTGTACTTTTCCTTTTGCCGCAAATAACTTCGCACCAT
>JAGWUI010000080.1 GCA_028868515.1 Gammaproteobacteria bacterium
TGCGCGCCGTGCTGCACGGATTCAGCCTGCGGAGGCGCTGCGTTATGAATAATTCAGTGAAGACGAGTATGACTGCGAATACAAGCCAAATAGATTCTCATGTTCCTGTGCTTGCGGCATCTAATTTGTCGAAGACTTTTACCGAGGGTAAAAACAAGGTCACGATTTTGCATGGACTGGAGTTGTCAGTTGCGGCAGGTGAGTTTGTGTCGATTATTGGATCAAGTGGTTCAGGCAAAAGCACATTGTTGCATTTGCTCGGTGGATTGGATTTGCCTACTACAGGCGAAGTGCGTGTACAGGGTGAATTGCTGAGTAGCATGAATGAAACTCAGCGTGGTGATGTGCGTAATCGCTCATTGGGATTCGTTTATCAATTCCATCATTTGTTGCCTGAATTTGATGCGGTTGAAAATGTCACGATGCCGTTACTTTTTCGTCGAGATGTAAATGTCGATGAAGCTCGTGTTCGTGCAGTGAATTTACTCAAACGTGTGGGATTGGGGCATCGATTAGATCATAAACCCGGTGAGTTGTCTGGCGGTGAGCGTCAGCGCGTGGCACTGGCGCGTGCATTGGTGACTCAGCCTGCCATTGTGTTGGCGGATGAACCAACAGGAAATCTGGATCGTCGTACGGCGAGCGATATTCTAGCGCTGCTGGGTGAGTTACGTCGTGATTTGGGGATGGCGCTATTGATTGTGACGCACGATGAATCGTTGGCTGGTGCAGCAGATCGGGTGATGCATATGCAGGATGGGCGTTGGTTGGCTTAATGAACTATGTTTCTTGATTTGTAGGAATAGCTATAAAAAATCCCTCTTTTTACGGAGGGATTTTTTTATGGTCAGTTTTAAGTTTTTAGGAGGGGATTTCTGTTTTTCGTGCAATCTGTCTTTTTTTCCACTCATGCATGACATGGCAGCGCCAAAGCAGTTGTACGATGAAGTACGCTGTTGTTGCAACAATAAGCGCCTCAACAACTAATCCGACTAATAATGCTTTCATGCTAAAACCATGAGTTGTGGTGAGTGGTGTGGCATCACCGAATAAACCTGATGAGAAATGAACGACAACTTGTTTAATTTCCATCAGATTAAGAATAGGAATACCAAAAATCATTGAGCCTAAGCAATAACTCGAATAAAAAATAGGAATTGCGGTGAATGGATTGGTCAGCCATGTGATGGCGATGCTGAGAGGTAGATTGACTCGAAAAATGATGGCACAAAGCGCTGCGGTTAACATTTGTGCGGGAAATGGAATCCATGCCGCAAGGATGCCCCAAAATACGGCACCAGAAATGGATTTCCTGTTAATATGCCAAAGGTTAGGTTCAGTAATGCGAGGACCTAAGCGGTGAATGCCAGGTAAGGCAGAAATGCGTTCTGGTGTTGGTATACGGCTTTTAATGAATTTTTTAGGCATATTGCTGTGGTTGCGGTGATGTCCAGTGAATGTATGTGTGGTCGTGTACGACAGGTGTGCAATCAAGAATAAGATTAAATCATTATAAAATAAATCTAAATCAATAATAGGATGTCGATTGAGTCATTTTGTTCACAATCCAAAAACGAATCTGCGGCAGATCAATCCAGATGTATTGAATTGGATTCTAGTGGCTTTTGTCATTGGAGTCATGACGACTGCACTCCAGTTTAGCCCTAAATTTGTATGGATCGTAGGGTGTCTTGTTACATTGATTGTTGTTGCAATGTGGAAACTCTTGCCTTCAAAGCTTGTTCCTGCAATGTTTCGGCGGGAGATGACTTATGGTGTAGTGACTGCATGTTTGGCGTTTGCATTGGGTTTTTATTTGACTCAATCTGCGATGAATCAGGCATTACAAGATCGATTACAAGCGCCACAGACTGTTGATGCTGTGGTGCGTGTCATGGGTGTGAGCGACGGTGTCGATGAAAATTGGCGACAAGTCGTTGAACCCGTGAACGCCATACAGAGCTTGCCAAAGCGATGGTTACTCTATCCGAAATTTTCTTTGAATGCAGATCACAGACAACCTGTTGCTAACCTGCGAGCAGGTGAATTATGGCGTGTTAGTGTGAAATTATCGCCAGTTCATGGTAGTGCTTCGCCAGCGGCATTTGATCAAGAGCAATGGTTGATGACGCAGCATATTGGCGCAACGGGCACTCTTGAGTCTGCGACTTTAGTTGAATCTCATGGTGGAGGTTTGCGAGGTATTCTGGATCACGTGGATCGATTGCGAAATGCCTTACGTGACCATTTCTCTGATCTAGATTCACCTGCGCGTGGTGTTCTGTTGGGATTATTAACAGGTGATTCAGTACTGATAGATCCTGACTTGCGGCAACTGTATCAACAGACGGGAATTAGTCATTTGATGGCGATTTCAGGTCCTCATGTGGTGCTTGCTGCGCTGATGGTGGCGTGGCTGTTGCAGCAGATTTTAAATCTCCATCCGCGTATTTACCTACAAATCCCCAGAAAGTTTCTCTTGTTGCCTATCGTGATGTTGATGGTGCTTAGTTATGCACTTCTAGCGGGTTGGGGTGTGCCAGCACAGCGAACAGTGCTCATGGTGGGGATTTCTACGTTCCTGACTTTATGGGGTCGGTTGCGGTCGACGTATTCGATTATGCTGATTGCGTTATCTGCCAGTTTGTTGATTGATCCATTAGCCATTTATCAAAGCGGTTTATGGTTATCGTTTGTGGCGACAGCAATTCTGATCAGTCTTGTTCGGCAGCCTGTGCCTATAGGAACGCGCTGGCAGCGATTTATTCAAGAAGTCAAACTCTTGGTCAAGCTACAGATTTCGATGTTTTTATTATTGATTCCGCCAACGTTGGCATTTTTTCATCAGATTTCTTTGTTTTCAGTTGTGGTGAATCTTGTTGCGATTCCATTGATTGGATTGGTTGTTGTGCCATTGGCTTTAGTTGCACTATTGATTTGGCCGATCTGGACAGGACTAGCTGATGCGATTTGGATTTTGGCGGCAGGAATGCTGGAACAACTGCATGCACTTTTACTCAAACTGCCGTTGATGATGTTTTATGCGGCTTTAACGCCTGCGATGGTGATCGGTTTGTCATTGGCGATGTTGATTTGGCTAGCGCCGCGAGGCAGTTTTCCACGCTGGTTGATTGTACCTTGTGTGCTGCCTAGCTTAGTCATGCTCATGGGAATGAAGCCTCTGTTCGGTTCAGATCATGATGCGCCCGTTCGTGTGCAGGTATTGGATGTGGGGCAGGGTCTGGCTGTGCTGATTCAGACGCAACATCATGCCATGCTTTATGACACAGGCGCTAAGCGTAGTGATGCGCGTGAAGGCATGGGGGAGCGTGTAGTTCTTCCTGCATTATTGGCAGCGGGTGTTGATCATCTTGATACGATGATGATTAGTCATGCGGACTATGAACATGGCGGTGGTGCACAAGCAATTTTGGCACGAATTCCGATTGATCAGGTTATGGGAAGTTCTGCTGTTTTGGATATGAACACAGTAATCTGTAAGAGTGGTCAGCATTGGCAGTGGGATGGTGTGGATTTTGATGTGCTTGCACCG
>JAGWUI010000081.1 GCA_028868515.1 Gammaproteobacteria bacterium
CGTAATGCAAAAAGCCATACAAAAAACAATGCAAAAAAGAGCCTAATTATGTCGACATTCAAAGATCACTTTTCATCACTTGCAACAGGATATGCAGCCTATCGCCCCGAATATCCACCTGAACTATTTGAATGGCTTGCAGGACTATGCGTCGAACACGAACTCGCTTGGGATTGTGCAACTGGAAATGGGCAAGCCGCAAAATACATCGCAAAATATTTTGAATATGTGATTGCAACAGATGCATCTGCTGAACAAATTGCACAGGCTCAAGGAGCGGACAATATTGTTTTTCGCGTTGCTTCGGCAGAACATTCCGAGCTAAAACAACACTCTGTTGACTTACTGGTTGTGGCTCAAGCAGTGCATTGGTTCGATTTAGAAAAGTTTTACGCAGAAGCACGGCGCGTCCTCAAACCGAATGGCATTATTGCTTTAATTACCTATGCCCATCATCGTGTCAACGCAGAAATCGATGTGCCGTCGCTGCATTATTATCATGATGTCATTGGCAATTATTGGCCTGCTGAACGTAAATGGGTTGAAACAGGTTATCGCGATTTACCCTTCCCATTTACAGAAATTAAAGCGCCTGAATTTAAACTCGACGCACATTGGTCACTACCCCATTTTTTAGGCTACCAAGCCACATGGTCAGCCACAAAGCGATATATCGAAAACACAGGACACAATCCTATTCCCGAACTGCAAGCAGCATTAGCACCGCTTTGGGGTGCTCCTGAAAAATTACGCAAAATTGAATGGCCACTTTCTCTTCGTGTTGGTCGCGTTACATCAGCACATTGATGCGCTAATTAATATCTAATACATGGGTCTGTTTGAAGTGTCTCCCCCAGTAAATGATGGGTAGTAGAAGTATTAAGCCCAATATTGCAGCCAAACCAAATTGGGCGGTATAACCCAAACCATTAGCCAGATAGCCGCTAATCAGATAACCGATCCCACCTAGAATAGTGGTTGCACAAACCTGAAATGTAAAATCACTGCCCGCATGCTGAGGACGTGCATAATCCATTGCTACGGTCAATAAACCCACCATCGCCATTGCAGCAGCAACATGCTCAATGGCATTTGCCGCATACAACTCCCACCCCATGAGCGGGTAATGTTGGGTAAATGCCCATGCGATCAGGCTATACAATCCTGTAGTCAACGCCTGCAATCCATTAAAACACCATAGTGCAGTCACCCGATTGATATGCCGCATTAACCATGCTGCCACGGCTGCACCCAGCAAGGACGACATCGAACCAACAATCGTCCCCCAAAATCCAATCTTGGATAGACTAAACCCCATATCCACCATCAACGGCTTCACCATGCCATTCGACATGTAATCGGCGATTTTGAATACCAACAAAACCAGCAACCATAAACGCATTTCAGGATTAGACCAAAAATAACCAAACTGTTTTTCTAAAATATGTAGTCGCTTAAACAGGCGACCACGAATATCACGTAATGAATGAATGGAAGATTTGGCAAGATGTAGCGTACTTTTGAGTTCGTGTTTATTAATCCACACAGGTTCTTTAAAGAACAACACAGGAATCGTACTCAAAGCAATTAAACCCATCATTGAAAAGAACATGACTCGCCACGATGACCAGTCCATGACCATCAACAGGACACCACCACCGATAATTAAACCAATACGATAACCCACCACCTGAATCGCATTCCCCGCACTCCGCATATTGCTATTGAGCATACGCACAGCCAAACCATCCGTTGCAATATCCTGCGTACAACCCACGATGACCAATAAAATCAATAAGCCGAATAATATCGCAGCCGATTGCGGATTGATTAAAGATGATGGCTCAAACATTGCCACCGCAAAAAGGATCAGGATCGAGAGCAGTGAAGATGGCAAAATCCAGCAGCGACTTTGACCAATTTTTTCAATGTAATGATGATCAACCAATGGCGCCCAGAGAAACTTGACCGCCGCTGGAAATAGCAAAAGACCAGACCAACCAATCACAACCAACGACACATGATACTGGCGTAAAATGGCAGGAAGCGCCTGAGTTAAAAAACCAGCAGGTAAGCCCTGTACCACATAAAGGCTCAATAACAACCCCAGCGCATAACGTTGAGAATGTCGGGAAGCGTTTGATGAATCATGTTCGCTCAAAAATGAACTCCAAAGAAAAGCCCCATTATTGGGGCTTTATGAAAGGCTTGTATCAATCAAACACGATCGTCTTATTATCATGAACGATGACACGATCTTCTAAGTGCCAACGTACCGCACGCGTTAAAACATTACGCTCTACGTCTTCACCCAACTCACGTAAATCTTCAACCGTGTAACGATGGCTTACGCGCTCAACTGCTTGTTCAATAATCGGACCTTGATCCAGATCTGCTGTCACATAGTGTGCGGTCGCGCCAATCAATTTCACACCCTTTTCATAGGCTTGGCGATATGGATCAGCACCCACAAACGCTGGTAAAAATGAATGATGGATATTAATAATTTTATGATGCCACTTTTCGACAAAATCAGAACTGAGAATCTGCATATAACGCGCAAGTACCAGTACATCATTGCCAGACATCAATTCGTGAATCTGAGCTTCAGCTTCAGGTTTATTCTCTTTTGTTACTTTAACCACATGAAAAGGAACACCAAAGCGCTCAACAGCATCACGTAAATCCTCGTGATTACTCACCACCTGTGTAATCTCACACGGCAACAAACCACGCGACCAACGCCACAATAGCTCAAGCAGTGCATGATCGTATTTTGAAACGAGAATCCCGACTTTTTTACGCTCACCAACAAGCGTCAGCTGCCAGCTCATCTGATATTGCGTTGCGACGGTATCACCAAATGAACGAGTCAAAACATCACGGACTTCCTGCAACCGATCTAAGGCAAATTCGACACGCATAAAATACGTGCCACCTTGCTCTTCAGTCGCATACTGATCCAAAGCAATAATATTTGCACCATGATGATAAAGAAAACTTGAAACAGCCTGTACGATACCTGAACGATCGGCACAGGTGATTAAAAGACGTGCGGTATGGGAGATGATCATAAAAAAATATCTTACATTGTAGAACGACTAAACTCTGAAAGTACAACAATGACTAAACAGTTAAATTGATGGCTATTCTAACTTAATTATCATAAATACCAAAAAATAAACTAATCACTATCTGTTTCTATTCAGTACAAATATCAAAAAACCCCGACTTGTCGAGGTTCTTTGATTCTCACAACATAATTAAGGACAAGTTGTCAGTTTAGTTGCATAGTTAGGGTCATTTGGCAACGGATTATACGGACTATATAGATTTGGAGGAGAAATCGACTGACTACTCACATCACCTGCCAATACAGGAAGTGGTGAGAAGGATGGTAAGCTTGTGATTGCAGTTCCACTCACTGTCGCAGTCGCTGTCATTGCTACATCTAACCATCCTGCATAGTTTTTCGCATAGCGTAAAGTGAAATCAAACTTACCAGTACTATCCGTTACATAAGTCGCTGTAGTTGC
>JAGWUI010000050.1 GCA_028868515.1 Gammaproteobacteria bacterium
GCAACATGTGATCCATTGGATGATGGAATTTCTGCGGTTTATACGTTTTATGACCCTGATGAGAATCGACGAAGTCTTGGTACTTTTTCAATTCTGCAGCAGATCGAATGGGCAAAAACGAATCACCTAGATTATGTCTATCTCGGCTATTGGGTTCCACAAGCAGAAAAAATGCGCTACAAATCCAATTTTCTACCATTAGAAGTTTTGCTGGATGGTCATTGGCAACGTTTATCTCGTGCGATGACGGAAGCAGAAACAGCACACCTCATCAAACGACTGTCTCGTGACGAAAATATTCAGGATTATAAAAGGCTACGCTAATTCGAAATTCATAAAAACCAGTTAAGCGAATGGATTTCCACGCGTTAATGCCATCAAAACCGCATCTTCTTTACCATTAGCAAAAAGTGCCCGATCAGCTAGATAATAATTTTTCCGAATGCCCATTTGGTGAAAACCCACTTTTTCATAAAGTGAAATTGCGGGACGATTACTTGCACGAACTTCTAAAAAAATCATCACGCAGCGCTCACCAAGTTGCTCGATCGACTCCTCCAATAGCGCGAAACCTCGCCCCTGCCCTTGATATTTCGGATCAATCGCCATCAGGAGCAAATTTGCCTCATCAAGCACAGGTTGCAGGATGCAAAATCCGATCACCACGCCATCATCAACCATCACAGTACAACGCTGTCCAGCTTCTAAGCTTTCTTGAAACTGGCGCTCACTCCACGGATGAAATTCAACTTGCCGCTCAATCGCCGCAACCGAAGGGATATCACTTTGAAGCATCGAACGAATAGTATATTTCGGCATAAAAACGCATGAGATCAATAAAAATATTCATAATTATAGGTCGAAAACCATATTTTTAGGCTTAAAAAAGAGAGCTCGAAGGCTCTCTCCTTTAAAACTCAAAACAATCAACATTCACGCTTTAAAAGACACGTTTATCGCCTTGATCACGCATTGTCTCGTATGTCTGCGCACGAATACGATCTTCAGGTGAACTAAACGTTTGATTACGCAATGTCGTAATGGCTTGCTGCTGACTTGCAGCATCACCAGAACCAGCCTTGATTTGAGCGCGCGCAGCTAAATAACCATTCAACTGCTTCTGCCAGTTTGCATTATCTACATCCAGCTGATCCAAACGTCCTGCTGCTGCGGGTCCAACCAAACTTTCCCGCATTTGGTGTAACTCTTCAGCAGAACCACCACGCGCTTGAATCTCTTTGGTCAATTTCTGAAGCTCTGCATATTGCATCATTGGACGCATACTATCCGCTAAAGAAGGCGGTAACTGATTCATTAAACCCGCGATCTTTGCAGCTTTTTGCTCAGCAGTCAGGCTGTTATCTGCATTAATCTTCATAACATCAATATTATATTGATCATACGCCGCTTCATTTCCAAAAAGCGCATCAACCTCAGCAGGTGTAAAAAACTTGAGACGTAAACTTTTTTGAGCAGTGACAATTGCTTGTAGTGAGTCTGGAGTTTGCGTTTTGACCTGTGCTGTCGGTTGAAGTTCAGTCTGCGCATGACGATAGGCAATGTATTGATCCAGCAGTTTCAATGCATAAGGTAATGCTGTACTTGGCAATGTCGTGGTTAAGTACTGGCGAATATCCGTAATCAGTTGCGATTCCGTTTTTTCACCAAGACTTGATAAAAAATAATCAAAGCAATTGCGAATGCCGATAGTCAGTACGAGTTTACCTTTTTGATCTACTTGCAAAGGACAATCAATTTCAGTACCACGCAACGACGGAGCAAGCGTAGGCATTGGCCCAGGCACCATTTTTTGTGCAGAAACAGCTTGTGTACCATCAGAAGCTGGACTAGCTTGAACCGAGTTTACCAGTGGTGCGGTAGATTCATTAGATGGTTCTGATCCACTCTTTGGTTTCAGTTGCCACAATCCATAAATCACCAAGATAAAGAGAACAACGAAACCAGCAATCAGCGCATTTCTTTTTGCAGTACCATGCATGTGTATCACATCCTGTATTTTTATTTGAAACATTCTCGGCGACGTCAAAGCGCCAACTTAAGCAAAGCAGGCTAACTAACATTGATTGTTTTTTCAACACAGAAATTGAAAAGAAGGTGATTTACTTAAAAAAACCAATAATTCCACTTAGATAAACATCAATGGATAAATGAAAATATTAAGATCACTTTATAATCATAGGGATTCAATGACATGACCCATTGTCATACAAGAAAAATGTGACAAATAAAAAAAAGAAGCCGATAATTAAACATAAGATTGTTTTTATAGATATCACTATAAAAAACAGATTGAATATAGTTTATCTCTAAAATCAATTACTTCTGGTTTGTTTTTGAGTGCATTCAGGAGAATTAAAATGGGAATAGAATATATCATTCTTGTTCTAGCATTATTGGTTATGTCCGCTGCATTACCATTTTGGCCTTACAGTCGAAAATGGGGATATGGTCCAAGCTGTCTGATTGGCATTGTTGTTTTGATCTTTGTTGTTATGGTTTTTTTAGTTCATCCATAGTTTTATATATCCATTACGAAACGTATGGTTAACCTAAAATAAAAGCCCTAAGTATTCAACGAAGGGCTTTTTTCACATTCAGACATCGATGAACCTGACGATTTGGATTCACAATTAAAAACCATCAGATGTCGCACATATCAAAAAACAACCAACAGAACATGAGCAAGCATTTGCAAAAGTTCCACGCGTTCCACTCTTTTTTATCCACAACCTTACCCGCAGGCTTTGTGGGTAACTTTGCGATTCAATTTATTTTTGCTTCAGATCATGAAACACATTCACGACGATTTCATAAACTTCTTGTTGCAGGGCTCCCGTTTGGTTTGAAGCAAAAATCAGCTCAGAGCAACCTAAAGGATGCATACCTAAGATATTAAAATGAGTAGCACGCTCTTCGATTTCTACCGTCAAACCCAATCCCGTAATCGCTTCTTTTAATTTCTGCTCAAACTCAGTAGGTGATACATCATGATCAACGCAAGACTTTACATCAATTGCAATTTGAACGTCTGACATTTTAGCTGCTCCTTTAATCACTTATTCGATAATATTGCCAAAGTTTATTGAATTAAAGATGATTTTGTATTAATTAATATTAAGCCTTCAACAATCTTATAAACCATGTGAGTCAACTCCATTTATTTTAAGATTTTAATGAAAAATCTAAAATAAAAAAATAAATCGATCCAATACGGCAATTGGAGAGTACGATCAACCTTGAATATACTCATGACAAGACAGCGTAAAACAATAGGAAATAGAATATGCCTCGTGGATTGATGCAACAACCGATTGATAACACCATTATCAATGTTTCGTCTTTACGCCGTGCTATTCCTATTGAAATTATCGGCAAGTCACCCGCCTTACAACAAATTCAGAAGCTCATCGATCGGATTGCCCAGACTGACCATCACTTACTCATCTGTGGTCCAACAGGTTCAGGTAAAGAAGTGATTGCCCGTAGTGCACATGCCAATAGTCAGCGGAATGACGCTCCTTTTATTGATGTCAACTGCGGCGCCATCCCTGAAAATCTGTTTGAATCCGAGTTATTCGGTCATGTCAAAGGCGCATTTACGGGCGCAACCGAGCATCGCTCTGGTTTTTTTCAAGAAGTCGGTCAAGGCACTTTATTTCTTGATGAAATCGGTGAGCTTCCATTATCACTACAACCCAAACTACTCCGAGTTTTAGAAACCCGTAGTTTCAAGCCTGTCGGTTCGAGCAGATCCCTGCCCTTTCATGGACGAATTGTCGCAGCAACGCATCGAGATCTATTGTCGATGGTCAAAGAAGGGCTTTTTCGTGAAGACCTATATTACCGCTTATCCGTCTTTGTATTTAATTTACCCAGTCTTGATCAGCGTAAAGAAGATATTCCCGCATTGGTCACTCACTTTGCCGCGCGCCAACCAAAGCAACTCTTTTTTAGTGAAGATGCTTTATTCATGCTTGCGCAACAGAATTGGCCAGGCAATATTCGTCAGTTACGTAATCTGATTGATCGAATTGGCGTACTTACCGACGATCCGCACATTGATGTTACACAATTAGCTTACTATTTAGAGCCTCTGCTTACGCCGCTGCCTAAATCGGACTCCAACAAATCACACCCTGACCTGATGGAATCCCTACTCAACCTTGCTCATGGTGACAAACTTTTCATTTGTACAAGACATGCTGATTGACTACACCCTTGAACGACACAAAGGCAATAAATCTGCAGCAGCGAATTTTTTAGGCATCGGTCGAAAATCAATTGAACATCGACTCAAAGTTCGCGAACAAGGCAACCTTAGAGCCAAAATTTTATTAGATCGCGGTAGACGACATGTGGATGCCGCAGAATTTCTCGAAGCAGCACAGGTCTTACGCAGTTGCTTAGATGAGCATATTCAACTCTTAAATGATATGCAGAAATTTGAAGCTTATCGCTTACTCGGAACCAGTCTGCGTAGTACAAATGGCTGGCTATGTAGCGAAGCGCAAGAATGTTATGAAACTGCGTTCAGGATTGGCAGTAGCTGCTGCGACGTACTTGAACTATCGACCCTGCAATTCGGAATTTGGGTCACCCAGCTCATGAAACTCGAACTCAGTAAAGCACGCGGAACTGCCCAAGATATGATGATCCGCGCGCAAAACATCGCGAATCAAGAGTCGCTTGATGAGGCCCATGTTGCACTGGCTAATACTTTATTTTGGTTAGGTGACGCTGAAGAAACCATTGCATGCATGAGTCGTAGCGGCTTACTCGACCCGACGCATACTGGCGCTCGTATCGGCATACAGGGATTTGATCTCACCGGCATGGCGTTGACTTTCAATGGATTAGCTGCCTTCCAGCACGGCGATTTTGATGTAGCACGTCATGCGATGGAAATGCTCCGTATCCGCTCATTCAACCCTGATAGCCATGCCTTTAATAAGGCCATGACACTCCAAGGTGCGGGATGGCTCGCCTGTCTATTTGAAGAAATGGATAAGATTGGCGAATTGGGCACAATGTTAGAGTCATTATCACAAACAAATAATTTTGTATTCTATCAAGGTGTTGGTCAAATATTCCGAGGCTGTCATATCGGTTTACAAGGACATCACACAAACGCAGTCCAAGTCATTAAGGAAGGCTATCAAGATTATATGGTGCGTAACGGCGGCCTACTGTTCCATTCGTTCCAAGCTTGGCATCAAGGCGAAATGCTTTTGCGTGCAGGAGAAATAGAAACCTGCCATGCGATGATCGAACATGCGATTGATATTGCCTTAGAACAACAAGATCGTGCTTATTTGGGTGAGTTATTTGTCATTCGTGCACGGGCACAATGGGCTTTAGGCAAAATTGAAATCGCAGAACAAGAACTGCGCAACGCCATGTCTACAGCGCTTGCTCTTGGCTCTGTGCCTGCGCGTATTTCCGCCGCGTATCACCTTGCTAAACTGATGCAAGAAAGCAATCGATCAGCACAAGCACTAGAAACACTGAATCGCGGCTTACGCGGTACTACTCATTTGAAATCCTGTCCTGTGCTCAAACGTGCACAGGATCTACTTGGAGAACTGCAACAAACCTAACTCAACCCTGTTTAATCACTCATGATGATAAAAGTTCAAGGAGGAACTTATGGCATTCGAACTCACTCAATCGGATCTAGAGCCGCTTCTGCTTGGAGGCGCTTTTTTTGGTAGCGGCGGCGGTGGAACGATTATTTCCGCTCGTAATCTCAGTAAATACTTCAAGAAAGGAAAATATTACCCTACTAATAAATTTCGGGTAGTTTCAGTCGATGAAGCCACCGAAGGTGAAACTGTCATGGTGGCTTATATGGGTGCACCAGAAGCGATTGATTCCACCAAATATCCAATTGGTCCAGTCGAAGCTGCACGACAAGTTCAAGAGAAACTCGCCGCCCAAGGTCGTAAACTCGCTTATGTCGTTTCGCCAGAAAGCGGTGCACTCGGTTTCCTAGTTGCAGGACTTGTGGCAGCTAAATTAGGGCTTGCTGTGATTGATGCAGATGGTGCAGGACGTGCAGTACCCTCCCTACCCATGCTGACTTACGCCGCAGCTGAAATCAGCCCACGGCCTACTTTCCTCGTCAGTCAGGGTGGTTTAGCCGTCGAGCTTAATGTCACACCAAAAAAAGGAACAGATGGCGATGCTGGTCACCAACAAGATGTTTCCACAATCGTGGAACAAATGCTTAGACCGATTCTGCAAGATCAAGATTTTGGAGAGTTTGGTGGCTTAGCGATGTGGGTCATGACGCCAAAGAACTTGCAAAAAGCCTTACCGATTCGTAATACACTATCACGTGCACTCGCTCTCGGTCGTGAAATTCAAAAAGGTAAACTGAAAACCGCAAAAGCCATGATTCAATATCTGGCGAAACATTGTGACCTACAAGCAAAAGCGATTTCTGAACCAACAACGATCACCTCAGCAAAAGTAGACACCACTGGCGGTTTTGATCTTGGAAAAATTACCCTGAGCTCCAAGAAAACACCTATACCGTGCTCTATCAAAATGAATCACTCATGGCATGGGATAGTCAAAAAAGCCATCCTATCGTACTTGCCCCCGACAGCATCTCCTACTTCGTAGAGGGAGATGGACAATCAGTTTACTCCAATGGCGATCTGGTTCTGCCTAATGGTCAGATTAATCCTGATGTCAAAGATCGCACAATCATCCTCCTCGCATGGCAAGCCAATGCAGCACTCACCAAGCCAAAAGGCATTATTTTAGAAAGCTTCCTGACTCTGCTACAGAGCATTGGTTATCTAGGACCGTACACACCGCTTACCACGCTAGATCAAGGATAGGAGTCATCAATGATGAGTTATCGTATTTGTGTCATCGTACCCGCAGCAACCGATTCATTTAATGAACGAATCATGCAAGCGATCTCCCCTGTGATTCCACCCGATGTACAAGTCGAAATCCGTAATATTACTCAAGGTCATCCTTGCATTGAAAATCGAACAAACTGGCTAGAAAACGGCATGCCTGTGGTCGAACTTGCTCAAGCAATTGAAAAGGAAGGCTTCGATGGTATCTGGCTCACTGACTTTGATATGTGTGGTGTAGAGGCAGCTCGGGAAGTCGTAGATATTCCGATTATTGGCGGCTTCCCAACTTCAGCATTTACTGCGCTGAGCTTAAGCCAACGCTTTTCAATCATCACGGTATTGCAAAGTACACTAGCCATGCAACGCGGACATGTACTGACTTATGGTCTAACGGAATCTTTCGCATCTATTCGTATGATCGACTGCCCTGTCGATCAACTGAGTAATGTCGATATCGTTGTCGCCAAAACGCTTGAACAGGCCAGTAAAGCTGTTAAAGAAGATGGCGCACAGTCTATTTTGCTTGGATGCACGGGATTTGTTGATGTGGCAAGTAAAGTATCAACCTTACTTGAAGAAACACTCGGTTACTACGTTCCTGTCATTGATCCTAATCAAGCAGGATTTAGTTTTCTCGTGTCTTTAGTACGAATGCGTATCCGCCCCAGCCGCGCAACGTACAGCAAAGTGACTGCATTTTAAGCAAAACTGATGACTCCACCATAACTTTGCACGTTAAATAAGCAAACAACTTCAACATTTTGAAGTAAGAGCATATTCTTTTTTTAAAAGAATATGCTCTTTGAACAAAAACACAACAATATGGACAAATTTATCCACAGATTTTTATGATTCTGGATAAATTTGTCCACTTTTACGAACAAATAACAATCATTAAAAATATTATTTTTACATTACAAACACTTACAGAAATGGCATAAGCGTTGCAAATTTAAAAATATCTAACTCCCCATAAATTTTCTCATTTATAAATTTTGAAAGGATTAGCTAGGTCTTACACACGGTGTCAGATTACAAAAGCAATTCGAGGAGAAGCGCGTGTATATCGCGATTGAAGGATTGAAAGGAACTGGGAAATCAACCTTGGTGGGTCTTTTACAATCTTGGCTCACAACGAAAGGCATCGACTTTGATTTGCTATGCCCTGATCAACCGATGGCAAATGACCATTGGCTTGAGCAAAAAGCTTTGCTCCCTCAATTCGCAGAACGAGATGAGTTTCGTGAGTTACTCCACAACACACGAGCCACCTACCATAAACAACGCGTTAATTTTAAAAAACGAGTGGTGATTGGCGACCAAAGTATTTTTAGTCATCTTGTGGAGCGCTGGCATCGTGTAGCAGAACTAGGCATGAAAAACTATGTCCATCAAGTCTACCGCCGCGAATACCATCTCCCTTGGCCAGATCATGTCATCATGCTCTCCATGCCAATCAGAGAGCTATACGATCGTTTAACAACGCTACAAGGTAATCAAGAACACGAAATAGAAACAAGTGAGTTATATCAACATTTAATGGCGGATCACCATGCGCTGATTGAACTCGAAGAAAATGCCATGTTCCTTGGATACGGACATGTGCAATGGCATCACGCGAATGCCAACCAGCCATTCCATGATTTAGTGGAGTGCATCGGTTCATACATCATGAAACAACTGAACCATCACCAAGACAACTCGCAAAATCACAAAAACTGTGCGCTTTAACAAAATTTAAAAATACAACAATAAGAAGAAAGAAGAACAATAAGAATAATGCCTTAGAACAACAAAAATGTCTTAGGAAGTGTACACGGGGTAACTTCGTCGCACTTCCTAAGACGATTATTTTATCGTGTTAAAGAAGCAAACGAAGCACAGACATCACACTTTTGTTAGGCATACCCTCTCACTTAAAGCACATCCATATTTTATTTGGGGTCTTATCAATCACGCTCAACAATTTAAGGTAATCATGAGTTGCTCTAGAAATAATCTAGACGCCCAGAAGTGAATCACCTACTATACCAAGACGGACAAGACAAAAAAGGTGACCACATGGATATACACCAAAACAAAAAGAAATTTAATATCAATACATTAGAAATTACTTTCACCATAAGCCATTTCAAACAAGCTCAGGAAATTCTATTTTTCGCTATAAATAAGCATGAATACGTGCTTTTTTCTGATTCCACTCACGACTCACATGCTTCATCTTTGTATAATTCGACATGCTCTCCAGAACCTTTATCGATTCATCATGCAGTCTAATAAATGAAGATTTGAGAGCAAAATCTTATGATTATCAATACCAAAAACCAAGAACAGTTTATCTCGCCCACTACGATAGATAGTGAAGATTTGACTAGCCTTAAAACCCTTCGGTCAAGCCAGAATATCTTTCGTCTATTACAGCTGCCTAAAAGCCTTGAGGAGGCTTTTCGCGTGCACTATCGCAGTGAATCAACCACGATTGTTCGCTACTCTGTTTATGGATTAATCGCGCTATATCTATTGGTTGTATTGCCTGTTGGATTGCTCATTCATGATTCAATGCGTGATTTATGGCTTGACACTGCGGTCTACCCTATTGGCGTTGCTTTAATCATTATTTGGCTCTGCACCAAAATTCCCCAACTGAGTAGTTTTACGGAATTATCACTCCGATTTGGGGTATTTCTCTCACTCGCGGGCACGATATATGGCTTCCTGATCCTCGGAAATACGCTATTAGGGCTCGTCGCAGGATGCGAAACCATTTATGTCCTCATGGTTGCATTTTCTTTACTGATGTTACGGATTCTTGCTGCGCTTGCCAGTGCGATTGCAGCCTTTGCCATTGCACTTACAGCAGCGAAACTGGCAAATATTGAGATCATCTGGATCAATACCTTCTTGTATTTTTGGGTGCCATTACTCATCTCCGCAGTGACTGGTTATTTGCTGGAGCATGCAGCTCGACGAGATTTCGTTCAACGTTTGATGCATCAGCAAGATAAACTACAAATGGTCAATGATCTGGCAATCATGGTCAATGATGTCGATGACATGGATACTGTACTTTCTCTAGCGCTGGCACGCATATGTAGCCATACGGGTTGGATTGCTGGTCGAGTATCGACTGTAGATGATGCGCACCAACAAACTTCTGCGCATTATGAAACACCGAAACTCATCGACGACACTTTGTCTGCCATTGAACAACTTTGGCTTTCTCCATTACCGCTTTGGGCCAAACAAGTGGTCGACGCTGGATCAGCGCAGTGGCGAACTTACGAAATCAATTCAAATCACACGATCAGCCTCAAGCATTCCCCTAAAATGCACCTTATTTTTCCAGTAAAACTCGATAACCGTACACTCGCAGTTCTGGAATTTTTTTCAATGCAGTACGAACAACCCGATGAGCGTTTACTTTCACTCATGGAAAATATTGGTTATCAGCTTGGTCGGGTTTTTGAACGCCAATTGCAACTGCAAGATATGAAAGTCAAAGCGCTGCACGATGTTTTGACGGGGCTTCCGAATCGAGCCTATCTATTTGATTGCTTAAGAACAGAAATTGCCAGATCTCAGCGTGATCCAAACTATGGGTTCTGTGTGCTGTTTTTAGACATGGATCGCTTCAAATGGGTCAATGACAGTCTTGGACACTTAAGTGGTGATCGCCTGCTGGTGGAATTATCTCGTCGCTTACAACAAGGAGTACGTGCAACAGATTTCGCGGCACGACTCGGAGGAGATGAATTTGCCATTCTCATCACATCAACTCGTGACAAGTCTCAAGCCATCGCTGCTGTAGAGCGAATTAAGAAACAGTTAGAAAAACCGTTTACGATGGCTGGACACACGATCCATATCAGTTTGAGTATTGGCGTTGCATTGTCAGCAGCACACTACATTGAACCAGAGGAATTGCTTCGCGATGCAGATATTGCGATGTATCACGCAAAACAACAAGGACATGGAACATTCACAATTTTTACTGACGAAATGCGTGAACAAGCCATTGGACAACTGAAAATGGTGGTAGAACTGCGACAAGCGATTCAAGATCAACAGTTGACACTACACTACCAACCTATCGTAAGAATGGATAGCGGTGTGGTCATCGGCTTTGAATCTTTAATTCGTTGGCATCATCCTGATCGTGGCATGATTTCTCCCGCACAATTTATTCCACTCGCGGAAGAAACAGGTTTGATCGTTCCAATTACTGAATGGGTTTTGCAGCAATCTTGCCAACAACTCAGCATCTGGCAACATCAACTGGGTGACAAAACCACCAGTATTAGTGTCAATTTATGCGCCAGTTACTTAACTCAAAGCGATATGCCCGATCAGATTCTAGCAGCGATTCAGGCCGCCAATATTTCACCAACGACACTGCATTTAGAAATTACCGAATCACAGATTGTTGGAAATGCTGATATTTGCATGACCAATATTAACCGCCTCCGTGAAGCATCAGTTGAGGTCTATATTGATGACTTTGGTACTGGTTATTCGTCCCTCAATTATCTGGCAAGTTTTAGGGTAAACACCCTGAAAATCGACAAATCCTTTCTAGAAAATCTACAGGAAGGTGGAAAAGGTGAGCATATTGTTCGCGCCATTACCTCCTTGAGCCACCACCTCGGTATGACAGTCATTGCAGAAGGTGTTGAAAATTACACACAAATGCAATTACTTAAAGAAATCGGATGTGATTTTGTACAAGGCTTTCTATTATCTAAGCCCGTGGAATCACGACTTGCGACGCAAATGCTCGGGAAGAAGTTTGCACTAACGGATGTCGATCAACGAAACCAAATGCAGGGTTAAAGAGAACTTCATATATAACGTACATCTGGGTCTACGAAGAAATGACTGTCATAAAGACCATTGCCATTGCTTGCATTTAAAAAGTAAGTCCAATCTTCTGATTTTGCTGCTTGCTCTATCTCTCATTGTTGTGATCGTTTTATTAGTCATTCCAAAACATCGAGAAAGTCGTCATTTGAATGCGATGTGAGAAAGTTTGCTGATTGCCGCGATGAGTGAACCATATCTACACTCTTGCTGAGTCGAGCAATAAAAAAAGCCTTTAGTCAGTTCGACTAAAGGCTTTTTAGAATATGGTGCCGAGGGTCGGACTCAAAACAAAGCAATATGTAACTGTTTTAGAATGATTATTTTTCATTGATAAAGCATTTATACCGTAAAATATACCGTTACAAAAATTTATCACTTCTAATTTCAACAGTCACTATCCAAACAGCCCCACACTTAGCTTGTGTAATTCTAATTTATAACCCCCTATCGCACAAGGGTTTTTCCTAAAATCACTAGTCCACTCTATAAGTTCCGTTTCCTACGTGGAAATAACTCAATTAAAGAATCAATAGGTTCGGAGGTAATTTAGAATTTGTAAGGATTGTAAGAGTCTTTGCCCCACGAGTAATAGCAACATACAATTGCTTGGCATCAAGAGAGTTCGCGTCCAAAATAATTGCATGGTCAAACTCCAACCCCTTTACAAGCAAAGTAGTTCCAATTAATTTGCGGTGCTTCAATGGTCTTCCAGAATGCCTAAACTCTCTTTGGTAGATTTGTGCTGCATCATGAATTGTTGAAGCCTCACCAACAATGTGAACTCTCAATACATTAAAAAATCTATTCAGCAAATCGCGTCTAAATATGTTTGTTTCAGAATGCTCCTTAACTAAGTAAAGAAAATTTCTCAGACTCTGGCTAGTAGGAACAATTAGATAGTTATTCGCGGCATTTAGGATTTCAGGGTACTTTGTGACTCTCGTCTGTTGTGCCACTTCTCCACGTTTTGTCCCAGTAGTAAGTATTCCATCAACGCCCGTAATACATTTTTTTGAAAATTCCAAAACATATTGAAATGCTTCTTTAGTAGTTTTTGCGTTTTCCAACTTCTTCACGAATAGAAATAGGTCTTTACACTCAACCTCTTCGATTGAAGAAAACTTACCAGTTAATGACCTTGCTAAGGTATGCGTTTTACTCTTTGACCTTTGATCTCCTGCCTGAATTGCCATGACAGTTTCTTGATTAGGGAAAGTTTTATAAAATGTTTTAAGCCGTGTCCTATCTGAAAAATCATCTAAATCAACTGAAACGGTTGATAATCCTTTGGGCAAAGATCCTGTCAAATCAATCTTTTCACCCGCAAGTAGGATTCTACGTGCCTGATTTAGCCAACTCCCGAGTTCAGGTGCACCAGCATTATTCCAACGCCACGGAACCTCAAGCTCACCCAAGCATTTAAAATGCGGATAGATGCTGACATCCCAATCTACGGACTTCTCAATGGTGTCAAAAATAGCTTGAAGAGGATCGCCTAATATACGACATGGTAAAAGCCCTGATAAAACTGATATGAGTGTGTGTTGTTGCTCGGAACAATCCTGATATTCGTCAACATATATCCCAGAATAGGAAAAATGAATAATGTCTCTAATAAATTGTTTATGTATTAACTTTTGACAGGATTCATATAACTGGTTCCATTGCTTGGTGCTAGGGTTATCAATACTCCATTCTGAATTCTTTGGATATGCAAGACATAAGCGAAGTGCCCAACTTGCAATTGTGTCCACTTGGTACTTTGATGAATGAACGCCCAGCAGCGCCATTTTTGTTTTGATCGAATTTACTCCAGCAAAGGTATGAGTCAAAATAAGTTGCCGACCCTTTGATTGCTTTACGGCCAAAGCGATCAGATGTGTCTTTCCATACCCTGCTGGGGCAATGACATATCCCTTTGTTGTAAAATTTGCAAGAGTAGTGGCAAGCTCATCTGTCATCTTCAATCCAGCCCCACAAATTATTTAATGTCACTGCTAAATTTGACTTCATAAATTCTGGATCGTTAAGTGCTGGAGCAATTGTTTTAAACCATAAATCTCCCCGCGTTATATCTTTAAACCATTCTGACTTAGCTGCAGCTTGACCAATGGCTTCCCTCCATTGTGTATTGTCAACCCAACTCTCAAAATCCTCATCTACTTTGGAATTAAATGCAGTCTCCAAATTTTTGTGAACAGGACGATTAAACTCATCACGAGCTAATTTTACAGATAGCAGTACGTACTCCCACGGCAAGTCCATCATCGCCCGTCTTTCAAGTGATAGTAAGTCTGCCCATACATGCACTTTGACACCGAGCGCGGTTAGGTAGTTTTCATCTTCAATTGAAAAATTCTTGGGTGCATCCCCGTCTGCAAGTACGGCAACAGGGTAATCAAAAGAATTAAAAGCCACTGCAAGACCCTTGATATTACTTGAGCCAGACGCATTCAAAAGTGCAATGCCATGATATGAGAACGGGTCTTTTCCTTGATTTAGTTGGTAATCATCAAAACCTCTTAAGAATCCAATTTCAGTAGCCCCCTCACACACAACTACTTTTTTTGCTAAAAATGCCTCTGGGCTAGAACGCAATTTACCTTGGACTTCTTGAGTAGCTGAGATTACTTTAACAACGCCACTCTTATTCTGAATAAAATAAAGTTCTTTTGCATTTAATTCCCTGAGTACAGTTGGGGAATGCGTCGTAATGAAATACTGACCAGTCTGATCTTGCCTAATATGCTTAATAAGGCGAGCAATGCGATGCGGTTCAAGCCCAAACTCAATTTCATCAATAAGAGTAATATGACCTTCAACAAGTCCATTTTGTTGAATGCCGCACAGCAACATTCGTCGAGACCCTAACCCTAATTGCCGAAGAGGTATTTCTCCATCATGCAGTGATAATCCACCTATCTTTATGTTAATTGAGTTGAGATCAAGGTGCGCCTTATATACATCCAAAACAGGCACACCGAGAGATTTGGCTACAACTTGTGCCTTTTGGGCGGCTTCATCAAAATTTTTTAATGAAATAGCGCGATCACTATCAAGCGAACTTCTTGCTGTCCTAGTTGCATTTACAAGGGATTCATTTAGATTTTGAGTTTCGGTTAATTTTGCAAGAGCTGTACCATTTGACCATGAAAGTTGCTTTTCACTGAAAACGCCAATCATGCCCACGCCAACCTTATTTCTATCTCCAGTTTTGAAATCAACACCTTCAGGATTTCGATCACATACAACTTGCCACTTTGGCTCCAAGTCACTTTCAACAGTCAATTGAACTGTTAATATCCTCTCAAGATGATCATCCGGTTCATCTGTAACTTCCAAACTCGTTAGATTCCACCCTCTCAAATATTTTCCATATCGGTTAAGGTCAATGAATCCTTCCACAAGATTACCAATAGAGACTTCAATAATTATAGGTTGATCTGTTTTACATTGAAAAAAATCAGAATCAGTGAAAAGCAAATTCCATTGAGGGTGAAATGCATATCGAATAGCTTCAAGAATTGTAGACTTCGCAGAATCGCCTTTCCCAATGAGGCAAAAAATCTCACCTGCGGGCAGCGCCCAATCCAGTTCTTTAATTCCACGGAAATTTCTAATTTTTATATTTCTAATCACCATTAGCATTTATCTCGTTCATTTAATTTTATAATTCCGAGTATAAGTAATATTTGTAAAATTACAGAGACTAAATGATAATAATTTGGCTACTAAAATAATTGCATAAACATATAATTAATTTTCTTCTCATGAAGGAAAAATGATCATGTGCGCCAACTACGAACCAATTCACTTACCCAACATTGCTAAACTAGGCATGGAGCAACCTTCATTTAATTTTGATGAAGAAGCATTCCCATATAGCAAATGCCCGATGATTGTTTCTGGCGATGGTGCAGATTTCGCTTGGCAAAAAGCACAATTCCACCTGTTACCTAACTGGTCAAAAACCAAAATATACAAAGCAAAGACTCATAATGCCCGTCTTGAAAAAGTGGATACCTTACCCAGCTATCGAGGCGCATGGAGGAACAATCAATTTGCGCTCATTCCCATGGAATCGTTTTGCGAACCTTGCTATGAAACGGGAAAGTCGGAATGGTGGCGTATTCAACGGGTAGACGGCGAACCATTTACTGTCGCTGCAATTTATGACGAATGGACTGATCATAAAGAAACAATTCAATCCTTCAGCATGTTGACTATCAACGCAGCGAAACACCCGCTTATGAAGCGATTCCACAAGCCTGATGAAGAAAAGCGCTCTATCGTCATCATCCCTCCTGAACATCGCTTAGATTGGCTCCATGCTGATCACAAGACAGCTATGGAGCTGATCCATGAGTTACCAACACTGGAATTTAAAGCTGCGCCAAAATTCATCACGCCTAAGCCATTGAACCTAGACTTTTTCTTTAATTAGTTAAAAAATCAGTTTTACATAGCTAAAATCACATCGTAAGATATATCTAACTTATTCGTCAGATATATTCAAATGAACGCTTTATCCTCCTCCGATTTGTTTAAATTCACACGTATTCAGATCAGAACAAAGCGCTTTTTCATCCCGTTAGCTCTTGAGCGCGTCGCCGCAGGCTTTCCTTCGCCTGCAATTGATCATACGGAAGATGACATTGATTTTAACGAACTTTTAGTCGGCAATAAGTCTGCCACTTTCACGGCGCGGGTTAAATCTGAATCCATGATTGGCATTGGAATTGGTATAGGAGACTTAATCGTTGTTGATCGTTCAATTAAGCCAGTACATCGCCATATTGTTATTGCTAAATACAATGGTGACTATACTTTGAAGCGGCTCATGATTGAGCAGTCAGGTAATGTTTGGCTCAAGCCAGAAAGTACCGAATATCAGCCAATCATTCCAAGAGAAGGTGACAACATCACCATTTGGGGCGTAGTTACCTTCACCATTAAAAACATGATTCATTGCTAATCATGAATGCCCGCGCTATCGCACTAATTGACGTCAACAACTGCTATGTGAGCTGTGAGCGCGTATTCAATCCTGCATTAGATGGAAAGC
>JAGWUI010000051.1 GCA_028868515.1 Gammaproteobacteria bacterium
ACCGTGCCACCAAACCAAAATGCAATTCTGGCAACAATCGATAACCCCAGACCATAGCCACCCGAAGCACGAGTTCGACTATCATCTAACCGTGCAAAAGGCTGAAAAACTTTATCGCGATCTTTTTCTGGAATACCTGCACCATCATCCTCGACGCAGACAAAAGCCATTCTTTTATCGCCTCGACCTTCCACACCAGCACTAATTCGAATCTTGCTATTGGCGTAACGCATGGCATTGCCTGCAAAATTCTGCACCACGCGATGTAGATAGCGACGTTCAGCAATTGCAACCACATCAGCATCTGGTTCCTGTACCTCAATCAGTGTTGATTTGCCTAACTTCCGCGTCTCCTCACCCACTTGACGCACAATCTCATATAGCGGAATCGACTCTAAATTCAACGATGGCGTACCTTGCTCCAAAGTGGCGTACGTCAGAATTTCATCAATCAGTTTATTGAGTTCTTCAATATCTTTATCAATTTTTTCCTGCTGATCCCAGCGTGAATCCACATCATCGGTATCCGCCAACATATCCACACCGAAACGAATCCGCGCAACAGGTGTACGTAACTCATGTGAAACAGCACGAGTTAATTCACGTTGCGCCTCAATCAAACGCTGGATATGCTCAGTCATGCTATTAAAAGTCATCGCCAAATGACTGACTTCATCTTGCCCAATCACAGGCACACGCGCAGAAAAATCCCCTGAACGCACTTGACTCACACCTTGTTGCACCAAACGCAAGCGGCGTTCCAACGGCAAAATTAATGCATAAACACCCAGCAAAATCAGCACTAAACTCATGAATGTAATCAAGATGAGTAAGCGGAAAGGCAACTGATTAAACAAAGCAATCGGTCCAATTTCCAATACCTGCGTACCCGCTGCAGTATTGATCGGGCCAACAATACGTAGTGTTGGATTACGGCTAGTTCCTGTATCACGATAGACAGGCACGACCTCTTTACGACGCAGGCGTGCACGCTGATCATCATCTAGATTGGCATCACTAAAATTTTTTAAAGAAAGTTTAAATGGCAAATGAGCATTTAGCTGATCCAGTCGAGCTTGTTCCTGCCCTTCGTAATGCGTCAGATCATCCAACAGAAAAACACCCAACGCACGAATCTGTTGCTCACTGATACGATCAACACGCGCATACAACAACTCTTTACGCCCTGCTATCGGCGTATAGACATCAGCATAAGGCTCACTAATGACGCCTAACGGACTGCGACCATCAGGCTGATAACGTACAACCGATAATCCTGCTTCAATTTGCTGCGTTTCATGACGATCAAAAGTGATCTTAGATGCATCAATCACAGATAACTGCTGATTCAATAATAACGACGCTTCATCCAGCCAACCTTGCATGGAATCCGCATCGTGCTGGCGTTCTACCCCTTGTACAATCAGATAAAATGCACCCGATGCCATCGTTTCACGATATTTATCCAGACGATAGGCATTAACCCCCTGCACCATGGCATAGGCAAATAAACCCACCAACGCACAGACTAATAAAAGCCCTGCATAGATCTTTAAGAAAATACTGTACCGCAGCTTATCCATACAAAACCGTCAAAACTTATCGCGACCAAATCAATTGGAGCATGCGCTATTTTTAAAATAAAAAACTTGCCTTATAAAACAATAAAGACAGGACGAATCCTGTCTTTATCAACTTTAACGCGAATAAAACTTTTATCGCAATAGCTCAAAGCCTCGAACGAAGTACTCGTGATCACATGACTGAGCTATATATTGGACGATTAGGCAGCAGCAATAGACTCTTTCACAAATAGATAGCCTTTACTACGTACCGTTTTGATGCGTTTTGGATTTTCAGGATCATCGCCAATTTTTGGACGAATACGTGAAATACGCACATCGATTGAACGATCTTGACCATCGTATTCAATACCGCGTAAACGCTCAAAAATATCTTCGCGTGACAAGATACGACCTGCATTGGAAGCCAGTAGCCACAACAAATCATATTCAGCACTGGTGAAATCAACAGGTTCGCCAGATAAAGTCACTGAACGACCGCCATTATCAATCACAAGTTCATCAAACTCTAAACGCTGTGCAACATCTTCTTCAACCACTTTATCCGTACGGCGCAACAATGCACGAATGCGTGCCAACAATACGCGCGGTTGAACTGGTTTAGCGACATAATCATCCGCACCCATTTCCAGACCCAGAACCTGATCCATGTCATCAGTACGCGCGGTCAACATCAAAATCGGATGGTTATAATGTGGACGAACTTCACGGCACACGGTTAGACCATCTGCGCCAGGTAGCATCACATCTAATACGACCAAATCAGGTTGCTCAGCGATAATACGGCGAATGGCACGATGTCCATCGGTTTCTACACCGACTTCTAAACCATTGCGAATTAAATAGTCTTGGGTGAGTGTCGCAAGACGTTCATCATCTTCTACGATCAAAACACGGGGTAGCTTTTCTTCTTGCGTCATACTATTTGCTCCAAGCCCGCAGGCTTTTTTCTCAGGAAAACATTGTTGATATTTTAAATGACTTGTGAAGAATTCTTGCTCATCAATACAAAGAACATCATGAACACGTCACTACTCATGGCATAAATCATGCCGTAATCCACTCTCGTTTACAATGTAAACGCGCACTGCTTCACGAAACTGATACACCGATACCACGCCAACGCTGTATAAATCCTAAAATTAGTTACATTGCAGTCATTCACAGTTGGATTCAAAGTGACCAGACCTCTCGATCCAGATCACTTTGTCAAAAAAAATTCATGTTCATCAAAAAATTTTCCCACAAAAACCAAATCACTGGTAAAGGATTGTTCTTGGAAGTTTTAACCAAAGTTATCCCATGCTTATCCACAACTTTACCCACAATTCCACTCATCAATCCGCACTTGCAGTCGGACAAAAAAAACCGTATCTTGTGCCTAGATAGATTTAGACATACTATAAGTTGTGTTTCGAATGTTTTATAGACACCAAACATTGGCATGATTTTGGCTTAACTCTGGCTTGCGTCTAGTAACAATATGAACAGATTAAGCACAACGGTTTTAAAGTAACCGCTTACTGAATTTTTAGATAAAACCGTCTTATTTTTTTAAATGATTGAATTGAAATTCTGCAAGGAGCTCAAATGAACGTCGCCACGAACACCACCCTTGATCAGGCAAACTCTGCCACGATCCCTGGACAACTGCGAGTCATCAAGCGTGGTGGCTCAGTCGCAGTGTTTGATGCAGAAAAAATCAGTGTCGCAATCACCAAAGCGTTTCTTGCTGTTGAAGGTAAAGAAGCATCAGGCTCAAGCCGCGTGTTTGAACGCGTACAACAACTGACTGATATGGTGATGGGTACATTTAAACGTCGCCTTCCATCAGGCGGGACTGTACATATTGAAGAAATTCAAGATCAGGTTGAACTGGCATTGATGCGTACAGGCGAACACAAAGTTGCACGCGACTATGTGATCTATCGCGAACAACGCGCAAAGTTACGCGATGGTGGCATTTCTAAAGCACATCCAACACTTAATGTCGTCGATAAGAAAGGTCAACGTAAACCGCTTGATCTCGGCTTACTTGAACGTACCATGCAAAAAGCTGCGGAAGGCTTAGAAGGCATCAATGTTCAAGATGTGATTGATGAAACCATCAAGAATCTTTATGACGGCGTCGCAGAAGAAGACATTTCGACGACACTCATTCTCGCAACGCGTACACGTATCGAATCTGAGCCAAACTATACCTACGTCACAGCACGTCTATTACGTGAAGATTTAGTCAAAGAAGGACTGACCTTTTTAGATCTACCATTGGACACGCCAGAAGGTGAAGCATTAGAAACCTATCTGAAACGTGCGATTGAGTTAGAACTGGTTTCTCCAGAACTTCTGAACTTCGACCTTAATGTCCTCAAAGCTGCGATTAAACCAGAGCGTAGCGGGCAATTTACCTATCTCGGTTTACAGACGCTGTATGACCGCTATTTCCTGCATAGCAATGATGTGCGTTTTGAATTGCCACAACTATTCTTTATGCGTGTCTCTATGGGTCTGGCGATCAATGAAACCAACCGCGAAGAACATGCGATTGAGTTTTACAACTTATTATCTAGCTTTGACTATATGGCTTCGACGCCGACTCTCTTTAACTCAGGCACATTACGTCCGCAATTGTCTTCTTGCTATTTGACTACTGTGCCTGATGATTTGCATGGCATTTATGGTGCCATTCAAGACAACGCGATGCTCTCAAAATGGGCTGGCGGCTTAGGCAATGACTGGACTCCAGTACGCTCATTGAATGCCTATATTAAAGGCACAAATGGTAAATCACAGGGTGTCGTCCCATTCCTGAAAGTAGCAAACGATACCGCTGTTGCGGTGAACCAAGGTGGCAAACGTAAAGGCGCAGTCTGTGCGTACCTTGAAACTTGGCACTTGGACATCGAAGAATTCCTTGATCTGCGTAAAAACACAGGTGATGACCGTCGTCGTACACCAGACATGAACACTGCAAACTGGGTTCCTGACTTATTTATGCAGCGCGTGATTGAAGATGGTGATTGGACATTGTTCTCCCCGTCTAATGTTCCTGATTTGCATGATCTGACGGGTCTTGCATTTGCAAAACGCTATGCTGAATACGAGCAAATGACTATTGAGGGCACGATCAAGCCATTCAAAAAGATCAAAGCTCAAGATCTATGGCGCAAAATGCTGTCGATGTTGTTCGAAACAGGTCATCCTTGGATCACATTCAAAGACGTGTGTAACCTACGCTCACCACAACAACACGTTGGCGTGGTTCACTCATCAAACCTGTGTACTGAAATCACCCTCAACACCAGTGCTGATGAAATCGCTGTGTGTAACTTGGGTTCGATCAACCTTGTACAGCACATTACCAATGGCAAGTTAGATCATGACAAATTGCAACGTACGGTCAAAACTGCGATCCGTATGCTCGATAACGTCATCGACATTAACTACTATGCAGTGCCACAAGCAAAGAACTCAAACTTCAAACATCGCCCAATCGGCATGGGCATCATGGGCTTCCAAGATGCATTGTATGAACTGAACATCGCTTACGGTTCGCCTGAAGCAGTACAGTTTGCCGATACCTCAATGGAAGTGATCAGCTACCATGCGATCAACACATCGAGTGACTTAGCGATTGAGCGCGGCGCGTACAGCACATTTAAAGGTTCACTCTGGGATCAAGGCATCATGCCAATCGACTCCCTAGAGATCGTGGCAAAATCACGTCCAGATCGTATGTTCGAAGTGGATCGTAGCCAAACCTTAGATTGGGCGGCACTGCGCGCTAAAGTTCAAAAAGACGGCATGCGCAACAGTAACGTGATGGCGATTGCACCGACTGCAACGATTTCCAATATCTGTGGCGTGGCACAATCGATTGAACCGACTTATCAGAACTTGTATGTAAAATCGAACCTATCAGGTGAATTCACCGTGATCAATCCACATCTGGTTCGTGCGCTGAAAGCTCGCGGTCTATGGGATGTGGTGATGGTCAATGACCTGAAACACTACGAAGGTTCAGTACAACAAATCGGTCGCGTGCCAGATGATTTGAAAGCACTGTTTGCGACCGCATTTGAAGTTGAACCACGCTGGATGGTCGATGCAGCAAGCCGTCGTCAGAAATGGATCGATCAAGCGCAATCGCTGAACTTGTACATCGCTGGTGCATCAGGTAAAAAACTTGATACCACCTACAAAATGGCATGGTTGCGTGGTCTGAAAACCACCTACTACCTCCGTGCGCTCAGTGCAACATCGGCAGAGAAATCGACGATTAACACTGGTGCGCTGAATGCGGTGAGTGCAAAAACACCAACTTTAGTACCGCCAATCAACAGTGCTGAATCAAGTGCAACTGAGTCGATTTCTGTCAATGATGCAGATCTCGCATTCTCACAAGCAGCGCCTGTACCATTGGCTTGTTCGATTGATAATCCAGATTGTGAAGCGTGCCAATAGCTTAGCAATTTGCTACAAACGGCGTAACAATTCTGTTTGTTTTAGTGCTTTTATGTCGTGCGAATCTCTGGTATTTATAGTGGAGATTCGTATGTTAAAAGAGCAGCAATACGAAAGATGTAAAAGGTAAAAAAGCGTCATGTAATAGCTGTATAAGCAACACCGTAAAGAGCAAGTGAGTATTCACAGGGAATCCAAAGGTCCGATAAACAAAAGAGCGAGGTGACTGCAATGAACACGAAATCCGCAAAGAAAGAGTTTGTTGACGCAATCCGTGATAAGAAACGCGTCAAAGTAATTTTCTACTCCCAAGAGGAAAAACGCTTTCTGGTTCGTGTCTGTGCGCCAATTGATTACGGAATGGATGCTGGTGTTAGCGCATCAACTGCAGGTGCAGAACGTCTGCACTTCTGGGACTATGAAGGCAAAAAAGAAGGTCAAAATGCAGATCAAACTGCACATACTTTGAGCCTACGTGCCGATCAAGTGCGCAGCATGAATGTGCTGGATGAGTTCTTTGACCCAAGCGAGTTGGTCGCAAACAATACCAGCAGCACAGGTCGCAGCTACTCGTAAGTCGCATCGCTGGAAATGATGCTGCAAAGGGTCAACCAATGCAGCATAAGTACCTTTTTCATTTCGTTGAATCCTAGAATAAACGCCCCCAAATCATGATTGTTGAAGCATTCATTCAACAGTTATTTAGGGAGTTTTTTTTCAAAGTTCACGAATACAGAGTAAATGATCCACAAATCAGCACGCAACGTCATGTCGCCGAACCGTCATTGATTTAAAGATTAAAGCAAATATTGAGTAAATGAGGAAAACCAAATGTCTATTATCAGCTGGGACGATTTCAATGATGAAGAAAGCGCCGTCGCGACCTTACCGCAACAAACAAGTCCGGCGAAACCTGCGGTCGCACCAGTTGCGCCGTCAGCAAAGCCAGCATCGCCTGTGGCTGCTGCTCCATCCCATGCAGCCGCAACTCTCCCTGCTGGCGCCAGTGCCATTGAACGTGCAGAACATTCTGTAGAGCATCTCGATGTTGCTGCGGGTCTTGAAGACTTGGAAATGGGCGCACAGCGCATTCAGGTTGATGACAAGCGCATGATCAACTGCCGTGCTGACTTAAACCAGCTTGTGCCATTTAAATACGAATGGGCATGGCAAAAGTACCTCGACGGTTGCGCAAACCATTGGATGCCGCAAGAAGTGAACATGACCGCAGACATCGCACTGTGGAAATCTGAAGGCGGTCTGACGCCTGATGAACGTACTATCGTCATGCGCTCACTCGGTTTCTTCTCCACTGCCGACTCACTGGTTGCAAATAATTTGGTATTGGCTCTGTATCGCCACATCACCAACCCAGAATGCCGTCAATATTTGCTCCGCCAAGCGTTTGAAGAAGCGATTCACACCCATGCGTATCAATATTGCATTCAATCACTCGGCATGGATGAAGGCGAAGTTTTCAACATGTATCGCGAAGTACCAAGTGTTGCGAAAAAAGCCACTTGGGCACTGAAATACACGCAAAATCTGAGTGATCCGACATTCCATACTGGTACACCAGAAAACGATCAGCGTTTGCTGCGTAATCTGATTGCATTCTATTGCGTGTTGGAAGGGATTTTCTTCTACTGTGGATTTACTCAAATCCTATCGATGGGTCGTCGTAACAAGATGGGCGGTGTGGCTGAACAATTCCAGTACATCTTGCGTGATGAGTCAATGCATCTGAACTTTGGTATCGATGTGATCAATCAGATCAAAAACGAGAATCCGCATCTGTGGACACCTGAGTTCCAACAGGAAGTCATTCAAATGATTCTCGAAGGTGCGACCATCGAGATTGAGTATGCGCGTGACACGATGCCGCGTGGTGTACTCGGTATGAATGCGGCGATGATGGAAGAGTATTTGAAGTTTATCGCGAATCGTCGTTTGAATCAGTTGGGCTTGCCTGAGCAGTATGCTGGCGTGACGAATCCGTTTGGTTGGATGTCTGAGATGATGGACTTGCGTAAAGAGAAGAATTTCTTCGAGACGCGTGTGACTGAGTATCAGACTGGTGGGGCTTTGAGCTGGTAATAATAATTACTTTTTAAATCAGATGGCTACTTCAAATGAGGTAGCCATTTTTGTTTGTAAACTTATTAAGCAACAACCTGAATAAACGACGAAAACCGTTCATCACCCTCAATCAAACGAACACTCACAGGCAAAAACATCTCAATCATCCCCGCTTGCGTCCGCGTATGTTCACTGATGCTGCGACAGCTAAATTCACCACCTTTCCCCAATGCCAGAGGTAAGAGCAACTGATCCGCTAGATGCTCATCGACCGCATCCGTAGCATGGAGATAACGCTTCACTTGATTCGCCAAGTGCTTGGCAATCTGTTCTGCCGTTCGCCCCATTTCGCCCAATGCGGTAAACACCTCAGTATGATGCTCACTTACGACTTCAACAAATGCAGTATTACCCTGCCCTTGTCCGCTGAGTGGTACATGATGTTGCTGACCCAAGGTCAAAATATTAGCCAATGTCGCAAGTTCACGTTCAGCAATATGAGTATCTAAATTCAAACTCCCTGCATAGGCATTTACTGCACGGATTTCTCCACGCTCAAGCAAAACATGCGCTTTACGATCCATCCACGGCTGGATATCAACTTCGATGATTCCTCCGCCAACTGGAAAAAACCCTGATTGTTTACAAACTACGTCAGCCTTAATTCCTAGCTTTGCCACCGCAGGCAAAAAACAACGCTGAACAAAATCAAACGTTGGTGCCATCGGATTATGCGTACCACCTTCGATCTTGAGCGTGCTGGGTTGGCTTTGCATCATGAGTACAGGCAAGAGCGTTTGCAACACCAACATGGTGCTGCCTGCTGAGCCAATCGAGAAATGATAATGTCCTGCTTGTACCGTCTGTGGCTCAAACGTCAATGTCGTACTATGCAGTTCATCCCCAGACACCACTGCATGCCCTACTGCTTTGGCAGCTTGTACACAAACCAAATGTTGACGCATCAATCCTGATTTTTTGCGACCTGCACGAATGTTGCTGAGGCAAAAAGGCTTGCCTGTGAGGAGCGATAGGCTAAGCGCCGTCCGTAATATTTGTCCACCGCCTTCGCCGATGGAACCATCAATTTGAAGCATTTTCTTAAAATCCACGATCAAATTCACTCTACATCCAATCTACAGTAATTGTAGGTCTAACTGAGTCGATGTTTACTTTTGCCAACTTCAAACCTTCTTCTCGTATTGCAAAGGTAAAGTAAAAAATTGATGCACGAGTTAGTTGCAGCAAGTGCTTAAGACTACTAACAAAGTTATCCTCCTGAACATATAAAACATCTGGCAAGAAAGTATACGTACCATATAAATCTTGAGGTGTATCTTCACCTCTATACACGACTAGAAAACTATGTTCCAGATAATTTCTCCATTGCTTATATAACGACAACTGCCCTCCTACTGAGAAGTTCAAATCGCTTGCAACTCCATATAATGCAATCAACCCCTTGTTGTTTGCTTTCTCAAATATTTCCCGCCGATGCTCATTCTTCAAGTTCCAAAAACTCTGAAAATAAGTATTCCCTTTTACTGGTTCTAAATTGAAGACTTTACTAACAGCGATAGCAATTTTATCTAAAATGCCAAAACACAATCGAAACGAAGTTCTGATTTTTTCCACATCCACACCCAAAAGCTCTTGATTAAATAATTCAGAGAAAGGTGTTTCACTTTGCGAAAATTTTTCAACATGACAAAACTCATATAACAAAAGTGTTGCGAAACTGAATTCAGATTTTAATCGATTAAGGACTGCCTCCATTGCGGGTATAAACTCTCCGCAAACTCCACTCGAGGGAATAATTGTCAAATTATCACTATCCGCAGCAACACATTTGCAATATAAAGCATGCTCGGATAGTGCAAATTGATGTTCTATACACCATCTTCGATATGGTGATAGAGCTTTAAACTCTTTTTCAGTTTCCATTTCTTCATGAGCATCCCCATAAGGAATGCCCCCATGTTCTTCAATAATAATGTTATGTTTATTGATTTTCTCTCTATATACAGATCGCCACTGAGGTGGTATTTCTCTAGAATTTAAGACTTTTTCATACCCTTTTCTGCCCTGTCTAACCATCTCGATTGACATTGAATCACTCATTTGGCTCAAAGTTTGAAGAGCTTCGCTCCTATTAACCCAAGACTGAGGAATATCGAGTCCAGCATAGTTAACCTGATCATAAAAGAACAAAGCTTCAACAACGCGGTACTGACCTCTCAAACAATTTGCAAGATTCACTTTAATGTCCAACGATTCCGCGCCATGTTCTTTTCTGGACTGTTCCATTGAATACCAATAAAGACTAATTACCTCACCAACTTGCTGAATAGCGCTAACCTTAAATGCTTCATCTTCAGAGCTCCTAATTCCAGAATTCTTTAACAGATAAGATTTTCCATTCGCTAAGAAATAGAAAAATCTAGAAATACTACAAGACTCCTTAATCATATCAGCATGATCTTCAAGAAGGCATACGCCTATTTCTACAGACTTTCTATTTGGTTGCATTTGTCCAATATCAATAAAGATACCCGCCAAATGGAATAAGCATATGTGATATGAAGAATTGGGCATCTGATTTTTCATCAGTTTATTTAGCAGACCATTAGCTTCAGCATAAGCTTCAGAAAACTGACCCAAATTTAACATCTGTTCCAATCCATTTAGTTCAAACTCAAGATCATTTTTCATAGTTCTATCCATTTTATTACGTGCCCAACCTCACCCCTTAATACAAACCACCTGCCGCAGCGTATATACCACCTCCACCAACTCACGTTGCGCAAACATCACTGCATCAATATCCTTATACGCCGATGGAATCTCATCAATCACATCCGCATCTTTACGACACTCCACCCCTTGTGTCTGCGCAATCTGATCCGCCACGGTGAAGCGTTTCTTCGCCTCAGTACGGCTCATCACACGCCCAGCACCATGTGAACAGGAACAGAAAGATTGCTCATTTCCCAGACCACGCACGATAAACGACTTCGCACCCATTGACCCAGGAATAATCCCATACTCACCCAACCTCGCCCGCACAGCACCCTTACGAGTAACCAAAACCTCCTCACCGAAGTGCAACTCACGATCCACATAGTTGTGGTGACAGTTCACGGCTTCCACACGTGCATCAAAAGGCTTAGCGATCACATTGCGCAGTGCTTTCAGCGCATTTTCCATCATGATCTCGCGGTTGGTCATCGCAAACCGCTGCGCCCATCCCACCGCAAACCAATAATCATCAAAATGCTGCGTCCCTTCAGGGAAATACGCCAAATCCTTATCAGGCAGGTTAATAAAGTGCGTCTGCATATCTTTACGTGCTTGCTCAATAAAATGCGTTCCAATAGCATTACCCACTCCACGTGATCCTGAGTGCAACATGATCCACACTGAATCATACTCATCCAAACATACCTCAACAAAGTGGTTTCCTGTTCCTAGCGTTCCCAAATGTTTACGGTTATTTGTGTTCTTCAGTTTCGGATTTTTTGCGCAAATCAAATCAAAATCTGCCTCCAACCCAGCCCATGCCTGATCCACACGTTCTGGAGCATCGTGCCAAGATCCACGATCTCGACCACTACGCTTCGGTGTCATCCCATGCGGGATCAAACGCTCAAGCTCGGTACGCATACCCGCAAGGTTATCGGGTAGATCAGATGCCATCAGACTGGTTTTCACTGCCATCATCCCGCAACCAATATCCACTCCAACCGCAGCAGGGATAATCGCTCCCTTAGTCGGAATCACGCTCCCAATCGTAGCTCCAATCCCGACATGCACGTCTGGCATCACTGCCATCCATTTATAGATGAAAGGCATCTTGGCTGCTTTGATCAATTGGCTCTTTGCGCCTTCTTCGACAGGCACACCTTGAGTCCACATCTTGATCGGCACACCGCCTTCGGCTTGGATCACATCATGCAGTCGTTCGGCTGGCACATGGCTTGCAGTTTCAATCACAGGCGTGTTCATGTCGTTTCTACCTTCTTCGTTTTTAAATTCACTTTTAAACATATTCAACTGGGGATCACTAGCCCCAAGGGGGTGGCAGTTCCACCCCCTCCAACACGGCTAAGTACTCAACAAAGTTTTGATAAAACACGTTAGGCGCCTTACCCATTTGGCTACCGTAGCCAAAAACTCTGGATACGGACGGGACTCGAACCCGCAACTCCTGCTCCTTAAGCCATGTAGTTCTATCAGCATTTCAGTACTTAACACTGGAGAGGCTTTTTACCTCAATTCACTTTTAACCTTAAATCCGTGACCTAAATTGATTGAACAAATAAAGATGAGACGTTCTAGACAGGCTCTACCAACTGAGCTACAGAAAAAGCGCCGAAATATCACGCTCATTCTGGAGGGGCTCGAACCCTCGACAATGTAGTCCCAACAGCATTTCAATCAATCTAAGCCAACAACAACACTCAAACTAAAAGTCTTATGAACAAGAGAGTCGATCAGATCTTCACTACTCTACCCACTGAGTTAAGCATGATGATCAACCACTTCAGCATACTGAGGGATTTGAACCCCCGACCTATGTAATCCAATCTTCATTTCAATCGACTTTTAGCGTTTAAGTTCGTACGACAAATATTTGCGAGACGTATGCCTTATTTTCATAAGACAGTAGGATTCGAACCTACACGCTTTCGCTTACCGATGTAGTCTCTACAGCATTCACATTCACTTAAACTCACAGCAAATCTCTTTGCTGCTGACCATACTATTGCGAGCATTGTGCCAAGTTTTAATTTCTCTCAAAAAATATTTTTAATGCATTGAATTTATTTAGAATAAATTATTAATCACATTATTTAAAAATATTACCGACCAAAAATATCAACTAATTAATATTTTCATAGATATATATCTATAATTTTAGATAGATTATATTTATCAATATTTTTAAACTTCCGCATACCAACCCAATTTCAGACAATAAAAAAGCGCCCCTCTGGACGCCTCTCTACACAGCTAATTTAAATATCATCATGATTTACGACAGACTCAATTCACCCGCAATTGAATCTGTTCAATCTCATGCACCCAATGATCAGCATGCAATTCATCTCTGGCAAAAAGCCCGATCAAGCGAAATACCTCATCGGCAAAACCACCGATATTCAGCACATCATGGCGTTCCTTAACCTGCGCATGTGGATAAGGTTGTACATCCACACAGACCAGACGCGCATTTGGGCTACGTGACTTGAGTGCATCCCATTCCGCCATCATTGCTGTACCCCGTCCGAGCCGCGCGTCTACCCACGACTCATTATCTGAAAAATAAATCATCGTATCGATCTGTGCCTGCTCAGCATTAAGCAACTTCAGCGGCAAAGAACAATCCGTTCCACCACCACCCTTACTCGCCAAATGAGCCGCAAGTTCAAGCACATCAAGCTTTGGATTCGCTACTGAACGACGTGATCGACCCTTAAACCAGAATCCCGTCTGTTTCGTTTCAGTATGGATCAAGCCAGTATTAACATCCTCATGCACTCTTGTATCAAAAGGCATGATCCGCACATCCGGATTCACCCGCTTTAATGCCGCAGCAAAGAGCGCAGCAGCATCTACGCAGCGAAGCTTGGAAGACGCACCCTTACGACAACCCGTCACAGGAAATTGCATTGACCCCGACACATCCACCGCCACGACAACCCGACCCGAAAGCTGCGGCACATTAGCCAAAGAAATATCCATCGCACGCGCCAATGCTGAACGAATCCGCTCAGGAACAGCCTCATCCAGCGCTGACCACGTCATCAGCAATTGATATGGAAACACACGACTTTTACGCACAGCTTCGATATCGACGAGCTTTTCGGCAATTCGATCAACCATACCATCTTGCTCAAACACACCATACTTAGCAAAATTATTCAGGTTCATACGAATCATTTGCCAGCTACCTTGCCGCGCCACAGTCGCCCATTGCGCCACATCTAAACCAAGCCCCATCAACAATTGTATAGGCACATCAGGTATAGGCTGCGTCACATCCACACGAAAGCGAATCAACTGCTGCACACGCTCAGGCAATACAGAAAATTCATAAGGTTTTCCCAACACATAAGCAAAAAATGCCTCTTGTTCACGCATCTTTGGTTTTGGATGCGTCATCTTGATCACATCCGCAAGACTAGGCTCACTACCAACCGATGCCGACAGCAATTGATAATCACTCGCCTCAGTCAACCAAGCATTCACCATTTTCTTCGGCAACGATCCCAATGACTTACGCCCTATCACACCTGAGCGCAGCATTTGCACAAAATTACGCAACTGCTTCCCATTATCGACGACCTTCGGAAACGCCGCCTTAAAAGACTCCTGCCCATCCTCCTTCATACTCAAAATTGCCAAAAGCAATATAGGCATATCTTTCATCAAGGCATGTTGTCGTGCATAAACCGCAGTCTTGGCGATAAATTCCGCATCCACACTAGCTGCTAGATCAAGAACCTGCTGCAACTGCATCTTTGCATCGACATAAAAAGTATGGCTCAACGTACCCGTTGCAACCAATTGCGCTAACGCATGTTTGTTATCAAAACGATACGCCTTACCACCAGCCTCATTCACAATTAATGCTGGATCAGCGCTTTTGGTTTGAGAGGCAAAAAGTGTCTTATTCATCATAGCATCCTCTAGATTATAGATATCACAACCATTGCTAGAGGCATGCCAAACACAAAAAGAACTTCATATTAAAGATATATATCATTGTTTAAATTTAATAATATTTATAATGCCAAATAAATAAAATTTTATAACCACCTAAAACCATTAAAAATAAATAGATTATTAGATAGCAATATAGACCTTATGCTAGGATTAGAAAGATCAAATATCGAGTATTACTCTCATGACTAAACCCACCATAGTCCTTGGTTTCGTTGGATCAACCTTCGATCAAGGCTATAAAGAAGATCGTTGGCTACGTTGGCGTCCAACGGTTAGTTTATGCATGCATGAAGATTTACACATTGATGAGTTACATCTGCTCTATAACCCACGCGATAAACGACTCGTCAAGCAAGTCACCGAGGACATTGCTCAAGTCTCGCCGCTGACTAAAGTCATTGGCATTCCATTCACGTTACGCGATGCTTGGGATTTTGCCGAAGTCTACGGCGCACTCTATGATTGGGTTCGTGCGTTTCGTTTTGATCCGACCAAAAACGACTACTTACTACACATCACCACAGGTACACACGTCGTTCAGATTTGTTGGTATTTATTACTCGAAGCTCATTATCTGCCAGCACGTATTCTACAAAGCTCACCTACCGATACTCGCGCACCACAAGGCAAATACCATCTCATCGACTTGGATTTATCTCGCTATGACAGCCTGCGGTCGCGTTTGGAAGCCGAACAACAAGCTAATTGGCAACAGCTTAAAGCCGACATCGCCACACGTAATCCTGCCTTCAACCGACTGATCACCGAAGTCGAAAAAGTCGCAACCCGCTCAACTGCACCTATCCTCATCATGGGTGCAACAGGAGCAGGTAAATCACATCTCGCCAAACAAATTTATCAGCTCAAAAAAGACCGTTTCCGCATGACAGGTCGCTTTGTCGATGTCAATTGCGCCACTTTGCGTGGTGATAGCGCCATGTCAGCGCTGTTTGGTCATATCAAAGGTGCATTTACAGGTGCGGCGGCAAATCGCGCAGGATTATTGAAAAGTGCTGATGGTGGCTTACTTTTTCTCGATGAGATTGGCGAAATCGGTTTAGATGAACAAGCGATGTTGCTCAAAGCACTGGAAGATAAAAGCTTCTTTCCTGTCGGAAGTGACAAAGAAGAACGCGCCGACTTTCAGTTGATTGCAGGAACGAACCGAGATTTACGCGCAGAAGTGCTGAAAGGCACATTCCGTGAAGATCTCTTTGCTAGGCTTAATACTTGGACGTTTGATTTACCTGCGCTAAAAGACCGCACCGAAGACATTGAACCCAATTTACTCTTTGAATTAGAACGTTTTAGTCTATCTCAACAACGACAACTACGCTTTCATCGTGAAGCGCTTGATCAATATCTGGATTTTTCGCGAACCAAGGATGCCTTATGGCGTGGCAATTTTCGCGATCTGTCTGCAAGCTTAGTCCGCATGGCTACACTTGCCGAAGGCTCACGCATCACGGTAGAAAATGTCCAAGATGAAATTCTTCGCTTAAAGAGACTTTGGTCAATTGATCATCAAGAAAATGATCTTTTATTAGCCTTTCTTGGTCATGAAGGACTTGCTCAAATCGATGAGTTTGATCGTATTCAACTCAGTGGCGTCATTAAATTTTGCCAAAAATCCAAGTCGATGGCCGATGCAGGAAGACAACTTTTTTCCGCATCCCGTGCGCAAAAAGCCACCAGTAACGACAGCGATCGATTACGCAAATATTTGACACGTTTTGGCTTGAGTTGGGAAAGTATTCAGAAAGTCTGATTGCTCAAATAGACTTTCTGAAGATAACAAGTGTTGTGTAGTTTTAGCTATAAGATGACAACTGTTGTGTCGTCTGACTGCAATAAATAACATCCCGCCGTTTGTTTATCTCACTAAAAAGCCTTCAGTTTCATAAAGTAATCAATAAAAGTG
>JAGWUI010000002.1 GCA_028868515.1 Gammaproteobacteria bacterium
CAGATGGATTGCAAAACTCTGACAGCTTGACTTGATAGGGGCAAGACCGAGGGAACGCCTTTGTTTGCTTTATTTGTAATGTAAGCAGGTAGTCTGATCATTCTGGTATTTAAATCTATCCATTCCCATCGCAACTGAAAAAGAACGCCTTGGCGTAAACTGGTTTCAATCGCGAGCTCAAATGCCACGACGGCATATTTATTGGATTGATCGGATAACATATGATGGATTTTTTCATATTCTCCGATTTCAAGCCTTCTAGTGCGTGCTTGACTTCCTTGTGGTTTACGAATGTTTTTTAATGGATTGGCAAGATACTCCATTCCCCATTCTTTTCTGGCGATTTCAAACATATGGCTAATGAGCTGAAGCTCAAGTCGTATCGTATTTTCAGCACGGCCAATTTTTCTTCTTTCATCTCTATATTTTGAAAAATCAGCACCTTTGAGGCTGGATAAAGTCTTATAACAAATATCATATTTTAACCATCGATCAATGCGACCATTTTCTTGATTAGGACAGCTCTTTGTTGGGATAATTTCACGGCGATATCGCTCAAGTGCGGTACTTAGTGTTGTTCGCTCAGCTTCAGTTTTATCGCTATATAAACCAGAATCCATTTCAGACTCGATGCGCCGAGCCCAAAGTTCGGCCTGTTTTTTTGTATCAAAGGAGCGGTAGATCGGTTTGTTGCCTTTACGACGAACTTCGGCACACCAAGCGCCGTTACGTTCTTTAATAGAAGCCATTTCAAAATCTCCAAGCGTTAGGTTAATGCTTGGTTTGAATCATCTCATTGCGGAAAATTTGCGACAAAGGCTAGTTTTTGAATAATTCAGGCTCATATTTTAGGCAATAAAAAAGCCTTAGCTATATGCAAAGGCTTGATTTTAAATAACTATAATATGGTGGGCCTGGACAGACTTGAACTGTCGACCAACGGATTATGAGTCCGCTGCTCTAACCAACTGAGCTACAGGCCCATATTTGGATAAAATCTTTAATTACATGTTGTTGCTTGTTTATACTTTTATGCAAAAGCAGTGAAAAAGTACAAGTCTTTCGCTGTGTATATCCAATATAAATGGCGCAATCTGATTACGACCGATTCGTCATTTATTGCGAGCGCGTATCTTACACCATGTCAACCTAAAGAATAAAGATCATAAAAGCGTTTGTTTACTATGACTTTATAGAAAACCTAATAGCGCAGCTTTAATTGTTGCTGAGATTTTGTTAGTTGCATTTAGTTTTTGAATGGAGTTGGCAATATGGAAGTTAATGGTTCTTTCAGAAGCATTTAAAATACAGGAAATTTCATAAGAGGTTTTTCCTTCTGCGGTCCACCGTAAAACTTCAATTTCGCGGTTTGTCAGCTGTGCACGTGATTCTGGAATACTTTTAGCTTGTACCATCTTGGAGATAGTCATATGTGTTGCTTGTGCTAACCAATACATCTCCTTGTGGTGACTTTGAAGTTCTTTTTCTGAGATAGATTCTGTAGAGCGAGCAAGCGTCAACATACCTTGCGCACCATGTGCATCACGACAAGCTTGAACCCATCCGTGACGAAGTCCAAATGACGTTGCATCTTCCCATAAGTCACGCGCTGAAGTGAATAATGGGTCTGTCCAGATGATTGGATCTAATGAGTGCATACAATGATGCACAGTAGGATCAATTGTGAAGTAATTTTTTTCTGCGTAAATACGTTGCCAATCTTGTGAGTAATTATTCAGCATGACGATTTTAGGGACTGCAATTGCTGTAGGGATACGCAAACCATAAGCACAATAATCAAACCCTAAATTAGAGGATATCCGTCGAACCTCTTCAAATACTTCTTGTTCTGTTGTGAGATTTGAGAGTGCTGAGAGCTGATCTTCTTGCCAGATTTTCATGATTTTCTTCTTCGTCACTCTTTTGTTGAGTATTGTATTTTAAGAAATGGGTTTGGTTTTCGTATTATAAGTGTTTGATTCAGTAGAAACTAGATGGAAACCTGTTATATATAACAATATTCTAATTGTCTATTAGCGTGTATGGTTTAGTCTATGAGTTACAGAATCACTGAGACGGCTATGACGAAACACACCGATAGCATAAATATGCCAATCTATCAAGATATACAAGACGTGATTATGGAACTTTCAGACGATGGCTTTATTCGTATGGTATTTGATGAGTTGATGGAAACTCAATTATTCCATTTGATCTCGATTAATGAAGAACATAATTTTGGTGATCCTTATACCAGAATGTTTGGTTATACCGAATGGGTAAGCCAGACGCCTTCTATTATTAGTATTGGCTGGGATTGGAAGCTTAAGCATGATGATCGAGTGATTGATATTGTGAGAACTGGATTACCGAGAAGTAATCTTATGCTGACTGATAATTTAGAGTGCGATATTGGATTAGATCAGACATTGCATCTAATTAGCCAAAAAATTGACTCGATTGCATGGGAGGTGATCGTGAAAGATCAAATCCTAAAATCCCCAACCTACGACCATATGACATTTAGTTATTCATAGCAACCTGTCAAGCTTACCAGTTATGAAATGTTGAGTTTTACGGTGAAATGCAACCTCGGATTTAATTTTATCTCGGGGTCTGTGTATGGAATTTATTACAGGCAATTCAGCAAATCTATCTAATAATTTATATTCTAGAGTTGCTAACTATCGTCATAAAATCTTTGTTGAACGTCTAGGATGGGCGTTGAACACAAGTAATAATCAAGAACTAGATCAATTCGATCGACCAGACACAGTCTATATCATTGCACAAGATCATCTTGAGCAAATACATGGCTGTGCTCGTTTATTGCCAACAGATAAACCTTATCTATTAGGCGAAGTCTTTCCCCAACTGATTCCCAATGGCTTATCGTTACCCAACTCAAGTGAAATTTGGGAGCTGTCTCGGTTTGCTGCGGTGGATTTAGATAACCAACATACTGCAAGTGATGGACAGTTTTCATCGTCTGTTGCTGTCGGCTTATTACAAGCTGCAATTAATTGTGCTGCGTCTAAAGGCGCCAAACGGATTATTACCGTTTCGCCTGTTGGCGTGGAGCGATTATTGAGAAAGGCTGGATTCTATGCTCATCGAGCGGGTCCTCCAATGATTATTGATGGTTATCCGCTGTTCGCTTGTTGGATTGAGCTTGCTCCAGAAAATAAAATCTGAACAGGTGGAGGTTAGAAGTTATTGGCAAGTATTGCTCACAGGTATACACATTACCTGTGACTATATAAAAAGAAAGTGTATAAATGAGCATAATAATAATCTAAAAACATAACAAGACCTTATAAGAAGACTCATGAAGTTTGACTTGAGGTACCGGGCAGGGCCGGTGCTTCAAGGATATTTCTAGTTTGAATTGAAGTTTTTTTATTGAATGTTAAAAATCTGTTTCTTGTTTGATATCTTGTGGCAAGTCGCCTGTTGATTTCAAATGTGAAGAGTCGTCATTTTCATCTTGTGGCGGATATTTTTTACCAAAAATAACAGTGCCTTCGATAGAGAGTGAACTGAGGCTTTGAATGAGAGTCCTTCCTCCGCTGGACACTTTGACTTTAACAGGCATATTTCGATAGTCAGGTGCGAGCCAAATATCAGCAGTTGCAGGTTCTCCACTTAAACTTTGTCCTTGGATATGCAAAGTTCTGACTACCCCAACAGGAAGTTTGAGCTGTTCTTCATCAAGTAGTTTAAGGTGAAGCGGGAAGATACCTGTGCCGTAAGTGATTTGAACGTCCTGCTCTTTATCTCCATAAGCCAGAGCCATTTGAAAACCGATGCTCGAAATATCCTGAATACTTGGATTAAACGACATTTGATGTGGATTGTCAGGTCTACCATATGTCATGATCATGTTATTGCGATCAAATTTTGCAAACTTATAGATATTATTATTGAAGAAAATTTGAAACTTCTCTGGTTCAAGACCTCGTGAGGTTATTGAGCCTTCGCTGATCATGGATCCTTTCATACCAAATAAATTTGCAGAATCAGTGATGCTGTAGTGTCGACCTTCCATACGCCACTCACGATAGATATTTAAACTTAAGCCCAAGACGGTTGTTCTATATCTCGCGTGAATTTCAACAGGAAATGCTGGGGCTGAATTCGTTGCTTGATTAGCGTTATTTTTTCCTGAAGCAACCAGTGATGCTGCCGGTGTTCCTTGCACTGGAGCTGTTGACTGTGGAGTAATGTGTACAGTCGTATTATCAATCAGTGTATTTTGATTGACGTCATAGGGTGGAGTAGGATCATCTGTGCCGTCACTTTGTTCATCAGTTGACGCACTTGCAGTAGGCGTCGGTGTAGACATCAGTTGTGTATATAAGTCTTCAGCAGGTTTTTGTGTGCCTTTGCTGTGGGATGTTTTCTTTGCAAGTGATTTTTTAGTAGTTGAATTGAGCGGCGGCTGTGGTGGCTTAACAGGTTGTTCTTTAACTAATCGGATTGTAATGATATTTGGTGATAAATGCTGATTTGATGCTGAGTCAGCGTCTAGATTTAAACTGACTTTAGGAACGGATTCAGCTTTCTTGCGTGCGAGTATCTGATCTGGTGTTTCTGGATGCAAAAGTTGGTTAATTTTTTCGCGTAATGTTGTGATAATTTCTTGCCAAGACATATCCAGAACAATTGGCGTAAGCACAATTGTGTGCAGTATGAGTGAAGCTATCAACGCAATGATGACGAAATATTTGCGTCCGCGTCTGAACATAAATGGCGTCTACATTTGATTGATGAATAATATTATAAGTAAGAGTGTATCAAAATGTGAATAAAGATATGTTTGTATTATGATGCTGATCATACATTTTTATCTTGTTAGTATTGAGTTATCTTGTATTCAATCAAATAGTTGTTTTCCTGCAAGTGAAACGCTGGCTTGTAGTAATAGATCTTGTGGACTTTCTACACCGACGCCTTTAATTGCTTGATCGCAACGTAGCAGTAAGTTTAACCAATGGGTTGTTTGTTCACGTTTGATGCGTTTCATCGCTTTTTGATAGAGACTTTGTCGGTTTGACCAAATCCCTAACGCTTGATAGTTCACAGGATGTGGTTGATCTAATAGTTGAATCAGTAAACGCATTTCACGCGAAATAGTCCATAAAATGAGAGACTCTGCTTCACCTGATTCAAATAGATAATTTAATACACGAACAGTTCGTTCGACATTGCCTTGTAATGCAGCATCAGATAAATCAAATAAGCTATAACGGGATTGATCAGACAAGGCTGGTAGAAGCTGCTCTATATCAATCGTCGTATTTGACTCTGTCAAAAAGGAAAGTCTAATCAGAGCTTGTTGTGCGGCAAGAAGATTATTTTCCGTTTGTGCTAATAGGGTAGTCCAAGCTGCAGGTGTGAGTTGTACTTGGAGGTTTTCAGCTTGAGCATTTAAGAAAATTTGACGTTCTTGTTCATTTTGGATGCTGAGAGAAACAACAAGACCATTTGCATCGAGAAGTTGAAAGAATTTTGTTTTTTGTCCTGCTGCATCTTGTTTAGGCATGACAATGATCAAAATATTATCGCCTTGATGTTGCATGTAACGCTCTAATGCCAACATTCCAGCAGCATCAGGTTTATGACTTCCGTGAATTTCTAGTGCCATTGTATTGGAGAATAAGGATAAATTATCCAATTGCGCCAGTGCTTCACGCCAATCTGATGCACTAGCTAAATCAACACGATGACGTTCTACATCAAGCGATCGCCACTGTTGGCGACATTCATCAAGTAAACTTTGCGCAAGCAGAGGCTCGTCACCATGCAGTAGCCACGCACCCTTCATGTTCTGGATGCGTTTCCGTGCGCTTTGGTAATCTGCTTTCATGAAAAAATTAGTTTGGTTTTGCGATGGCTGGCATACGACCAGTAGCTAATTGTCTAATAATTTGCTGTGCAGCAGCTTCGTACAAATCATTTTGCAGTAAATCTTCTTGTTGGCTTTGAATGCCGACAGTATTTTTGTTGTATTGGAAGCTGCGATGCGAAGTGATTGAGCGTGTTACTGTAAGTGGATTACCTTGAGCATCTTCGAGACGAAACTCGACTTCAACGCCAATCTGAATTTCGGTTAACGATCCTACTAATTCTTGGCGTGTTGGGCGTATAGCGAGGATATGCAAAATTGGTGAGGTTGGTTCATCAAGCTGTACATGCATTCCAGTAAGCTCTGCGCGAAGCCATTTAGTAAGTAAGCTATCTTGTTGCACTTTGAGCTGTAGGTGTTGGTAAACGTCAGGGATATTTCCTGCATCACGCAAATGAAAACCGCATGCGCCAAGTAATAAGACTAAAGCAACGACAACAGTTGCGCGAAAGTTATTCAAGTTGTCTCGGATCGCTATGGTTTTATTCATCATTTTCATGTCCATGAGTATTCATTGCTAGAATTTAACGTCGATTTAACACCGAGATGCAGCAAGGACTTGCATCTTATTACTAATGGTTACATGTTACATCTGCGACTGAGGTGTAACATGTTGTTTTATGATCAGGCTTGATTATAAAACGAAATTCACTAAACGACCTTTTACCACAATTTCTTTCTTTGGCGCGTTAGTGAGGAATTTCTGAATTTCTGGCAATGCTTTAGCAAGTGCTTTTAATTCATCATCACTAATATCGAGTGCGACTTCAAGTTTACCACGCAATTTACCATTCACTTGTACCATGATATTTTGCGTGGATCGCACGAGTGCACTTTCATCAACTTGAGGAAATTGTGCACTGGTGACATCAACATCAAATTTAGTCAGTAGATCCTGCGCGAGATGTGGTGCAAAAGGCGCAAGCATAATGAGTAAACCAACCAAGGCTTCACGTGCGATGAGATGATCATTGACGCCAGTCTCTTCGAATTTTCCAATTGCATTAGACAATTCCATGAGTGATGCAATTGCAGTATTAAATGACTGACGGCGTTCAATATCATCTGTGATTTTCTGAATGGTTTCATGTAACTTTCTGCGAAGTTCACGGCCTGATTCACTTAAACCTGATGTATCAATACTTTGTCCCGTGATTGAATTGAGATGAGGTGATTGTAGGTGAAGTGCAGTTTGACGCCATACGCGTTTCAAAAAGCGATTAGAACCTTCCACACCCGCATCTGACCATTCTAGGGATTGATCTGGTGGCGCAGCAAACATCATAAATATACGCGCGGTATCTGCACCAAACTGATCAATAATCGCTTGAGGATCTACGCCATTATTTTTGGATTTAGACATTTTTTCCATGCCACCAATAATGACAGGTAGTCCATCGGATTTGAGTACGGCAGAAAGCACACGACCGCGTTCATCTTTTTCAAGAGTAACATCAGCTGGGTTGATCCAGATTTTTTTGCCAGCAGCATCTTCACGATAGAATGTATCGGCTAAAACCATTCCTTGTGTGAGCAAGCGAGTAAATGGTTCGTTGCCTTGAACGACGCCTTCATCACGCATGAGTTTGTGGAAAAAACGTGCATAAAGAAGGTGAAGAATAGCGTGTTCAACGCCACCGACATACTGGTCAACAGGCAGCCAACTTTGTGCAGCTTGAGGATCCACCAGGCCACCTTGATATTCTGGAGATGCGTAGCGTGCGTAGTACCAGCTTGATTCTACGAATGTATCCAGAGTATCTGTTTCGCGTTTTGCAGCGATGCCACAACTTGGGCATGTTGTCTCAAAAAACGATGGCATTTTGACTAATGGGTTGCCTGAACCGTCAGGAACAACATCTGTTGGCAATACAACAGGAAGTTGATCTTCTGGAACGGGGACTTGACCACAACTGGTACAGTTAATCATTGGGATTGGGCAGCCCCAATAGCGTTGGCGTGACACGCCCCAGTCACGTAGACGGAACTGGATACGACCTTTTGCCTGTTCTTTGCTTTCTAGTTTCTCAAGCAGTTTCGCGTAAGCACCATCAAAATCCAGTCCATTTAATTCGCCAGAATTAATGAGTATTCCGCGTTCTGTGTATGCATTGGCATTGATATCAAAATCTTCAGGTGCAGTAATAACTTGTTTAATTGGCAAGTCATATTTCTTTGCAAACTCAAAGTCACGCTCATCGTGCGCTGGAACTGCCATAACAGCACCTGAGCCATAGCTCATAAGCACATAATTTGCGACCCACACTGGAATATTTTCGCCAGTAATCGGATGCTGAACAAACAGACCTGTCGCCATGCCTTTCTTTTCAGCAGTAGCGAGGTCAGCTTCAGCAACTGAACCCATACGGCATTCATTATTAAATGCTTGCAGGGTAGGATTGCCAGCTTTTTCCTGAATCGCAGCTGCTTTTATAGCCAATGGATGTTCAGCCGCAACGGCAACATAGGTCACGCCCATAAATGTATCTGGTCGTGTGGTGTAAACGGTTAAGTCGCCGTGTTCAGATGGGAAGGTTAAATCCATCCCAGTTGATCGACCGATCCAGTTTTTTTGCATCGCAACAACTTGCGGCGGCCAATCAGTCAGTGTGTCTAAATCATCCAGCAGTTCTTGCGCATAGTCAGTAATGCGGAAGTAGTACATAGGAATATCACGCTTTTCAACTAAAGCGCCTGAACGCCAGCCGCGACCATCGATGACTTGTTCATTGGCAAGAACGGTCTGATCAATAGGATCCCAATTGACCGTAGAAAGTTTGCGATAAATCAACCCTTTTTTATATAGCTGAACAAATAGCCATTGTTCCCAACGATAGTATTCTGGTGTACAAGTGGCGATTTCGCGATTCCAGTCTACCGACAAACCTAATGATTTAAGCTGATTACGCATGTAGTCGATATTTTCAAAAGTCCATTTCGCAGGCGCAACCTGATGAGCAATTGCGGCGTTTTCAGCAGGGAGACCAAATGCGTCCCAGCCCATCGGCTGCATGACATTCTCACCTTTGAGACGATAAAAACGGCTAATCACGTCGCCAATTGTATAGTTTCGCACATGCCCCATATGCAACTTGCCTGACGGATAGGGGAACATAGACAGAATGTATCGATTCTTTTTGCTTTGATCTGGCGTATTTTCTACAGCAAAAGACTGACGTGTATGCCAGTCGGCTTGAATACGCGGTTCGATCTCGCTCGGTTGATACTCTTGGGTAAGGATAGGGTTTTGAGTTGCAGTTGTATCGGTCATGGCGCAAAAAATATGTCAAAAAAGATTTGGCATAGCATAGCCGAATTAGGCTGTGTATTGGGAGATGTGAAGTGATGTGAAAGAGTTTTATTTAAATAAAAAACAATCTTTAAGCTAAGGCATCTCAAGATTAAGAAGAGATGCCTTGAAAAACAGACATTTCAGGGACAGTCTTTTTGGATCTGTGCATTGGCTTGCTGAACTTGAGTTGCTTTTTGGTCTTCAGTTAAGTAGCTGCGTTCACCTTTTGCATCAGTGCCATAGAGACGTCTTCCGCTTTGTAACTGTGCTAAAGATGTTCTGAGTTGCTGACATTCCGCAGTGTTTTTAGCTTTACGTGCAGCCTCAGCGGCAGCTTTTTCTTTATTCTTATCAGCTTCTTTTTCAGCATCATCATCTGCTTTTAGATCTGCTTTGCTTTGAGTGTTTACGTTTTTAATCGAAGTTGCACTATCCGCAGGGATATGCGTATTGATATCTACTTTTTTGACTTCTTTTTGAGGAGGCGGCGTTTGAGTGTAGTGAGTCGCTCCTTTTTCGTCGATCCACTTGTAAAATGGCGAGGCATGACTCATTTGCCCGAAAACAAAGGGCGTTAGTGAGAGTGCAGTTAAAATCCATTTATTCATGAGAGTCATATCAAAGTCCTTAGATATATTGAGAATCTACACTTGAATCAAGATAAATCTCCATTTCACTCGATTCAATGATATTCAGCTTGAATATTATATACCTTTATTCATTTGGCGTTTGTGGCGGCTTTGGTGTATTTGCATTAGGTGTGGTTGGAGCTGGAGCTGGAGCAGTAGCAGTAGCAGTTCCCGTATTTGCTGGAGCGGTGCTTGTTTGAGCAGTGTTTGTTTGAGCAGTTGCTGCAGTGGCTGTAGAAGTGGTTTTTGCTGCTTCTGGTTTAGGTGTTGCGTTTGGTGTAATGTGGTGGCTGATTGCAACAGTCTTCATTTTTTTGCAGCCTTTATCGGATGCAAGCGTGTAAGTCGCATTACCATCTTTGTCGAGTGATTTACAATATTGTTCAGCATGAGCCGCACCGAAGCTCATAAGACTGATGCTTAGGCTTACGGCTGTTAAAGATAAAATCTGTTTGATCAGAGATTTATGCGATGTGTGTGTAGACACTTGAACACTCCTTGTAGATTCTTTTGTTATCCGCCTTTATAGACAAGATTAAAGCATATTTCAAGATGAAATACTTAATCTATTATCACGTTAGATAAAAACTAAAAATAAGGATGAATTAAAATACTATAATAACGACAAAGCGTGTTTCTTTGGGATTGGTTGGTTATGCTGGTTTTGGGTTTGGAAACGTCATGTGACGAAACAGGTTTGGCTTTATTTGATAGTGAAAAAGGCTTACTTGGGCAAGTCTTACATAGCCAGATTGCGTTGCATGCTGAATATGGCGGTGTTGTTCCCGAACTTGCATCGCGCGATCATGTGCGCAAAATGATCCCATTGCTAGAAACATTGCTGACGCAAACAAAATTAAAAAAATCAGATATTAATGCCGTTGCATTCACACGAGGTCCTGGTTTGATGGGCGCGTTGATGACGGGTGCGTTGTTTGGTCGGACGTTGGCGTTTTCCTTAGGTGTTCCTGCAATTGGTGTGCACCATATGGAAGGACATTTATTAGCGCCACTACTTTCCGACACACCGCCAGAATTTCCTTTTGTCGCGCTTTTGGTTTCAGGAGGACATACTCAACTGATGGCTGCTTATGGCGTTGGTCAATATGAGTTGCTTGGTGAATCGATTGATGATGCAGCAGGTGAGGCATTTGATAAAGTGGCAAAGATGATTGGATTACCTTATCCAGGGGGGCCGAATGTTGCTAGATTGGCTGAATCTGGCGATCCGAAGGCATTTGATTTACCTCGTCCAATGCTACATCAAGGTCTAGACTTTTCATTCAGTGGTATGAAAACAGCTGTTTTAAATCAATATAATAAGGTCAAAGGGCAAGGTCGAGACGCCGATCTTGCTGCAAGCTTTCAAGAAGCGATGGTCGATACCTTGGTCAAAAAATGCTTGCGTGCGTTGAAGCAAGTTGGATTAAAACGGCTGGTGATCGCAGGTGGTGTGAGTGCAAATCAGGCTCTACGCGGACGGTTAGAACAAGAGCTTAAACGAATTGGGGCATCAGTTTATTATGCCGAGCCCGCGTTATGTACGGATAATGGGGCGATGATTGCATACGCAGGTTGGCAACGATTGAAAGCGGGACAGTGTGATGATTTAGCCGTGACCACTACGCCGCGTTGGCCGATGGTTGAGTTAACTGCGCCAGATATTCCATAACTCAATCATAATCATCAATGTTATAAACAATTAGCGGGCTTCGGCAGTCCCGCTAATCGTGCTAAGGTTCGTGCGACTAATCCTGTTTGAAACAAAGCCATTAAATGCGCATTGGTTAAGTCGTTGCTGACCGTTTGCATCAAAAATTTAATCAATGGTCGTGTCGCGGGTGCGTGTTCAAAGCGCCGATAGTATTCACGCATACCTTCTAGCACTTTTAAATGTTCATCACCCAGAATGAGGTCGTCTCGAGCAGCGAGCAGGTGCGCAACCTCTGGTGTCCAATCGAGATGATTGACTAGATGACCATCTTTATCGAGCGTGGGTAATAGGGTATCTGACATCGAGTTAGCGCCATGTCACTGTGCGTTGATATTGTACTGTCCAAGCTGCCCAATCTGAGGTTGTGGCGATTTTAATTGGGCTTAGAACTTCCTCATTCATCACCTCTAGACGCATTAAATCAGAATCTAAAACAGCCACTTGTGGGAACTGATTAAACACCTTTGAATTAAACCCTTGTGCACCTTCCGCGATTAATAGTAATAAATCACCTTCGTGCCAAACTGCTGAGATTTGAGGGATCAGTTTGAGCCAATGACTTGGTGCAGCTGCGAGTAGATGTAGTGTATTTTGTGCAGGGATTACCATCTGAGCACTCCATCAAATGATGCTAAAACATCCGAATTTAAATTAATCACTTCATGCTCAATGGCAGTCGTTGCTAATAAAGTATTATTCGCAACGCTATCTTTTTGATCAATCCAAATCGGTAATAGGTCATAAAACTCAAAGCTTTCGACCAGCGAAAAAGCTGATTTAAAAGGGCGGACTAGAGTATTCGTTTGAGATTGATTTACTGGACGTAATAGTGCAACTGCGTCGCCTGTGAGGCATATTTTTATCTGGATACCATATGTTGCTAAAACCATTGCGGCAGACAATGATTCCAATAAATGTTGTCCTGCAAGAGGACTATGGCTAATCATGATTAATAATGATTTCATATTGATCGCAATAGGATTTTAACTAAATAGAATTTTAAATCTTTCATGTCGCTATTTGAGCTGTAATGATTCATTAAAGATGAACCACGCGCGTGGCTTGTAAGGTGAGGTCTGCAAGTTCGCCAAGTCCAACGAGTTGAAAACCATCAGCGATATTCTCGCCAGATAGGTCATGGCGTTCCGAGTTGTCTTGATCCGTCACACCGCGTACAAGTGCTGCGCTGACACAAACACGACGTTCGATAGGAAGTGCTTGCCACGCTTGAGTTAAATTCGGTTCATCACTGGGTCGCCAATTGAGGCGATTTGCGATATCTACCGCGTTTTGATAGAAGAATACATCAACAGGAATATTTTGCTGAATCAATGTTTTTGCCAACGCTAAACCATGCCAAGCCAGTGGCGAGGTGATTGATTCAGTGAGTAAAAGTAAAACACGATTCATAGCGGATATCAGCTCGCTGGATTAAAAAAATTGATTATCAGAAATTGCATCATGAATGCCTGAGTTGCAATAATGAACATGATTCTTTAAAAATTAAATGCATAATAACAGCAATTCATGGCAGTACCTAAAGAACTTATGCAAGGGGTTGAGATGATTTTATTGACTGGTGGACTGGGTTATTTGGGTTCACACATGGCAGCGCAAATGATCGAACAGGGTCGCGATGTGGTATTGATTGATAACTTGTCTAATTCGCAACTGGTTGTATTAGATCGGTTAGCAAAACTGACTGGTCGAACAATTCCTTTTGTCCAAATGGATGTGCGTGATAAAGACGCGCTGCGGCAAGTTTTTGCTCAATATCCAATTCAACAGGTTGTGCATTTTGCTGGGTCAAAGTCAGTAAATGAGTCGCTACAACAACCACTTGATTACTATGATAATAATGTAAATGGTTTGATTTCATTGCTGCATGTCATGAAAGAAGCACAAGTTAAAACCATAGTATTTAGTTCAACTGCTGCAATTTATGGTGAGCCAGAGGTTTTGCCAATTTCAGAAGATGCGCGTCAAGCACCGATTACGCCTTATGGGCGGAGTAAACAAATTTGCGAACAGATTTTGCAAGATTTGGCACATGCTGAATCAGGGTGGAGGATTGCTGCTCTACGTTATTTTAATCCTGCTGGTGCTCATCCGAGTGGGATTATTGGTGAGATACCAAATGGCATTCCGAATAATCTAGTACCCTATATTGCACAGGTTGCGCATGGTGAAAGACCATTTCTGCAGGTGTTTGGTAATGATTACAATACGATAGATGGAACGGGAGTACGCGACTTTATCCACGTTCAGGATTTAATAGATGGTCACACTAAAGCTCTTGGCTGGCTTGCAACACAGACACAGGCGTTTGAAATTCTCAATTTGGGACGTGGTGAGGGGGTTTCAGTCAAACAGATGTTAGATGCGTTCTCTAAGGCTGTAGGGCGTGAATTACCTTATAAAATAGTTGCGCGACGTGATGGAGATTCTGCCAGCGTTTATGCCGATGCATCCTATGCAAATCATTTACTGGGCTGGCAAACAACTCGAAGCGTAGATGAGATGGCGGTCGATACGTGGCGGTTTTATGAGAATTTAGTTTAAAAAAATTGGTCATAAAAAAAGCGGACAATTGATGTCCGCTTTTTTTATAGAGATTTGATTATCCTTTTAGTGCTGCCATTAGCGCATCTTTGCTCAGTTCGCGGGCTTCAGTATCGCGACGACCACGATACTCAAAAGTCCCTGCATCTAGGCCACGTTCACCGATCACGATGCGATGTGGAATACCAATTAATTCAAGATCAGCAAACTTCACGCCTGGGCGTTCGTTGCGATCATCGAGAAGTACATCGTAACCTTGGGCTTTGAGCTCTTGATAGAGTTCTTCACTTGCTGCGACCGCGCGAGGTGATTTTGCTGCATTCATTGGTACGATGGCGACAGTGAATGGCGCAATTGCAGCTGGCCAGAGAATGCCATTGTCATCAAAGTTTTGTTCAATTGCAGCCGCAACCACGCGTGTTACGCCAATACCATAACAACCCATTGTCACCACGAGTGGTTTGCCATCTTCACCAAGAACTTTACAGTTCAATGCTTCTGAGTATTTTTGACCAAGTTGGAAAATATGACCGACTTCAATTCCACGTTTAATCGTCAATGTACCTTGACCATCAGGTGAAGGATCACCTTCGACAACATTGCGAATATCGACGATTTGCGTGATTTGTGCATCACGTTCCCAATTTACACCCGTCGCATGTTGATTTGCTGTGTTTGCACCTGCAACGAAATCAGCCAAAACCGCAGCAGAACGATCGACGTATAGTGGAATCGATAAGCCGTGTACCCCAATTGAACCAACAGTTAGACCTAATCCAGCAATTTCTTCATCACTGGCAAAACAAAGTGGACTGGCAACAGCATCAATCTTTTCAGCTTTAATTTCATTCAGTACATGATCGCCGCGTAGTGCGAGCGCAACCAAACCATATTTTCCAGTTTCATCTGCAACGCCACGAACGATTAATGTTTTCACCGTTGTATCTGCTGAGATTTTCAGAAATTGACATACTTCTTCAATGGTTTTTTGCGTAGGTGTATCAATCACCGTAAATGATTGAGTTGCTGCTGGGCGCTCTGCTGTCGTGATGGCTTCTGCCATTTCAATATTCGCCGCGTATTGCGAAACGTTTGAGAATGCAATGTCATCTTCGCCACTTTCAGCCAATACGTGGAATTCATGTGAAGCAAAGCCGCCAATCGATCCTGTATCCGCTTGTACGGCACGGAAGTGCAGACCTAAACGCGTGAAAATGCGGCTATATGTGTCATACATGACTTGGTAGGTTTCTGCTAAAGACTCACGAGTTGCGTGGAAGGAGTAAGCATCTTTCATGACAAACTCGCGAGAGCGCATTACACCAAAACGTGGACGAATCTCATCGCGAAATTTAGTTTGAACTTGATAAAAGTTGATTGGCAACTGTTTGTAGCTTTTTAGCGTTTCACGCGCGATGTCTGTGATGACTTCTTCATGCGTTGGGCCAAGTACAAATGGACGATCATGACGATCTTTAAAGCGTAATAGCTCTAAGCCATATTGCTGATAGCGTCCAGACTCCTCCCAAAGTTCCGCAGGTTGAGTGACAGGCATTTTAAGTTCAAGTGCGTGGCTGGCATTCATTTCTTCACGAATGATTTGTTCAACCTTTTGCAAAACGCGCAAACCTAGAGGCATCCAAGTATAAAGACCAGAGGCGAGTTTACGAATTAAGCCTGCACGCAGCATTAACTGGTGGCTAATGACTTCAGCATCGCTTGGTGTATCGCGCAATGTGGAAAAAAAATACTGGCTGGCGCGCATAAAACAATCCTTCAAAAGCGTCTATCAAGAATTCGTGTGAATCGAGGCGTGATTAAAGCGAGTATGTTAGGTGCAAATGATGATGAATAAAAGCAGATTTATCAGTTTTGTGGATTGTTTATTATCTGTCATGAATGGCAGGTTTACGTTTTCCAAAGTTGTATGAATGTATATTTGTATCTTGTGTTTATGGCTAAGCTTGACGAGCCATAAGACATCGACACAGAAATCCCTTATAATTCCCAATATTGCCCAATCACGGGCGCATTGAAAAGATGAAAATCCATTTAGAGTCGTTCATGAATAAGCGTCAACTTGCCTGTAAACGTGTTGTTGTAAAAATTGGTTCAGCACTCTTAACCGCAAATGGGCAGGGGTTGGATCATGCTGCAATTGCGAGTTGGGCGGAGCAATTGGCAACGTTGCATGCGCGTGGTTGCGATGTGATTCTGGTGTCTTCTGGTGCAGTTGCTGAAGGCATGGTGCGTATGAAACTTGCTGGACGACCAGATAGCTTGCCTGGGTTACAAGCGTGTGCGGCGATTGGACAGATGGGTTTAGTGGAAGCATGGTCAGGCGCATTGCTTGATCATCAGATTCAAAGTGCACAAATTTTACTGACTCATGATGATCTGTCTGATCGTCAACGTTATTTGAATGCAGGCAATACTTTACGTCAATTGATTGATTGGCGAGTGATCCCTGTGATCAATGAAAATGATACGGTTGCGACTGATGAAATTCGTTTTGGTGATAATGACACGCTAGGGGCGTTAGTGGCTGCGCTAGTTGGTGCGGATTTGCTCATTATATTGACCGATCAAGAAGGTATGTTTGACCGTGATCCACGCAAAGATAGTAGTGCAACATTACTATCTAGTGTACGAGCGATGGATGAGACATTATTCGAAATGGCGGGTGGCGGAGGCATATTAGGTCGCGGTGGTATGGTGACCAAAGTCCGCGCAGCACGTTTAGCTGCGAAATCAGGTTGTCCGACGTTGATTGCCAGTGGTCAGGCGCAGCAAGTATTACTTCGTTTAATTGATGGAGAGGAGTTGGGCACGCTATTGACTCCTGATGACGATCGATTAACTGCACATAAACAATGGTTAGCCGCACATTTACAGACTGCTGGACGATTGGTTCTAGATGAGGGGGCGATTCGTGCGCTAAGAATAGATAAGCGGAGTCTACTGCCCGTTGGTGTGCAAGCGGTTGAAGGTGTCTTTGAGCGGGGAGACGTGGTTGAATGCGTCAGCGCTCAAGGTCAGCGAATTGCAGTTGGATTGGTGAATTTTGATTCAGTCTCTGCGAGTCGTATCGTGCGTCAGCCATCGCATAAGATTACTGAGCTACTCGGTGAGCAACATGCGATTGAGATGATTCACCGCGATCAAATGGCTGTTTTTTAAAAAAGAATTAATACTCTTAATTTTTAACTTTAGTTGTTTGAATCGTCGTCATTATTGTCATTGTTTTGACTAGAACTTTTCTCAAAGCTGTATCGTCTACCAATGCGTTCACAACGTTGAAACCGTCCATTGACACGTTTTGCATACCAGTTTGTGTCATAGTCGCGACTGAGTTTCGGCCCTGAAATTTCAACATGTGGCATGACAGCATAAGGTGCTTCTTTTTTGAACTTTTCTAAATAAAATGCATTGATTTTCTTGTATGTGGTGGTGTTTTCGAATTCAGCTGTTTTTTCTTTTAATAGATCCCCGCGAATACTTGCATTGGATAATCCAAACTTATTTTCTTGAGCTAAAATGTCAAGCTGCGTTTCAGTGCTAGATCGGTCTGCAAGTGCATGCTGTTCTTTATCATAAATGAGTAAATCGCCATCGAGATCGAGTGGAAAGTCAGATAAATCACTGATTATTTGCTGAAAAGCCGCATTGCGACTTGAGTAGATCCCAGAGTTGTAGTCGGCAAATCGATAAATCGGTTTATTGTAGTTAGCGGGATAACCGAGTAATCGTGAAATCCCATAATACAATCCACCATATTGGGTATACATTTCATCGCGAATAGCGACTGTATTGGATGTCGTATGTGGATGAGCAAATGCATAGTTTACATGCACTTGCATAGAGCCTAGTGTCTTCACGGGGTTTAAGTATTCTTTAATATCAACGCCTGCGATTAGACTAGCTGGCGCTGTTAATAGCGCTAATCCGTAGTGATATTTAAAATAATCAAACATCTTGCGATATAACACATCTAAATCTTGCTCAGTTCTGAGCTTGTTAATCTGCATCATGAAGTTGTCATCGGGAGCAGGTTTACTCAGTAGCATTTTTTTGAATTGAATAACGCCTGTATCCCCTAATTTATCTTGAATACGTTCGAATAAGGCTTTTTTTGCATCTTGTGGAAGGTTGGGAACGGCTGGGTTTGCATGGAAATTTGATTCTTGATCGACAATCGCAACAATGCTGCACAAGTTATTGAGCGTATGTGGAATTTTTTCTTCATCCATCACGGCAAGCATATCTGTTGCCCACAGTTTTCTGTTGGGTACTCGTTCTGGAATTAAGCGTGCGACTTTGTCGCGTTCAGACAGTTGATCTTCGTCGTTTGTATCTTTATGACAACCTGAAATACTCATGAGGCAGGACAGCGCTAAGAGTAGAGTTGTTCTTGATTTTTGGGGTAAATAGCGCATTGAGCATGTGCCTGCATAATCGTGATGAAAATCATATCGATGAAACACTAAAGCAATCACAAATGCAAGCCAAATGCTTGTCTGAAAATAAGCGTTTCGCTATGATCATTGATATCAAAATTATTTTGCCGGAATAGCTCAGTTGGTAGAGCAGCGCATTCGTAATGCGAAGGTCGTAGGTTCGATTCCTATTTTCGGCACCAGTGTTTTCAATGGTTTAAACCTCTTATTGAGTAATTCGTAAGAGGTATTTTTATTTTGAGAGTCCAGCAATAGGAACAGATATCGAATAGGTGCAATGCGCCTTGGCTTATTGCACCCTACGCTGGCTAGGTCGATGTCTGATTAGTAGGTTTCCTTTTATCTGTAAAAATGAGTATTCCCGTATGTGTAGGGATTTTTGTAAGGTGTCGAGCCTAACGGCGGTAGGCTGTTCCAATCGTTGTCTTTTTTCGCTTCTTTACGTCTTTCGTTGTCAATGAGTTCATTGCTTTCGATGCGTGGTGAACTGATCACGATGTCATCTTGTACATACTTTGTTGCGACTGTATGTGTTTCAACAATTGGCTTAATGATGACTGTATTTACCGTTTTCTGGTTTTTGCTACATGGCGTATCTGTGAAATTAATATGACCATTTTTCATCTTACAGTGATAAACCAAAGTGTCTGCATATACTGGAGTGCTTATAATAATTATGAATATAATGATTTTTTTCATGAAAATACCTAACTTTTGATTTAGTGCTGTGCTTAGTCAACCTTGTCAACGCAGCGCAAAGTCTAGCACCTCAGCTAAACATCGAATGCACTAATTCTTGAAGTTAGGGATTTATATTATTTTGCTGGAGTAAAACCACAGTCTATTTTTGCTTAAACCAACATTAAATACTGATTACGATATTCTCCAGGGGTAATGCCTGTCCATTTCTTGAATGCTCGATAGAACGTGCTTTGTTCACTAAATCCAACTTTTTCAGAGACTTCTTCGATTGTTAGGTCAGGAAATTTTAAAAGATCCATGGCGATATCGCAGCGGAGTTCATTTTTTAATTTTTGGAAACTGACGCCTACGGAGGCGAGTTGGCGGCGCAAAGTTTGTGATGTCATATAGAGCATAGATGCAATATCGTTGAGGGTCGGCATTTCTTTGCCGATGTGGGCTTTTAATAATTCACGAATTTTTGAAACGAGTGAGTGACCACGAACAGCGATATAACCAACAATCTTCTTCATGATATGTGAATACCTATATTTAATAAAAACAATGCAATGTTTGTTTTATTCAACTCTTGGGATCTGAATCATTCTTATATATAAAATGATTGCATGGACTTTAATCATTTAAAGATGGATAAAATTGCCTTTTGGTGACATAATTTTGCCATTTGGCGACATGTCTTTTGACAATATGCTTTCTGATTACATAGCTTCTTATATAGCTTCGTGGTGATGATATGGTGAGTCTAATTCGATCTTTACCGCTAAAAGGTTATTCTGAATTGGTGCTGGAGTTGGGTGGCAATCCAGTGGAGCTATTACAACGATTTCATATTGCTCAGAATATTCATTTGAAGCAAGATACTTTTTTGCCGTTTCATAGTTTAAACGGGTTGTATGAAACGAGTGCCAAAGAGCTGAATTGCCCTGATTTTGGATTACGACTTGCCCGTCGCCAAGGTTTGGAGATTTTAGGTGCGATTGCTGTAGTTGCGCGTAACTCGGATTCTGTAGGTAGTGCTTATCAAGCGATTGCGCAATATTTGCATGTTCATAGTCCAGCATTACGCTTGAATTTGGATTTTATTGACGATGGTTCATTGTGGTTGACGCTCGATATACTTGAACCGAATCTGCCTCAAGTGAGCCAAAACATTGAGAATGGTCTTGGGGTCGGGCTACAAGTTCTTCGTTTTCTTGCAGGGCCTGATGCATCGCCATTGTCAGTTTCTTTTTCTCATAAACAGCTCGCAAAAACGCATGTTTATAAAGATTTTTTTCGTTGTAAAGTTTCGTTTGAACAGCCGATTAATGGTCTGCAACTCCCTTCAACACTACTCACTCAAAAAATTAAATCGGCAGATCCAGAAGTTAAGCGTATTGCAGAAAAGTATCTTGATCTTGATCGTGCATCGACCGCGAGTTTATTGCATGAAGGAGTCTCACATCTGATTCGACGACTGTTGCCGACAGGGCATTGCCGAATAGAAGTTGTGGCAGAAGAATTATCTATGCATAAGCGTACACTCCAGCGCCAGTTAGCAAAGGAGGATGTACAGTTTGAGGATTTGGTTGATCGTGAGCGGCGTGAACTCGCATGGAAATATCTCACCGAGTCAAATTTTCTTCTGACCCAAATCGCTGGGCTGCTGGGCTATGCTGAGCAAAGCGGATTGAATCGTGCATGTCGCCGATGGTTTGCAGCCACTCCACGCTCAATTCGTGCTCATAAAAAGTAAAATTTATTTCGTTACTGTCATTTGTGGTGGTTGTTCCGTTGTTTGAGTGGATTTATTAAAGGATGCGCTATCAGAATCTCCTAAATCTTCATGCAAAATTCGTCGAATTTCTAGAATAGATTCAGGCGTTCCTTGCACACTGTGAGATGAAATAATTATTTTTTCAGAACTTGCTCCATCTAGATGTGCACTACGATAAGGAACAACGCCATCGTCAGAGTCTAATAGCGGCGTGGAGGCTTTGCGTTTTGCGATGATGGAGTGGTAAGTGACTTTGGGTGAGATAGGCAATGTTGCTGCCACTCGGATAAATGGATCTGTGTCTTTAAGGTTATCTATACTATTCGGAATTAAGCGATCTTTTCCTGATGAAAGATTGATGTTGCCCTCTGTCAGAATTTTAGTCACATCCTCAAAGCGAGTTAATAAACTAATCGGTAACTTGATGGTATTACCAATCCATCGTCCAATGGTATTGTTTGCGATGGGTGTTCCGCGATGAGGGGCTGCAATAAAAATCACACGACTTACGTTAGGCATGGGGTTAAAGCGTAATATTGGATCAAGTCGAGTTCGAACTTTATCGAGACGATCATCGGTTAGCTTGGTGTTTGCAAATAGAGCATTCCATATTTGGTCTTGTGAAGTAGAGACTAAAAGTCTCGATAGTACGCCACCCATACTATGACCAATCAGGATCATATGGTTGGATGCAGGTGCAGTTCCTGTCGGATCAAAGTGCTTTAATGTTTGTGTCAATGCATCACGAATGGTGGAGAGGTTATAAGCTAGCGGAGCATTGGTGGGATAATACACTTGCCAAACTTGATAATGCTGCCTTAAAGCAGCATCGCCTAATACTTCATTGGTCACATTGACCCATGCTTCTGGGCTGCTTGCTAGACCATGCAACATAACAATAATTCGACGTTGAGGATCATAAGGTTGCATGAGGTAGACATGGGGCGCGCTAATTCCTTCTGATAGCCCCAGAACTGTTCGTAGCGATTGAGTTGCAAATCCTGATCGCGCCAGCCAAAGACCGTAACCCGCAGTAAAGTTCGCAGCAAGAGGAATCTGCTGTCCACGAATATCGATCTTTGATTGCATGTACGGGTCATATACCGCAAGTTGTAATTGATGTGTTCTTAAGATGTCTTCTAATTTATCGCCATTAAATTTAAATAAAACAGTAATCTCAGGCGATGACATTTCACTATATGCAACAGATTTGAGTGGTTGCTTGAGTAGTTTTTTAAGAATTAATGTGTTGTCCGCTAATGTGGATTGTGGATATACGGCGACTAATTCCGCACCGAAACCATCCCGCCGATAGACGCTTCTGAGTCCATTGAATCGTAATGATGCTGCTGGAATAATTTCTTGTGGTGTTTTGCGATTTTCATCCTGAGGAAATGCGGATAAATCGAGATCAATTGTCCATTGACCTAAATGTGTCGAGTCCGAAGTTTTTAAATTGCTTTCAACATCATTATTTTTGGATGCAGCTTGTTGGCGTTGAAAAAGTAAAGCAACGGCTTGTTGTACAGCGTAATTATAATAGTCTTTGACTTGTGTTTGGCGGTCTTCAAATGCGCGTTCATCTGGTGAACGAGTGGTAAAAAATAGATACGCGTAGGCATAGCGTGCAACTTCAAGCCAAGCTTCAATGATTTGTTCTGAGTCAGCTGAATTCCCTTGTTGAGTCAAGGTCATTGCAGATAGCATCCATGTCTCAGATAAACTTGATAATCGTCGTTCATCGTTGATTCCAGCTGTCTTCTGGAGTGTCGCGATACATATTGTGATTTTGCTTCGGCATTGTTCTGCATCCAAATTAGCGACATTCAAAGTATCTTGTGTTGCTAGACTAAGTTTGCCTGTAGTCAGAACATCCCCGCGTTGTAAAGCAATATAATCATTCGGTTTCATTGTGCTGACTTTGACCATTGCACAGCCATGAAGTGTTACAAGTAACACGGTGGTTATGATGGTTTTGGCTAAATGCAGATGATGTATTCTTTGTATAAAATTCCGCATCATTTTGTTTTCTCATTGGCTAAATCTATACCCGGTACGCCTTGTCGAATCCGTGCCGAGAATTCTGGATCATTGTTGGCGGCGATTGCGCGGCTATTGATATGTCCACGTTCTTGTAGGGTTTTGATACTAAAGTTAGGTGTTAGCAAATGAATATCGTATGCATACTCATCCAAATATCCAGAGAGCAGGAGTCGATAATCGAGCGGTAAGGTTGGTGAGATGCGTTTCGCCAGATCGTAGACAATCGTGGTGCAGTTACTGGTCAATGTATTATAAAACGTCGGTTGACTGGCTAATTGATTGGCTTCATTGGTGTAATTTAAAAACATCAGTTGCAAATCTTCTTGAGGCACATTTAAGCGATATAAATAAACTTGTTCACCGCGAATGTTGCTACGAACACGAACGATATCTCGTTCATCGGCAGCGATCATAATCGCTTCAAATTTACGAAAAAAACCACCGATCGCGGAGAAACTTTCATGTCGTTCTTTACGAATTTCTAGAGAAAAAACGACATGGCTGCCATCTTTAAATCCAAACGAAACCAGCGTGTGAGCAATTTGAGGTCCCATCCAATAAGACAAAATTAAGTCAGCCGAGACGAGTTGACTCAAATCGTATTGGCGTGTTTCCCAGCGTGCTTCGTATTTTGTCTCGCTTTGCCAATTAAAATTGCGTACATGAGTTAGGGTCACTTGATTGCCATTGACATGTGCTTGCATAACTTGGGCGGTGTCGTCAGCCCAATCACGTTGATTCGATGGCATGATCGTACTCCACCATCCAAGTAAGCAGAGCAATGTAAAACTAAAAATACATAAGGCTTGCCAAGGTTTGTTTCCGCCCCAGAGTTGCCAGAGCGTGATGCTACCTAAGCCTAGAAAAATGATGATGATGGCGGTCTTGCAGAGTTCTACACTGGGGAATTGATACCACAATGCAAAGCTGCCCCAGATCATAGCGCAAACCAGAATGAGCGAAATGAATATTTGTCCAACTAATACTAAAAATGGATGAATATGAGAACTCATGAGGCGCTCTTAATCTTGTAATGTAATCTGTCCAAACCACTTTATGATTGATTTTATAGCATACTTTAGGTGAAAACTTCAGGGATAAAAAAACCACCCTGATGAGGGTGGTCTTGAAGCTAAAACAATTGTTATTGAAATTTATTCATACAAGTAAATTATTTCGTTTCATTAAACAGTTCACGCCCGATCAAGATACGACGTACTTCAGATGTACCTGCACCAATCTCACATAACTTTGCATCGCGCCATAAACGACCTGTTGGGGTGTCATTGATATAGCCATTTCCACCTAAGATTTGAATCGCTTGGCCAGCCATCCAAGTTGCTTTTTCTGCAGCATAGAGAATCACACCTGCGGCATCTTTGCGCGTGGCCTCACCGCGATCAGCGGCTTTTGCAACGGCATAACAATAAGCCGCGCAGACATTATAACCGACATACATGTCTGCTAATTTGCCTTGAATGAGCTGAAACTCTCCAATCGGTTGATTGAACTGCTGGCGTTCGTGGACATAGGGAATCACGATATCGAGAGAAGCCGCCATGATGCCTAGCGGAATTGTCCCGAGTACGATGCGTTCATAATCGAGTCCTGACATGAGCACTTTCACGCCTTTATTGACTTGACCTAGAACGTTTTCGACTGGAACTTTACAGTCTTGAAAAATCAATTCAGACGTGTTTGAGCCACGCATGCCTAATTTATCCAGCTTTTGTCCCTGACTAAAACCTTCAAAGCTTTTTTCAATAATAAAGGCTGTAATACCATGCTGATGCGCGGCTGGATCGGTTTTGGCATAGACGATGAGTACATCTGCATCTGGGCCATTGGTAATCCACATTTTATTGCCATTCAGGACGTAGTGGTCACCTTTTAATTCGGCACGGAGCTTCATACTGACAACATCGGAACCCGCTGTGGGTTCAGACATCGCAAGTGCGCCGATATGTTCACCAGTGACGAGCTTAGGCAGATATTTGTTTTTTTGTTCCCAACTACCATTCAGATGGAGTTGATTGATACATAGATTGGAATGACAGCCATAAGACAGTCCAATCGCTGCCGAGCCTCGGGAAATTTCCTCAGTGACAACTGCGTGTTCTAAGTAACCAAGACCAACACCACCAAACTCCTCAGAGACGGTGATACCCAGTAATCCCAGATCTCCTAATTTACGCCATATCTCTTTTGGGAAGTGGTCATTTTTGTCGATTTGTTGAGCGATCGGCGTAATTTCGTTGGCGACAAATTGACGAACCATATCACGCAAAGCAACAGTAGATTCGGGTAAACCATGATTAAAACTAGGTGCGTACATCTATTCTTATTCCCTGACAATGAGATTATGTTTGGCTATGTTTGACCATATTTGGCTAGGCGAGTCCTTCAATTGGAATTGTATCGGACTGATCCTGAAGGGAAAGATTGATCCATTTCAGTGCCTTAGTTTTGATTTTTTCAATATCTGCGACTGAGTATTTGACATCCGTGAAGGTAAAGGAAAAGGTCATTTTTCCTCGAATCGTCATGACGCATACAACGACTTCATCGAGTTTTCCAATCGTAGAAGGGAATATATTTTCAAATTCCAGTGAACCGAATTGACTTGGAAAATCTAAATTTCCGAGATTGGTAATTGATAAGTCGTAGTCCATTTTGGTCAGTTGCTTGGCGATAAATCCTGGTGTAACGACTGGCACCAACTCATCCATCAAGGTACAACCATCCGTTAATTCACTGAAAATGGATTGATCATCTGACTTTTGAACTAATGTTTTTTTAATTTCACGAGAAATATCCCAGAAATCACGTTCTGGATTACAGTTGACATTGAATTTCACCGCATTGATATATAAACCAAATGCTTCACCGACTTTTGCAGTGAGTCGATTTCTAAGGTTTACGGGGTTTTGAATTTTTCTATTCCAGCCATCCCCATGAAATTCAGCAAATGCACGAAGAAATGCTGTACATAAGGCGGTGTGTACGGTTGCTTTTTCGGATTTACAGCGTGCTGCAAAAGCCGCAGTTTGTTCCTTACTCCATTCCCATGTCTGAATAAAATATTTTGGGTTAACTTCAGGAGTAGCCATACTGAACGAGGAGAGTTTAACCACGCGGAAGCTAAGTAGTAATTTCAGTAATTTAGCTTTGAGCTTGGCTAAAAACGTAATTCGCCATTTTCCTGAAAAGTTAGGAATCAGCGCGTTCAGTGGTGGGTATAACGGCAGTTTTTCAAACTTTAAGTCAGGATGTCCTAAGAGCGTTAAAATATCTCGAAGCACTAAAAAACCAGCTAAACCATCTGCAAATGCATGATGACAAACAAGTAGAAGCTCTGAAACACCTTGACCACGAATCCAAACAATACGAATCGGTGGTTGAGTCAACATGTCAAAAGGAACGCCCATTTCAGTGGTTTGTATTTCGTTCCATGTGCTTGCAGTTTCGCGCTCGACAATTCGAAGTGGAATCACGAGGTCAGGGTTGGAAACAAATTCAGTCGTGCCATCTGGCTTCGGTACAACATGCATCGATAGTGTGGGATATTTGCCTTTAAGTCGTTCAATGGCATTGACGAGTTCATCGGTTGTGAATTCCCCCGTGATACGAAAGCTTGCCGTGAAGTTCTGGACAATTACCGTGGAGGCGAGCCAAACGGCGAGTTCAGCCCCCTGCATTTTCTGTTTTAATGAGGTCATAAAGTATTCCACATGAATTTTTAGATGGCGTTATTTTTTTGCCGCGCGGTGAAACGCTTCCCCAGCTTGAATAGGATCATAGGTGAGGGCAAAGACATCTAGCCAAGTTGAATACTGTGCAATATGTGGCGCATGACACGGATGAAAATCGGGTTGAAAATATTCCAACCATGTTTTTGCCATCGGCGCGAGGATACCTTTGCGGTTGAATCCCCAATGTAGACCCCGAGCAAGCAATTTCATGCGTTTTGGAAAGCTAAAACCATCTGCTTTTAAGAATGCATTGGTATTTACAATCAGTTCACGGGTCATATCGGCTGTGAGAAACAGCATTGCGCCTGCACGTTTTAGGTATGAAACGCGTGCGACATATTGCATAACATCATATGCAACTGATTTGTGTTCCATTTCTTCAATAGAATGCCAAGCGAGCATGGCGAGTACGCGGACATCCTGAACACCAGCCATCGTTTCGTGATTTCTGAAAAAGCATTCAACAAAGATTGCCGTGAGATGCTCACATGCCGCAGTAATGGCAAGGTTCATTTCTGGTGATAGCTTGCTTTGATTGAAGGCAAGTTTCTTTTTCAGCGCTTCTTCAACTTGGTTAATGGGCAAACCTTGTTGACGTAATAGGTCATTAAACTGGGTGTGCACAATGCCGTGCTGACTTTCTTGGCGTATAAATTGACGTACTTCTTCTTTCAATCGAGGGCTTTGGATTTTTTCACGGAAATTGCGAACGCTTTGAATGAAGTATTTTTCGCCTTCAGGAAATGTTGCACACACGGCCTCTAACATTCTGGTTTTGACAGGATCATTGTCAAACCAGTATTTGGGAATTGTACTATCCAGTTTGAAATCTAGGGATTCGCGGACAGTGATATCGGTTGGGATATTTTCGATATAGTTCGTAATACTTACCGTCATGATAATCTCATCAAATATAGGTGTGTTGGTTAGTTTTGCTAAAATTGTCGCGTAAAAACTATTACTTAAGAATCATCGCATAGAATCATCGCGTAAATAGGCAAGGTGCTTTTGATGTCCAACACAAGTTGTTTTGGATGATCAAAGTAAGATTAGAATTGAATGTGGATTCATTCCGTGAGGTAACGTCCTGCCATCTGTGAGCAGTATCGATTAGATAACTGCTTGGATGGCAGTGTATGTAGGAGGAATTTTATGTGCAGGTTATCTGTAGACAATAATCGGTTAATTACAGACAACTTGGATGAAAGGAGCTATGGCTTATTGATACAGGGATTGAGGATGTGATGAATTTTGAATTTCACATCCAAAAGTGATTGTTATCGCGATATTTTACTCATTGATTCGATAAAACCTCAGCGCATTTTCTCGAAAAATTGCTTTCAGTGCCGCATCGCCATAAGGTGCGATCATCTCAATTTTTGCTTCGATAATGTCAGGCAGCGTTGCTGTGACTTTATCCATTGGGAAGTTTGAAGCAAATATCAAACGCTCATAACCAAAGACATCGACAGCATGTTCAATAAACGGAGAGAGTAGATCAATAATAGTATCTACATCAGCTAATTGACGTTGCTTGTGAAAAGAATGTCCAAGAACAGGCATGAGTAGCCCTGAGACTTTGGCATGTACATGTTTTTGTTCAGCAAGTGTCGCAATATCGTCTTTCCACTGACTAAAAATTCCTGCGCGCTGGCTTGCTGTTTTTCCAGTTCCACGTCCGACTGAGCCAAAGACACCAACAGGTGTTGCCAAGTGATCAATGACGATGGCGATTTCAGGAAATTGTTTTGCCAAAAAAGTCACATCAGCCAGTTGGGTCGAGTATGCCCAAGCATCAAAACTGAGATTATATTTTGCTAATAATTCAAAACGCTTCAGAAAAATAGGGTTGGTATAGGCATGAGGGTAAATATTCCAAGCGTGTACGCCTGAATCTGGATGGTGTGCTGCCATGCAGCGTATACCACGAAATAAAGGCGAGGCAGCGATATGCGCACGGAGGATACTTTCAAATGCAGGATTGAGTGGGTCTGCTTTGCCAATGATTGCGCCGAGTTTTGGGCTTCGTTGTCCAAAAGGCAATTGGGCAATCCATCGCGTTTCTTCAACAGGGCCTAAACCGCGCTGATGATGCCAATCCGCCTCAACATGGACGACTGTTTCCACATTAAATGGTGCGCAATCTTGAACATAATCCTGAGGTAAATAAGGTGCTAAGGTGTAGTCTGTGAGTCCAATCGTATCAATCGTTGCTTGAGGTGCTCCGAGCCGTGCAACGCGATCGAGCACACGCGGAAAACGCCCCAAGAGCTTCACTGCTAATGCTGCTTGGTGTGGCGTGTGGTAAGGATCCCATTGGTGAATATGTGGATCAACGATTGAGAATGGCAGGTTTGTTGTCATTTTTGATTATCCAAAAAACTATAGTATTTCCAATATAAAGACCTACACATACAAGAACACTGAGCTTCGTTAAAGTATGGTTTTCATATCACCGCGCATTTCGACTTCGCTCAATGAGCTATGCCGTTTTAGATCATAATTTTTGACGTAAATCATCCGAGCTTAGAGACCCAGCGTAAAGGTAAAACTTTCATCAGTGCGCCTAAAGGCGCCCAAGGCCAACTTGGAACACAAGCGGTACTTGGTTCACGTTCGATTGCGCGGACTAATGCCAGACTGCCAACAGCCTCACTGACTTCAAATGGCAGCTTTGCTGCACCTTCGTTGAGTTCGGTACGGATATAGCCAGGTAGAATTGTGCTGACCTTGATGGGCGTATCCATGAGTTCTGCGCGAATGCCCTCAGTCAGCGCGGCAAGTGCGGCTTTACTGGCGGCATAAGTTGTGAGGTGGCGAGGAAGACCACGAATCGCACTCATCGACGAGATGGTGACAAGGTGTCCAGCATTTTGGCGGCGGAAAATTGCAACAGCCGCTTCGCATTGTGCTAGTCCTGCGATGAAGTTGGTTTCAGCGGTTTGACGATTAATTTCAAAATGACCTTTGCCGATGCGTCGTCCATTACCTACACCTGCGTTGACAATGATCCGATCGAGTTGACCAAATTCTTTGGCAAATTCCTCGAAGACTTCAAAAACTTGTGGGTAATTATTAACATCGAGTATGCGGATAGAAACTTGGACATTGTATTTTTCAGTCAGTTCTTTTTTGAGTTCTTCTAACCGTTCAATACGACGTGCGCATAATGCAAGATTATGTCCGCGCGCAGCAAATTCACGTGCCATGCCTGCGCCAATTCCTGAGCTAGCACCTGTGATGAGAATATTTTTACGCATGATTCAGACTCCATAAAATGTTCAATACTTGTGTTTCGTCTCAGCGATAGGTCAAAAGTTCGTGATGACGCCCACTGAAATGTCCATGTTCGTTCAGACTCATCAAATGACGGTTGCTGGATGTTTGTGCGATGCGGGTTAATCCGCAATTTGCTAGCGTCCAGTTTGTCCGAAAGGTTGTGAGGTCGCTGAGATCAAGCAAGGCTTTTGCAGCGACCGAAATACATCCACCAGATGTAAATACAAGCGCTTGTTGTTTATGTGCTAATTGCCCAATGGCGGTATCCAGACCTGTTTGAACACGGCGTTGGAATTGTGGCCAAGACTCATCATATTCATCATGATGTTGACCTGCGACCCAGCGGGTAATGGCGGCTTTAAAGATATTCATAAAGGCTTCATCAGGGTGTGCATGCTTGACCATCTCGCTGGCAATCCAAGCGCGATCACGAATGCGTGGCTCATATCGCTCAAGGATATGTTCGTGATCAAACTCGTTGAAATCAGGAAGCACTTGTAATGGTAAGTCTAAGCCCATCGCTTCAAGACACGTTTCAGCGGTCTGACGATGTCGCAACATGCTGCCGATAAAGACTTGATCAATGGGTTCTTCGCGTACGCGCAGCATCGTGCCGAGTTGGCGTGCTTGCGCATAACCTGTGTCCGAGAGTTGGTCGTAGTTCTTTTTACCGAATGAGGCTTGTCCGTGACGAATCAGTATAAGCGTTGACATAGATTAGCCTCGATCTGCACGAATAGTCTGACGACAACGACGCCAAATTGCCCAGTTAATCAGCCAAAAATACTTAAATGCTGGATTATCAGTTTGCTTATGATAATAACGATAATAGATCTGCTGCACGATTGCGGCGACGCGGAATAAGCCTGCCACTTCGTAGAATGCCCAATGCTTAATTTGCACGCCGGTTTTGGCTTTGTAATATTTCACCACTTCGTCACGCGTCAGCATGCCTGCAAGGTGGGTCGGCTGGCGACGCGTTTTGCGCAAAACGCCTTTATCACTTGCCTGAGTCCAGTAGGAGAGCACATTCCCGAGTTCCATCAGTGGATCACCGAGTGTTGCCATTTCCCAATCCAGCACACCGATCACTTGCGTTGGATGCTCAGGATCAAGCACAACGTTATCAAAACGCCAATCGTTATGAATCACACAAGTTGCAGAGTCAGCTGGTGTATTTTCCTTTAACCATGCTTGAATGCCTTTGTATGAAGGTACATTCCACGTATGAACTTTGTTATAACGATCACACCAACCATCGATTTGACGTTTACAGTATCCGTCGCCTTTGCCCAAAGACTCTAAACCTGCTGCACGATAATCTATTTGGTGTAAGGCAATCAGTTGATCGAGCGTGTTGGTACATAACTGGCGAACTTCAGCTTCACTCATGGTGAGTTCTTTTGGTAAGTTTGCGCGTGGAATAATCCCTTCGATACGGCGCATGATATAAAAATCACTGCCAATCACAGCTTGATCTGTACATAACGCAATCATGTCAGCAACGACAGGGTAGACAGCTTTCAGTTGTTTTTGTACATGATATTCGCGGCTCATATCATGCGCGCCTTTGGCTTTGGTGCCAGCAGGCGGTCTACGCAAGATCAGATCATGATTGGCGTATTTCAGGCGATATGTCCAATTCGATGCCCCGCCAGAATATTGCGTGACTTCAGGTAATCCGTCCGCAAGGTCTGGTAAAAAAGGGCGCAGCCAAGCATCGACTTTTTCAATGTCTAGTTCTTCGCCGTGGCGGATTGAACCACCTTGATCAATAAGAGCCATATTTTACTTTCCTATCAGTCTTTTTAAGAATGTATTACTTTGGACTACGGATTAAGAGTCCGCTGTTCTAAGGTTTATCTTGGTTTCATTCGACTGACGCTACGTTGAAAGAGTTTGTTGTATAAACGTTGTGGTAAATAACGTTTTGCCAGCCATAAATGTTCGCCTGATGCATGAGGCAGGATATATGCCTGTTGTTTTTCAACACCAGTGAAGATTTTTTCAGCCACTTGTTCTGCGGTCAACTTGCCGCTGCTGAGTAATTTTCCCATCATTTTCTTCATTCTTGGATCGGTCGTACGCATTGTTTCTTCGAGATTGGTTTGGAAGAAAGACGGGCAGACCACACTGACATGAATTCCATCATCCATCAGTTCTTGTTCCAGCGTTCCAGATAGCGCAACGACGGCGGCTTTAGTCACGTTATAAGATGCCATACGAGGGACATCGAGTAATCCTGCCATAGATGCAATATTGACGATATGACCCGAACCTTGACGTTTAAAAATAGGCGTAAAAACTTTGCAGCCACGCACGACACCAAGCAGATTGATATTGATAATCCATTCCCAATCACTGATGGTCACATCTTCAATTGCACCTGCTTGAGCGACGCCTGCATTATTGATGAGTACATCCAGACCACCCCAGAGTTGACTTAACTCATCAGCAATCGCTTGTAGATCTTCTTCGCGAGTCACATCAGCATGACGATAGAGCATTTCAGATCCTGAATAGGACAAGGCTTCAAGTTCTTTGCGAGTTTCTTCTCCGCGTAGATCATTCAGATCTGCGATACAGACACTCCAACCTGCACGCGCGTAATGCAAGGCGAGTGCGCGACCTAATCCACTTGCACCGCCTGTGATGAATACTCTTTTTGCCATGACTGAAAGTTCCTTTTCTATTTCTACGATTGACGGTTATTTAGAGAAACCACGTTTAGCAAGCTCGATACGAGCAATCACGCCTTTATGCACTTCATCAGGCCCATCGGCGAGTCGCAGGCTGCGCGCTTGCGCAAAGAACGAGGTCAATGGCGTATCTTGTGACATTCCTGCGCCGCCATGAATTTGAATCGCCATATCGACAACCTGTTGTAACACATTAGGCGCAACGACTTTAATGGCTGAGATTTCAGTCATGGCACCGAAAGTACCCATCGTATCCATCTTCCATGCAGCATAAAGGGTTAATAAGCGCGCCTGATCAATTGCAATGCGAGCTTCTGCAACACGCTCACGATTTCCGCCGAGATTGATGAGAGGTTTACCAAAAGCGGTTCGCTGCATACCGCGATCAATCATCAGTTCCAATGATTTTTCAGCTGCGCCAATACAGCGCATGCAGTGATGAATACGACCTGGTCCAAGACGACCTTGTGCAATGGCAAAACCTTCACCAGGCCCGGAAATGAAACTACTGATCGGGACTCGTACGTTGGTGAAAGTGACTTCGCCATGACCATGCGGCGCGTCATAATCACCGAATACAGGTAGCATCCGTTCGATTCTGATACCAGCAGTATCGAGTGGTACAAGTACCATCGAGTGCTGATTATGTCGGCCGCTGCTTGGATTAGGCGTGTGCGCCATGAAAATGGCAACTTTGCAATGCGGATCACCAATGCCACTAGACCACCACTTGCGCCCATTGAGTACGATTTCATCACCTTCAATGATGGCAGTGGCTTGCATATTGGTTGCGTCAGAAGAAGCAACATCAGGTTCGGTCATGCAGAATACAGAACGGATTTCACCAGCCAAAAGTGGCATTAACCAGCGTTGTTTTTGTTCTTCACTACCATAACGCCACAAGACTTCCATATTGCCAGTATCTGGGGCATTACAATTGAATACGGTTGGAGCGAGTAAGCTACGACCTGTTTGTTCGGCAATATGAGCATATTCCTGAATATTTAGACCAGCGCCAAGTTTTTCGTCAGGCAGCCAAAGATTCCATAAACCTTGTGCTTTAGCTTTATCTTTGAGTTCTTCCAGAATGGCAGGAATTTTCCATTGAGTCCAATCACCACCTACGCAATTCTCACGGACTTCAGCCCAGAATGCTGGCTCTGCGGGTTCAATTTGATCACGAATAAAAACTTTGACGCGTTCTAAAATATCTTGCCCGCGTGCGCTGAGTTCAAAATGCATGGCGGCTCTCCCTTGATGATGATCGCTGATTTCATGTAGAGAAATCATGCTAAAGACGTATCCTTATCTTAGAGTTTGTCATACGATGTAGAAAATGATTATTTCTCATGGTATGTCATGAATGAAACGAATGACTTAAACAAACTCGATCGTCTCGATCTTAATCTATTTCGCGTCTTCGATACGGTTTATCGTGAGCGTAATTTAACGCATGCCGCAGAAATCCTTTGCTTGAGCCAATCTGCGGTGAGTCATGCGGTTGGACGTCTACGAGCAAGCCTTGGTGATCCGTTGTTTGTGCGTGAAGGACAAGGTGTTGTACCGACGCCTTTGGCGGATCGTCTTTGGCCAGATGTTAAAGATGCACTAGCACTGTTTCGTCAAGCAGTGATGCGTCATCAAAGCTTTGAGCCTGCGCGAGATTTGGCTCACATTACTTTGGCGATGAATGACAAACTAGAACCGAGCATTCTGCCCGTCATTACTAAAAAGTTACATGAAACTATCCCAGATCTTCAACTGGCAAGTATTCGCCTTGATCGTAGTAATCTACGCGCGGATCTCGTTGCGGGACGTATTGATTTTGCAATCGATGTGGCGCAGCCGACATCACCTGATATTTGCCATACTTTATTAATGAGAGATGAGTTTGCCGTTGTCTGCCGAGAGAATCGACAGATTAGTGCAGATGATTATTTGGCGGCACGTCATGTGACGGTGTCTTCGCGTCGTACAGGACGATCATTAGAAGAATATGGTTTGTCTCGTTTAGGCATAGAACGTGAAGTGGTCGTGCGCTGTCAATATTACGAAGCAGCATGTCGTCTGGTTGCGGATAGTGATCTTTTATTAACCATGCCACTTCACCAAGCGACGACAATTAATGCCACATTAGGTAACGCCGTGCTACCGATGCCATTGCCATTATCTGGAATAGAGCTGCATTTATATTGGCATCAACAACGCGAGGTTGATCCAGCAAATCAATGGTTAAGAGGCGAATTGATGCAGATGTTTAATGCCTCATAAAAGCGTATTATTAAACAAATTTTAAGAGGATGTATTAGTAAGAAATGTTCGCTAATTGATCGATTTATTGGGTTCAGTATAGTACGATATCAGCAAAGCGTTCGGAGAAAACGCAATGATATATGAGCTTGATAGCCCAGTGGAGTAAAGATCAAAGGATGATCACATGATTAGAACCGTATTTTTGGAATGGATGGATCATCATCGCCGTTCAATTCATATTGCGGCGATTCCGATACTTCTGCTCATGGTCATGGGTGTCTATATCATTGTGTATAGGACAGGCGGTATTAAGTTTGTCTATTCACATTCTATGTATATTCCGATTCTCTTGTCTGGATTCATTCTCGGTGTTCGTGGCGGTGTGCTTGTCGGTTTACTGGCGGGGGTCGTGCTCGGACCTTTTATGCCGATTAATGTCCATACTGGTGAACTGCAAAATACAGCGAACTGGACATTTCGCATGGGAATTTTCACCCTGATTGGTTTTTTTAGTGGTGTAGCCAGTGATAGCGCCAGTTTTTATCAAGAAAAGCTCAAATGGATCTCTCAGCATAATCTTTCTACACGATTAAAAAATCGTAGTGCATTGCTTGATCATCTCACAGAGTTGCCTCATCAAAAAAATGATGGTGACACATTTTTTCTAGCTGTGATTTCCTTTGAAAATGCGATGGAATTAAAAGCCGCTTTTGGTTTTGCAATTCTTGAAGAAGCTGTCCAGCAATTTTCCCATCGTTTTTTTGACAGTGAATTGCTGGTCAATATTTACCACACCGAAACGACTCAACTGGCCATACTGTCAAACATCGATCATGCTGAAATAGAAAGTCTTTTACATGAATTGACAGAGGCTTGTCGTGAACCCATTTTATACAATGACGTTCTGATTCATATCGACACCCGTATGGGTTATGTCACATTCAATCATGTTACTGAATCGGCTGATGCGTATTTACAAATGGCAGAAGCTGCTTTGACCGTCGCCTATGAAACAACGCGAGACAGTGTGATCTACACACCAGATATGATGAGTGCGACTGAGGACAATATCTCGCTGCTTGGTGAATTGAAAGATGCGATTAAAAATGGTCAATTGACGTTTCATTATCAGCCCAAGGTCGATATTGCGACAGGGATTGTCTATGGCGTTGAAGCACTGATGCGTTGGGATCATCCTAAACGCGGTAAAATTCCACCGAGTGAATTTATTCCACGCGCTGAACAAAGCACCTTGATTGAATTGATCACCGAATTTGCGTTGGAAGAAGCGATAGCCCAACAAGCGCAGTGGCAAAAAGAAGGCATTCATGTGACGGTTGCGGTGAATATTTCGACGCATAATTTGTTGCAGTCTAATTTCACAGATTTCATTGTCCGTCTTTTGGATCACCATCATGTCCATGGTGAGTCTTTGGAGCTAGAGGTGACTGAAGGTGCGCTCATGATGGATATTGAGCGGACGATTGATGAATTAAGACGATTATCCGATCTCAAGATTGTGATTTCGATTGACGATTTTGGCACTGGTTATTCTTCGCTTCAGTATTTGCATCAGCTTCCGATTTCATTGATTAAGATCGATCAGTCTTTTGTCCAAAGATTGCCTTCTGATCAAGGTGCCGCTTATATTTTGGAAGCTGCTGTGATGTTGGCTCATAACATGGGCATTAAAGCGATTGCGGAAGGCGTGGAGAATAAAGAGGTCTATGATTTTCTTTATGATTTAGGCTGTGATATGGCGCAAGGTTATATGATTTCTCGTCCAATGTCGGCAAAAGAATTTGGTGCATGGTACAAAGCATGTGATGGTCGATATATTGCGGCGAGCTGAGGTATCACAAAGTAGACTGTTTGGGGTCTTTTGCATGTTTGAATAAGCTATTTACCACAAGCTCCATGAACTTGTGGATGATGTGGAAACTTTTAAATCACAAGTGCTCTATAAAACATGACCACCGCCACAATCATCACAAAAGTAGCAAAAATCCGCTGTACAGATTGTGCCGTGAAATAATCAATCAACTGGCGTCCGCTAAACATTCCCATAATACAGGCAGCCATAAACGGCAAAGCGATATTCAACGGAATTGCAGAGTGTTGTAGAAAATTGGAAATAATTCCACCGCTACCAACCAATGCGATCACCATGAGAGATGTTGCGACGATGCTATGAATGCTAATGTCTGTTGTCTTGCGTAAGACTGGAACGAGAACAAAACCGCCGCCAACACCGAGCAATCCAGTCAGAAATCCAGTGAGTGCACCAACCCCGCCTAAAACTACGACAGTCTTCGGTGTCCAATGTAAGCGACCAGTATTTGGATTCATTTGGCAATACGCATCTTTGGTTTCTTGTGTCGCTTGGGTGAAAAATAAGCGTGCGGCGACAACCAACATTGTTAATGAAAATACGATCATTAAATATTTTGCTGGCAATGCGTGAGATGCTTTGATGCCATAAGGCGTCACAATAATTCCAACAAGTGCAATCCACAGAGCTGCCTTATATCGAACAATTTTGCGAATAAAACCTTCGATTGCACCTACAATCGCTGCACTTGTGACAGCCATCAGCCCAATCGGCGCAGCTTGAGTCACCGACCAATTCTGGCTAAACATCAGTGCAGGAATCGCTAAAATTCCACCTCCTGCACCTGTTAGTCCCAAGATGATTCCGATCAATAGACCGAGTAGAAGTAGAGTCACCATCAATTGATCCTATTTGCTGGAGTAATGTCATTAGGAGCTATGTTTTGATCTATAGCTGAAACGTATTTTGTAATTCTTTGCTTTGAAGTCTTCCCCTCCAAGGGGAAGATTTAGATGGGGATGGTTTTAAAGTGAAATCAAAACCATCCCCATCCCGCACTACGCTATCGCTCCGTCTTGCGCTAGGGTGAAGCTGTGCTTCACTGATCCTAGCTCATCCCCTTGAAGGGGAAGGAGAGAATTTTCAAGCAATTAGTTGGATTTAAATGAATAACGATTGAATATCTCAAATAATCCCATACCGATGATCATCGCAATCACAAATACAATGCCTTGAGGTATCCCGCTACCAAGCAAAACAAGTGACGGCCCTGGGCAGATGCCTGCTAAGCCCCAACCCATCCCAAAGATTAAACTTCCAATAATCAGTCGGCGATCAATGTGACGTTGTGTTGGAATACGCATGGGTAGACCAAGCATAGAGAGTGTGCGTCGTCGGGCGAGGAGGAAACTGATTGTTGCAACTGTGATTCCGCCGATCATGACAAACGCAAGCGATGGATCCCATGCACCAGCCAGATCTAGAAATCCAATGACTTTCTTAGGATTAGTCATGCCTGAAATGATTAAGCCAATGCCGAAAATCAGACCTGCAATCCATGAAAATAAAATATTCATATGAGATTTACCTGTTTTCATTAAATTGCGATCACGTGACGAACGATAAATACCGTTATAAATCCTGCCGCCATGAATGCTCCTGTCGCAGCCAATGAGCGTGGAGATAGTCGTGATAGACCGCATATGCCATGACCACTTGTACAACCCGAGCCTAAACGTGTTCCAAAACCAACCAATACACCAGCCAACACTAAAACAGCATAGTTTGTGGTGATTTGTATGGTGGGTAATGATGCAAATAGACGGTAAATCCATGGCGCCATCATAAGTCCAGCAATAAACGCGATGCGCCACCATGTATCATTTTTGGTAGGCTGCAATAAGCCACCTAAAATGCCGCTAATTCCCGCAATACGACCATTAACCAAAATAAAGAGAAACGTCGAAAAACCAAGAATTAACCCACCAATTAAGGATGACCATGGTGTAAAACTACTGAAATCAATCATGATGATTCCTCGCTGTCTTTAGGGCAGTACAGTTCGTAGAGTAAGTTCAATATCGATAAGACTTTTTGATCTGAGACAGAGTAAAAAATACGTTTCCCATCGCGGCGTGTTTGTACCAGTTTTTCTGTTCTGAGCACGCCAAGTTGCTGAGAAAGAGTTGGTTGCCGAATGTCTAATGCGCTTTCAAGATCACTGACTGACATCTCGCCTTGACTGAGTTGACAGAGCAATAACAGTCGATCTTCATTTGCTAGCGTACGTAATGCAGCAGTTGCCTCACTTGCGGCAGATCGCATTTGAGAAATATGAGGGACTTGAATAGATGAGTTCATAGATATTTTAGACTAAGCAAACATTATGTTGACATATAATATATAAAAAAACATAATGTATGTCAATAAAGTGTTTTGGAGTAGAGTATGACCCCACTAGTTAAAAGCATTTTTGATACGGTTACAGGTACGATCACTTATATTATTTACGATGAGATCGGTGGCTATGCGGCTGTTATTGATCCAGTTTTAGAGTTCGATGCTAAATCTGGACGTACATCTACGCATCTGGCTGATGAGGTAATTGAGTTTGTTCAAAGTTCAAATTTAACAGTAGAGTGGATCCTTGAAACCCATGCTCATGCTGATCATCTGTCGTCTGCAAGTTATATTCAGAGCAAAGTTGGTGGACGAATTGCGATTGGTGAGCGCATCACAGAAGTGCAAACGACATTCAAAAAAATATTTAATCTAGAGCAAGATTTTGCACAAGACGGTTCTCAGTTTGATTATTTGTTCACTGATAACGAAGTTTTTCGAGTAGGGAAACTTGAAGGCCGCGCGTTTAATGTATTTGGGCATACACCAGCAGATATGGCATATCAGTTTGGTGATGCGGTTTTTGTTGGTGATACATTGTTTATGCCTGATGTTGGTACTGCGCGCTGTGACTTTCCGGGTGGCGATGCTCATCGCTTGTATCAATCAATTCAGAAAATCTTAGCTTTACCTGCGCATACGCAACTTTACATGTGCCATGACTATCCTCCAAATGGCCGTGAACCCATGTGGCAGACCACGGTTGCGGAGCAAACGGCGACAAATATTCATGTTCATGCTGGAGTGACTGAAGAAAATTTTGTTCAGATGCGCCAAACGCGAGATTCGAGCTTAGAGATGCCGAAGTTGATTATTCCTTCAATCCAATTGAATATTCGGGCAGGGCATTTACCGCCACCTGAAGACAATGGTCAAAGTTATTTCAAGATTCCAATCAATGTGCTTTAGTAGGAACTGAGAGAGTTTTGAATGAAAATGGTACGCTCTGCGGGACTCGAACCCACGTCGGTCGCTTAGGAGGCAACTGCTCTATCCAGTTAAGCTAAGAGCGTAGGATGCGGATTAAATCATAAATTAGGGTAATATAATAAGTTATTTATAGATTTTTTGTTGACTTACTATCTGGATTGGTCGAATGACGCAAAACGATACCGATGATCTGGCTCGTAGTTTTAAGCCAGTGATCAATGATTCAGCCAAAATTCTGATTTTAGGCAGCATGCCGGGCGTTAAATCACTTACAGAGCAGCAGTATTATGCGCATCCACAAAATGCATTTTGGCGGATTTTAGCGGCGTTATTTCAGTTTGATCGAGATGCGCCTTATGCCGAGCGATTAGAGAGTTTACAAGCGCACGGTATTGCATTGTGGGATGTATTGCATTCTTGTAAAAGAGAGGGAAGTTTAGATTCAAAAATCCAACGAGAGACGCAAGTCGCAAATGACTTCAAATCTCTATTTCAAAAATATCCAACGATTCGCTACGTTTTCTTCAATGGCGGTAAAGCAGAAAGTTATTTCCAGCGTCATATTGCAGCATCACTGGTGGAATATTCACTGAACTATCAACGTCTACCATCAACCAGTCCAGCTCACGCGACACTGTCATTTGCAGAGAAATTGGAAGCTTGGCGTGTCATTCAGTCTTTTACCTCATAGCTGATATTAGACCAAACGTTGTCTCACCATCTCAAACATACAGATTGCGCCAGCAATCGCAACATTGAGAGACTCTTGACCACCTGGTTGTGGGATTGTGACGGCAATGGCATTGGACAATGCGATATCAGTCGCGCCTTGTCCTTCATTACCCATGAGCCATGCAGTAGGTGCTTTTAGATTAAGGGCATACAGGTTTTGACTGGCATGTGAACTTGTTGCATGTAACGGTATGTCTAATCTCTGAATCACGTCAGAAATATCAGCTTGTTCAATGATGTCTAGACCAAATTGCGCGCCCATGCCCGCGCGTAAGACGCGAGGTGACCATACAGAAGCTGTGCCTGTAGTACAAATGACTTGCTTAATGCCAGCGGCGGCGGCGGTGCGCAATAGTGTGCCGACATTACCTGCATCTTGCACATCTTCTAGGATCAGGACATCTGTTGTGAGGCGTTCTGGCAATGATGAATGGACGCTGTTAATCAGCGCCATGATGTCAATGCCTTGACCAAGTGTCCGTAGTTCTTTGTATAAGGCATCTGGCAGTACAAAACGAGGAACTTGCTTCCAGCCATCCAACAGATCATTTACTTCTGGATGAGTCAGCATGCTTTCGCTAAAAAAAATACTTTCAGGTGTAAAGCCCGCACGTTGGTAAGCATCTAGTAGATGAGCACCTTCCAAGACAGTTTGTCCTGATTTTCGGCGTGCACTGGCTTGCTCCAGTAATCCGCGCAAATGTTTTAAACGCGGATTATCTCGAGAGGTAATTGCCAAAGGCATTTTTTCAGGAAGCATAAGAGTCAGCGAATCCCTTAATTATTCAAGAAAATCAGCGTCAGGCTGGACGTGATAATGCGTTACACGTAACACTTCGTTGCGTGAACCGAGTACGACAGGAATACGTTGATGGAGTCCAGTTGGATCAACGTCCATGATACGTTGGCGTCCTGTGGTTGATGCGCCGCCAGCCTGTTCAATCAAGAAGCTCATTGGATTTGCTTCATACATGAGGCGTAATTTGCCCGCTTTTTTCGGGTCTTTCAGATCGTATGGGTACATAAAAATACCGCCACGCATCAGAATCCGATGTACGTCGCCAACCATAGATGCAACCCAACGCATATTAAAGTCTTTACCGCGAACGCCTTCTTTACCTTCTAAGCATTCGTTGACATAACGTTGCATTGGTTTTTCCCAATGACGTTGGTTCGACATATTGATCGCAAATTCTTGTGTATCGGTTGGGATGCTGAGGCGCTCAGAGGTGAGAATAAATTCACCCAAGTCACGGTCAAGCGTAAAGACATCCACGCCATTACCCAGCGTTAAAACGAGTAGGGTTGATGGGCCATACAGCGCATATCCTGCGGCAACTTGATGCTGACCTGCTTGATAGAAGTCGCTGGTTTCAACTGAATTTGTATTCGGACGCTCAAGAATTGAGAAGATGGTTCCAACACTCATATTCACATCGATGTTGCTTGAACCATCTAATGGATCAAACAAAATCAGATATTTACCTGATTCACTTGCGACGATCATTTCATCCATTTCTTCTGATGCAAGTCCAGCCGCAATACCACCGCCGAGTAAGGTATCTACCATGAGAACGTTTGAAATAATATCGAGTTTCTTTTGCGTTTCGCCTTGTACGTTATCTGAATTCGCGCTGCCCAAAACCCCAGCTAAAGCACCTTTATGCAATGCTGCACTGATGCCTTTACATGCAATTGCTGTTTGCAAAATCAATTGAGTCAGATCAGGAGTCAGGTGATTAATGCGCTGGGCTGAGTTGCTGGTGACTTGGCGTGTCAAAAGATATTGATTTAAGGTAATCGCAGACATAAGGCTACTCGATGATCCTATAAAATGGTGATGAAAATAAGCTGTGATAATGAAATCATTGTGTCGCTTAAAATAGCAGCAAACAACAGCGGCAAAATATTAAATCTGATTCATTTGTAGTGTTACATGAAACTATTAAGTTAATTCATAAAATGAATTAAAAGCTTCTATTACAAGGCATAAGCCATTAAATCTTCTAAGCTGACAACAGCTAGTGCTGCTTCATGACAGGCTTCTAACTTCACTTTTGGCGCAACACCTGCATCTAAAGCCTCTTTCCAGCGGGTGACACATAAACACCAAAAATCACCAGGAACTAAACCTTGAAACTCAAATTGAGGGAGTGGCGTGGTGAGATCATTGCCCATTTGCTGTGAGAAGCTTAAAAATTCTGACGTGACTTGCACACATACCGTATGCAAACCAAAATCTTGTATGCCTGTATGGCAAAAACCGTCACGATAATACCCAGTAATTGGGCTAAAACAGCAACTTGCCAAACGTTCACCCAAGACATTACGGGTATTGATCAATGGATCTGGGTGTATAGACATCAAGCCATCCTTCATAAAATCATGATGCGCATCAAGGAAACGTGCGAAATCAATTTATCTTGAGATCTGCTCTATTGTATCGCTAAAACGCTCAATTCCAAAATGTTTGACTCGAAATTGCAATCAAACTACCGCAGAATGTAACGCTATTTTGTTGAAAATATGGATTTCATATTTAATCAGTGAAAGCTTTCAAGCTGGGCAAGTATGCCTGCACGTAATGGCTGTAAATGACCTTCAGCAAGTTGTAATTGATAAAATGTAAACCCGCCAATGATTGCCAGCACGATAAAGCTACTGATACGAATCATTTGCCGCTGTTTTTGACTCATATTCTCTGTCAATGAAAATACTAATCCTAGTAATGCACCTGTGATGATGCCGCCGAGATGTGCTGCGTTATCAATGCCCGCGATGCTTAAACCTAATCCAAAGTTAATCGCCATAATGACGAGCAGTGGCTTGAGTTGTAAGGTTTGATTGGGATGTAGATTTGCTTTAGGTCGCCACGCAGCAACAATCAGTGCACCACCTAAACCCATAATTGCCCCTGATGCACCAGCGCTGACCACAAAAGCATTTGCGTCATTTAGTATCTGCTGATTGAACACGTTATGGATCACGCTCAGTAGACTTCCAACTAAACCCGCACTTAAATACATGGCAAGATAAAAGCGGCGACCATAATAAAATTCCGCGTAAACGCCCCAAATATAAAGCGCCCAACAATTTACCGCGAGATGAAGTAATCCGATATGTAGAAACATACTACTGAGCAAGCGCCACCAATCACCTGTTAACGTCAGTGGTGCATAATTTGCGCCCCAGATCAGTAAATCACCCATTCTCGGGCTAAATAGACTGACGCCACTTAAGATTTCGATCACAAACATGGAAATGTTGATCAGCAACAAAAGTCCTGTGAGTTTCCAGATGCGTAGAGTTGAAAACATGCGTGAATGGTTCCTTTACTTGCTCAAATACTTCTTTCAAATGATGAAGTTGTCATGCTCATGATCATGGGTGTCGTGTGTTTATGTATTGCTTGGAGCCAGACAACTTAGAAATCAATCTTAAAACGAATGAAAAATATTCGCTTTAACTGTAGATTCACTACAGAGTTATGTATTCAACACAGTGGATTGGCTGAAAATCGGCTATGCTTAGCTATCTTATCTTTTTTGTAGACATTAGGCGTACATGAAAGCTTTTTTTGCACGTATTTCGTTAATCCTATTCTCTTTATTTTTAGCGGTGCAGCTTTTTGTTTTTGCGAGCTTATTGTGGTGGAAGCATCATGATGTTAATCGTTCTATGTTTATGCGTGAGTATTTATGGAGTGGCGATAATACAACGACGATTCAACATCGTACCGTGCAATATGATCAGATTAGCGTCCATGTAAAGCGTGCATTGATTGCTGGTGAAGATGCCAAATTTATGTATCATCACGGATTTGATTGGGATGGGATTCGTGCAGCTTTAGAAAAAAATGACAAAAAAGGACATGTTGTTGCAGGTGGGTCGACGATCAGTCAACAACTTGCTAAGAACTTATTTTTATCCAATGAACGCTCTTATTTTCGTAAAGGCGAAGAAGCGATTATTACGTGGATGATGGAACGGATGTGGAGTAAAGAGCGCATTCTCGATGTCTATTTAAACGTGATCGAGTTTGGTGATGGCGTTTATGGCATAGAAGCTGCTTCACAGTTTTACTATGGAAAATCTGCTGCTGAAATTAACGCAAACGAAGCTGCAAAATTAGCAGGGCTCGTGCCAAATCCAGTCTATTATGAAATGCATCAACATGATCGAAAAATGCTGCGTCGTGTCGCGGTCATTCGACGTTATATGGGTTATTCTGCAATCCCATAGTGCATCGCTTAAAAAACTTGTATAGATAATAATTTAGCGATTAAGATCAAATAAATAGGCATCATTCAAGAAACTGTCATATTTTGTCGTCAAAATGAGGTAGAACAATAGAATGATTAGCTCATTATTTATTCTTTTCAAGAATTTAGGAATATCATGAACCAAGCCGCTCAAGCACCCACTGACATTATTGAATTTGAACCTAGTGTCCGTTATATAAACCGTGATTTATCGCTATTGGATTTTCATTTACGCGTGCTTGAACAGGCTGTTGATCCACTTAATCCTGTGATTGAGCGTTTGGTATTTTTGCTGATTTTTTCTCGTAACATGGATGAGTTTTTTGAAGTCCGAGTTGCGGGATTGATGCAACAGTTGGGTTATAGCGACGACAGCACAACACCAGATGGGATGCATCCTTCAGAAGTGCTTGCCAAAATTTCAGAAATCGCACATGCCGCGATTGAGCGCCAATATCGTATTCTCAATGAAGAAGTTTTACCTGCGCTAGCAGAAGAAAATATTCGTTTCTTGCGTCGTGAAGAGCTGACACCTGATCAAGCCAATTGGGTGCATCAATATTTCCGTGAGCAAGTGCTACCAGTTTTAACACCGATTAGCTTAGATCCAGCGCATCCATTCCCGCGTTTAGTGAACAAAAGTCTGAACTTCATTGTGACTTTGGATGGTAAAGACGCATTTGGTCGTGATATCAAATTTGCAATTGTTCCTGCGCCGCGCTCATTGCCGCGTGTTGTTCGCTTACCTGATCATTTGACAGGCGGTTTTGAGCATCATGTGATGTTGTCTGCGATTATTCATGAACATGTCAGCGATCTGTTCCCAGGCATGTCTGCAACAGGATGTCATCAATTCCGCGTCACGCGTAATGCGGATTTAGAGTTTGATGAAGATGCCGAAGACGTTGCTAAAGCATTGAAAGGTGGTTTGAGTTCACGTCGTTTCGGTCGTGCTGTTCGTTTGGAAGTGACGAACCATTGCCCAGATAATATTATTGATTATTTATTGCGTCGTTTTGGCCTTAATCAGACACAGCTTTATCGCGTCAATGGTCCTGTCAATTTGGCACGTTTGCTGTCGAATTTTAATCGTCCAAAAATGCGCTATAAATCTTTCATTCCAGCAATGCCTGCAGCGCTACGCAGCTCAGAAGACATTTTTGCATCGATTAAGAAACAAGATATTTTGATTCATCATCCGTTTGAATCATTTGCACCAGTCATTAACTTCTTGCGCGAAGCAGCACGCGACCCGCAAGTGTTGGCAATTAAACAAACCTTGTATCGTAGCGGTGCAGATTCTGAGATTGTACAGATTCTCGCGGATGCGGCACGTCAGGGCAAAGAAGTCACCGCAATCATCGAACTCCGTGCGCGTTTCGATGAAGAATCCAATATGGAAGTGGCGAATATTCTGCAAGAAGCGGGCGCGGTTGTTGTGTATGGCATCGTCGGTTATAAAACCCATGCCAAGATGATTCTAGTTGTGCGCCGTGAAGGGGATAAACTGACGCGCTATGTGCATTTAGGCACAGGGAATTATCATGCGGGTAATGCGCGAATGTACACCGACTATGGTTTACTGTCTGCTAATCCACAGCTTTCTGAAGATGTGCATAAGATTTTCCAAGAACTCACGGGAATGGGTAAAGCGGCGAAGTTGCAAAAATTGCTCCATGCGCCATTTACGCTACATCCGCAATTGATTGCGTTGATCAATGAAGAAATTGAGTTTGCAAAATCAGGTAAAAGCGGGCATATCATTGTCAAAGTGAATGCGTTAACTGAGCGCCATTTGATTGATGCGTTGTATAAAGCATCGAACGCGGGTGTGAAAGTTGATTTGATTATTCGCTCGACTTGCTGCTTACGTCCGCAAGTTAAAGGCTTGTCTGAAAATATTCGAGTTCGTTCAATCGTGGGTCGTTTTCTTGAACACACTCGCGTGTATTACTTTGCAAATGGCGGTGAGCCGAAGGTGTATTGCGCGAGTGCTGACTGGATGGATCGTAATTTGTACTCACGTGTAGAAGTATGTTTCCCGATTGATAATGGTCATTTGCGCCGTCGTATCATTCAACAAGGTTTGCAGAATTACTTAGATGATAATCAGCAGGCTTGGGAGTTGGATAAAAATGGCGTGTGGAATCGTGTAGTGCCTGCAGAGGGCGCAGAGTTGCATATGGCACAGTCGATTTTGTTAGAGAAGTTAGCACGTTAAGTTTGTTTTTATTAAATTAAAAAAGCCAGTTTTGCGAGAGCAAGCTGGCTATTTTGATGGATCAAACCATATTTTTCAATGTGGTGGTCATATATTGGCGATTTGGTTAAGCTAAAAAGTTACTAATCAAGCGATAAAACTCTTCTCTTGGTTTCCAATTGTTTTGTAATGTTATTTTTTTACCAGTCCGTGTGCGAAAAACAGCTTTCATAAATGTTCCATCCGTTACAACGATAGAATGTACTGTGTTAACTTTATCTATATCCGCCCATAAAACTAGATTGGTTCCAAATAGCGTAGTTAATCTGAATCCCTTTTCATATACGGTGAACTCTGATCTGAGTTGGTTGAAAATATACAAAGGATAGCCAACTAACGTTATTATCCGAATTGACCAGCCTAAGCCATTTACGCCATCTGCCAACATAGCCATGGATATGAATAATAGAAACGGGGCTATTATTGTTGCGATAATTGTATAAGTAAGAGTCTTTTTAAAGGTCTGAACTTTACGACCCATGCTAGCATTTTTATTTTTTAATAATGTTGTCATGTTGCTTCCCTGAGTTAGTATAAAAAATATAATTGTTATGGTATATCACAACAGTATGAAAGATCTATTTAAATTCTTAATTGGTAATTTTAGAGCCGATGCACATAAATTAAAGTGGCCGAAAAATTTTCCTTGTTAGACCACGTTATCATCGATTTACATTAGCTAGTTTTTCTTTGAATAGGCGGAGTAACTTCATCACTCCGCCGATCAAATTATCCCAACTTCTTCAACAACTCTGGCAATGCCTTCGCTTGATCTGCTGCATTGCCTGTATAGCTCGCAGGTGTGAGCAATGCCAAACGCGCACGATCTGCTTCAGGAACTGCTGTCAACTCATTACCTGCGATAAAGTCGAGCATCATTTGACGAGTCATGGCTTGACCACGTGTCAGTGCTTTGAGTTTTTCGTAAGGTTGTTCAACGTTGTAGCGACGCATGACTGTTTGAATTGGTTCAGCCAAGACTTCTTGTGCATTATCCAAGTCAGCGTTAATACGGTCAGCATTGAGTTCTAATTTGCCGATACCTTTCAAACATGCTTCAAACGCGATCAAGCTTTGTGCCAGACCAACACCCATATTACGAAGTACGGTTGAGTCAGTTAAGTCACGCTGCCAGCGAGAAATTGGTAATTTTTCACCGAGATGGGCGAGTACCGCATTCGCAAGACCTAAGTTGCCTTCGCTGTTTTCGAAGTCGATTGGATTGACTTTATGCGGCATAGTTGATGAACCGACTTCACCAGCTTTAAGTTTTTGCTTGAAGAAACCAAGTGAAATATAACCCCATACATCGCGGTTGAAGTCGATGAGAATGGTGTTGAAGCGTTTCAATGCATCAAACAATTCTGCCATGTAATCATGTGGTTCAATCTGTGTGGTGTATGGATTGAAGGTCAAGCCAAGTGAACCGATAAAGCCTTCCGCGTGTGCAGCCCAGTTAATCTCTGGATAAGCAGAAAGATGTGCATTGTAGTTACCGACAGCGCCGTTGATTTTGCCCAGTAATTCAACTTGTTCAAATTGCTTGATTTGGCGTGCAAGACGATATGCGACGTTGGCAAATTCTTTACCCAATGTAGTCGGGCTAGCGGTTTGACCGTGTGTACGTGACAACATCGGTTGGTCTGCGTGTTTTTCTGCGAGTGCTGCAATCGCATCGCGGAGTTGACGCATTGAAGTCAATAGAATGTCACGACCGCTTTTTAACATCAGCGCGTGAGACAAGTTGTTGATGTCTTCGCTGGTACATGCGAAATGGATAAATTCGCCAGCATCTTTGAGTGCTGCGATTGGTGTGATTTTTTCTTTAAGGAAATATTCAACGGCTTTGACGTCGTGATTGGTTGTCGCTTCAAGCGTTTTAATACGTTCCGCATCAGCTTCACTGAAGTTTTCAACAATTGCATCCAGTGCAGCATTAGTTTCAGCCGAAAATGGTGCAAGTTCAGAAATTTGTGGATGATTTGCCAAAGACTGCAACCAACGTACTTCGACTTTGACGCGTGCTGCGATCAGACCAAATTCAGAAAGATAAGGACGCAGTGCATCGCATTTATTGGCATAACGACCATCAAGTGGGGAGAGCGCGGTGAGAGTGTTTAACATATCGATCTATTCCAAGTGCAAAATAATGAGGTGTTGAAATGGGTTAGGTTTTGTTTCAGCTATGAGTTTTTTACCTTGTGACGGATTAAGGCGAGCTTACGAATATCTTCCAGCATTGCATTCCGTCCAAAAAATAATTGCCAAGGGCGACCGCCAAGGTTGTTCCAAATATGTGCAGCTTGTATGCCCGCAAACAGGCAAGCGCGAATGCAATCGACATTGGTTGCATCAGTGAGCGTTGCTTGCTGTCCTTTCACTTTCAAACGTGCGCGGAGTGTGCCAGCGGTATTCAAATAGGTTGATGCCATACCAGCCAAGATCGAAGGATGCCGATAACGTTGATCGAAAAATGCAACGCGTTGATTCAAAATATTTTGTTGTTGGGTGATAAGGCTGACTAATTTTGGTCGGCGATAAACTTTACGTTCAATCTGAAATAATGCAAAGGCATAACGCGTTGGTTCTGATGGACGTATTGATTTCGGTAATGAGTTTGATGATTTATATGAAAATAAATAATTTTCTAGAAGTTTCATGCCTAATTGTAAATCATCAACATTCCCCAGTCGTTTGATGGGGTCTTTTTCATCAGATAATGCGAGTTTGAGCAGGATATCCATCGCAGCTTGATGCCCATTTAATGCAGCCGCACCTTGAGATGCAAAGGCATATGCCAGTCCCGCAGCTTGAAAAATCGCTGCAAGGGCAAGTAGCCTGAGCTGGCGCGGTGTTGGCGCATTTGGATCTGGGTTAAATCCAGTCATTAGGCTTTCGCTTGTAGATTATTTTGCAAGGCGCTGACATGTTGTCCAGCATCAGTAGCACGGATAACACCGCCGCCTAAGCAGACTTCGTCTTGGTAAAACACAACACTTTGTCCTGGTGTGACTGCGCGTTGTAATTCATCAAAGATAACTTTCACTGCACCCTGATTCGCTTCATCAATGTACACAGTGCACGCTTGATCGGCTTGGCGATAGCGTGATTTTGCGGTGCAGCGTAGTGGCTGACTTGCGCTTATCGGAATATCGCCTGATACCCAGTCGATTGGTTCTGACCACAAAGTTGTACTTAACATCAACGGATGATCGTGACCTTGACCGACGATCAATTGATTTTTACTGAGATCTTTTGCCAAGACAAACCATGCACCTTCGGCTTGGTCTTTTAATCCACCGACTCCAATGCCGCCACGTTGTCCGAGGGTGTAATACATCAAACCATCGTGTTGACCAATAATGCGGCCTTCGTCCGTCACAATCTCACCTTTTTGTGCAGGCAAATATTGTTGGAGGAAGTCTTTGAAGCGGCGTTCACCGATGAAGCAAATACCCGTTGAATCCTTTTTAGTCGCAGTAGACAGTCCAAGCGCTTCTGCTTTGGCTCTGACTTGAGGTTTGATCAATTCACCCACGGGGAATAATGTTTTTGCGATTTCACGACCATGTACGGCATGAAGGAAATAACTTTGGTCTTTGTTGTGATCTAAGCCGCGTAAGAGTTGGGCGACATTTTCGCCTGACTGATTATGGAAAATTTCACCGCGGCGAGTGTAATGACCTGTGGCGATATAATCCGCACCTAAGGTCAGCGCATAATCTAAAAATGCGCGGAATTTGATTTCTTTATTGCACAAAATATCTGGATTAGGCGTGCGTCCAGCTTGGTATTCTTTCAGAAAGTGCTCAAACACGCGATCCCAGTATTCCATCGCAAAATTTGCCGTGTGCAAAGGAATCCCTAAAGTGTCACAGACGCTTTGTGCATCAGCAAGATCACGCATCGCTGTGCAGTATTCGGTACCATCGTCATCTTCCCAGTTCTTCATAAACAGGCCTTCGACGCGATAACCCTGCTCAATAAGAAGTGCAGCCGATACAGACGAATCAACGCCGCCCGACATACCGACCATGACGAATTTTTTTTGATTTTCAGAGTAAGCCTGTAATGCTTGTTCTGTGGAAATATCGGCGAATGTTGACATGATTATTCGCCTGTATTGCGTGGTTGTTCAAAAATCATAGATAGCGGAAAGCGTTGTCCTGCCACAGCATCTTCAATACAGCGAATGACAAGGGGGGAGCGCGCACGACCTGTCGCTTTGAGTTCATCCAGCGTCAGCCATACTGTACGGACAATCCCCGTATCTAACGTGCGTGCCGCATCAAAAGATTCAATATTGGCAAAAAAGCACATTCGATAATAAGTACATGTTGGATCATCAGGCGGTGTATAGGTGTAAATGCCTAATACACTATCAATAGAAACGCTGTATCCCGTTTCCTCTAATGTCTCACGAATTGCCGCTTCAACGAGCGTTTCATTGGCTTCGACATGACCTGCGGGTTGATTAATCACCAGATGAGGGAGATTAACGCTCATTTCTTCGACTAACAAAAAACGTGCATCGGAATCTTGTCCAGTAATATTTTGCTGAACAATCGTGGCGACGGTTACATGTGGAGTCCAATGCATCGTTGATTCCAAAGACAATATGATCAAGAAACTGTGTAAAAGAGACTAAAATATGTTTTATGGTGCATTGCACGTTCAAAAAACATTTAAGAGCAAACTTTTAACAGGTGATATGATACGGGATTACGACCAAATTCTCCATTCTGATCTGCATAGGGATGCTGACAGATGTACCAGTTTGTATGATAAAACTTTAGTTTCCAGTGAGTCGTAACAGGGCTAATTCATGACGTCTAAGCAAAAAACAACTTCCCAATCTACAGTGTCGACGACTACTTTGACTCATTTGGATGCACAAGGTGCAGCACACATGGTTGATGTTTCGGATAAAGCAACGACGCAGCGAACCGCAGTTGCGACAGGTTTTATTCAATTACAACCAGAAACACTTGCATTATTAAGAGATCAAGCATTGCCAAAAGGTGATGTTTTAGCGACTGCTCGTATTGCAGGAATTATGGCGGCAAAACAGACCTCATCATTGATTCCACTATGTCATCCATTACCTTTAACTAAAGTTGCTGTGGATTTAGAACTTGTTGATACACCTATTTCTGGGGTGAAAATACAGGCAACATGTCGCACAACAGGTCAAACTGGTGTGGAAATGGAAGCGTTGACTGCGGTCAGTGTCGCAGGCCTGACACTTTATGATATGTGTAAGGCTGTTGATCAAGACATGGTCATCGGTGCGATTCAATTGATCAAAAAAGCGGGCGGTAAACGTGATTTTGATAAAAGTTTCGACAAAACTACTGATAAAGCATCCATTTGAGATTGAATATGACGGTTAAAGTATTATTTTTTGCAAAATTGCGTGAAAAAATGGGTATCAGTGAAGTTAACTTTACACTCAATCAATCGATAACTTTGAATGAGTTTCAAACATTATTTGCAACTGAATACCCACTTTTTTCAGATTTGCCACAACCGATTGTTGTTGCGATCAATCAAGAATTTGCGCAACCAGATCAGTTGGTTTCATCTGGCGATGAAGTGGCATTTTTCCCTCCTGTGACGGGTGGATAACTGGGCAACTGAAATGTCTAAAATTCCTGATTTTGAGCCGATTAATATTCCGATTAATATTCCGATTAATATTCCGATTAATATTCCGATTAATATTCCGATTAATATTCCGATTAATATTCCGATTAATATTCCGATTGATGTTGCGATTTTAAATGAGCCTTTTAGCGCTTCAGACTTAGATCAAAGATTTAATGCTTTGAATTTGAGATCGGGTGCGGCTGGCGCGGTTGTGACCTTTTTAGGTCAAGTGCGTGAATCTGGGGATCGTCAAGATGTAACGGGCTTAGTTTTGGAACATTATTCAGGAATGACTGAGCGTGTTTTACATCAGCATATCGTCAATGCCTGTCAACGTTGGTCATTGTTAGGCGTTGTTGTGGTTCATCGTGTGGGAAGAATGGCGTTGGGTGAAAATATTGTCGGTGTTGTGGTTGCAAGCCAACATCGCCAAGCTGCATTTGATGCCGTGCAATATTTAATGGATTTTCTGAAAAATGATGTGCCTATCTGGAAACAGGAGTTAACCGATCAAGGTGCAGAGTGGGTGGAGCAAAAAGAAGCGGATTTAGGTACAGTTTCAAGATGGTGATTTAAAAATAGATGGGTCGCGAAACCCATCTATTTTACGGTTTATTTAGAGGATGGCGGCACCGCTTTTGCAAAGATCACTTTTACAGCTTTACCTTGCATGCGTTCTGTAAACCACTGAGATATCTTCGTTTGATCACTGTTTTTAAGAGTACGTTTGGTGAGTACATTCAGAATCAATGTTTGATCCCCAACGGTTTCAGAATCCTTACCCCATGCTTGACCTTGTGATAACCAAATTTTCTGAACTTGAGGAAAAAGAACCATCATTTCTTGAGAGATTTGTTGGGTGTTTTGGCTGAGATCAAATTCTTTTGCCTGCTTTTGCTGTTGTTTATTCAACAGATTTTCTAGGATCTGAATCTGCTGGTCTTTTTGAGATTCTGATTTACTCGTGTAGGTATGCAAATCATTTAACAAACCAGATTTTAGCGCATTGACATCCAGATCATGATTTGCCGCCTGATGTACTCGAAGTTGAGCATCTGGCACATACGTTTTCAGAGATTGTCTAAGTGCATCGAGTTGATCAGAAGGGAGGAAGTCTCCCATCAATGTCACATCAATGACGTGTGCTTTGGGATCAATTTGGGCTTGTGCAACATAAACAGATTTAGAGCTAATTTTATCGCTGATAAACTGAGTTGCTTTTGCTTTGAAAACCTCATCCTGTACCAAGATGTAAGCAAGATAAAAACTGGGCAGAGCTGTCAGTAACGCGATAATGAATGTATAGCGTTTTACACGTCGTGTGGTTTGAGAATCGACAAAACTTTTAGGTTTGACATGTAGATAGCGAATAATAAACATAGAAGATAACGCGATAAAAACACTGTTAATCGTAAATAAATACAGTGCTCCTGCAGCCAAAATCCAGCTACCGTTAGCGATTTCATAGCCAGCAGTACAGAGTGGTGGCATCAATGCAGTTGCAATTGCGACACCAGGAATCACGTTTGATTTTTCTCGTCGCGTTACCCCAATAATCCCCGCTAGACCACCGAACAATGCAATCAGCACATCCCATAATGTGGGCGTTGTACGTGCCAATAGTTCAGATTGTGCATTTGTCAGTGGACTGATCATAAAATACAAGGTCGATGTCAGTAGGCTGATGAAGATTGCAATGGCTAGATTTTTAAGTGATTGGCGAATTAAACTGGAATCATAAGTCCCTGCACCATACCCGACGCCAATAATCGGCCCCATGAGTGGTGAAATTAACATAGCACCAATGATGACGGCTGTTGAGTTAACATTTAGACCAATGGATGCAATAAAAATAGCAAAAATAAGCACCCATAAGTTGGTGCCTTCCATTTCAATGCCTGCTCGAACAGACTTATCAATCTCGGCATCTTCTGCTTTATCTTCAGTTAAACTGAAAGCATGTTTAAGTTCATATTTTATTTTATCCATCCAATGTGGAAAATTCGTGCTCATACAACATACCTTACTATTGCTTGAAAATTTATTATTGCGAATGATTGAACATATACAGGTTGATCAATAAACAACATTATGGTTGCTCTTTGAGCATAACAAAAGACTCAATCATTATAGAAATTAGTGAGTCATTATTGTATTTGATCGGTGAAATCTGGTGGAAGAAACTTCCAATATCTTAATTCTTGAAAAATAATCAAAAAATAAGCCAAAAAGTTTGATCAATGATCTAGCTTTTTAGCTTATTTTATTTAAAAAAATTCTTTTATTTAAAGAATTTGCTAAAGAACATCTTAATATGATCCAACATCCGAGAGAAGAAACCTGCTTCTTCAATAGGCTCTAATGCAATCAACGGACGCTCAGAGATTGTTTTGCCTGAGAGAGAAGCGATGACTTTACCAACAACCTGACCCTTTTGAATTGGTGCAGTGAGGTTAGGCATGATTGATAGTGCGATTTGCACTTGATTAGCTTGACCACGTGGCAATGTCACTTTTAAAGCATCTGAAAGACCGACATTTAATGTGTCAACTTTACCTAACCAGATTGGAGTTGTTGCTAATGATTGGCTCGCAGGACGCAGAGCTGTCGTTTCAAAGTTACTAAAACCATAGCTTAATAATGCACGCGTTTGGTTCGCGCGTTCATTCATGCTTGGTGTACCAAAAATTGCAGAGATCAAGCGCATTGAGCCGCGTTTAGCTGAGGTGACTTGGCAATAACCTGCTTCTTCGGTGTGACCTGTTTTTAAGCCATCTACACTAGGATCAGTAAAGAGCAGTGCGTTACGATTACCCTGTTTGATGTTGTTGTAAGTGAACCATTTTTCAGAATAGATAGGATAGTATTTCGCACTGTCATGAATGATGGTACGAGCAAGAATTGCCGAGTCCATCGCTGATGAATAATGTCCATCCATTGGCAAACCCGTTGCATTCATGTAATGCGTATGTTGCATGCCGAGGCGTTTTGCTTCGCTGTTCATGATTTCAGCAAATGCGCCTTCATTGCCTGCAATATGTTCTGCAACTGCTTCTGATGCATCATTTCCTGATTGAATAACGATTCCTCGAAGCATGTCGAGAACAGATGCCGAACTATTCAACGGCACATACATACATGACTCGCTGCTGCTACCACGACACCAAGCTGATTCGTTCATACGAACTTGATCGGTCTCTTTCAAACGACCAGACAATAGGCTTTGCTCAACAATGTAGCTCGTCATTAATTTAGTGAGCGACGCCATTGGTAATTGAACATCTGGATTAGATGATGCCAAAATTTGCCCAGAATCATAATCCATCAGGACATACGATTTATTGTCCAATGCGGGTGGAGATGGAACAACAGTGACAGCAGAAGCAGTAAGCGACCAGCCCGTAAGAAGGGTGGTAACAAGCAATACGGGTAGGCGAGACATTGGCGACGTCAACTCCAAAAGGGATAGTAAAAACAAAATTTGCAGAATATGTTCGAAGAAACGAGGCTGGATTCTAACAGACTCTCGTTTCGACATACTACAGCCAATAGGTGATTACTCGTTTACGATTTTGTTATACAAAGTCGAATTCTACGTCAGGTTTTTTACCATCAATAATATCGGCAATCGCCTGAGCTGAACCACAAGAGTGAGTCCATCCCAGTGTTCCGTGACCTGTATTTAAATACAAATTTGGAAACTTAGTTTTGCCAATATAAGGGACATTGCTTGGTGTTGCAGGACGTAAACCAGTCCAGAAAAGCGGTTTACTATAATCGGCAGCAGCAGGGAATAGTGCTGCTGTTCGTTTGATCAGTGCCTGACAACGAACGTCATTGAGGTTCAGATTGTAGCCATTTAATTCAGCTGTACCTGCAATTCGTAAACGATTTCCTAAACGTGAGAAAACCAGTTTGTATTCATCATCTGTCATGCTGACCATTGGTGCATTTGCACCATCAGGTACTTCAACTGTTGCAGAATAGCCTTTAGCTGGATAAATGAGTAGCGAAATACCAAGATCGCGTACCATTAATGCGCTATAACTGGCGAGACAAACAACATAGACATCAGCTGTAATATCAAAGACTTCCTCATGATGTTTGACGGTTACACCACTGACTCGACCTTGACTTTGTTTAATGTGGGTAATGGTATGGTCGAATAGAAAATTGACCCCTTTTGCGGCAGCAAGCACAGAAAGATTGTTGGTGAATTTTTGTGCATCGCCTGATTCATCGCTGGCAGTAAATGTTGCGCCGACAATTTTTTCGACTGAATTTGCAAAGGCTGGTTCAATTGCGACAATATCGCTTTTTTTATCAATGACATTGCGATCGCAGCCATAGTTACGCATAAATTCAGATGCCACAATTGCATCTTCAAATTCTTTTGGATCTGTATAAAAGTGCAAGATGCCTTTTGTGAGTTCATCATATTTGATGTTTGTATCCGCACGTAATTTTTGCAAAACGCCGCGACTATACAGCCCTAGACGCAGGATGTTGAGTGTGTTCTGACGTGTTTTGGTCGGAGAGCATTCTTTTAAAAATTGCCAGCCCCAGCGCCATTGATTGATGTCAGCTCGAAGACGGAAAAGTAGAGGAGCATCTTCTTTGCCGAGCCATTGTAAGATTTTTTTGGGAGCAGAAGGATTTGCCCAAGGTTCTGCATGACAAACAGAGATTTGTCCACCATTTGCAAAGCTAGTTTCAAGTCCAGCATTAGGTTGTCGTTCAATGACTGTGACTTCATGGCCTGCTTGATTGAGGAACCATGCTGTTGTTGTTCCGATGACGCCTGCGCCTAAAACCACAATTTTCACATCTCACTCCATATATTGATCAAAAAATGGGGATTTGTTCTTCACGTTTCATGAGGTAAATACTCTGCATTTAGCATACCAGTTGTGGTTGTAATAAGCCTGATATTTTCAGCAAATGATAGGAAAATTTGATCTGTTAATGTGAGATAACAGATTGAGATATATAGATCTTGAGATAAATGCTGATCAAATAGAATGGTGACTTTAAAAACATAAAACCCGCCAAAATAGCGGGTTTTATAGAATCTGAGTGATTAAGCTGTGTTATGCAACTTGCACAGGAATGATATTCGCTGTGTGGCTAACACTGTTATCTTCATTGCAATAAACCAGTTGAGGTTTAAAGTTGATTAGCTCTTTTGCTTCAAAATTACCGAAAGTGGCAATGATGATAATGTCTCCAACTGACGCGTGATGTGCTGCACCGCCATTTACAGAAATCATGCCTGTACCTTCTTCACCACGAATTGCATACGTTGAGAAACGAGCACCCGTAGTGACATTCCAGACATGAATTTGTTCATACTCAAGAATACCTGCGAGGTCAAGTAGATTACCATCAATTGCACAGGAGCCTTCATAATGAAGTTCGGCCTGTGTAACGCGTGCGCGGTGGATTTTACATTTTAACATCGATGTTTGCATGGCGATGATCTCCGTGGGAGTAGGGCCAGATAGCACATGAATCTATAAAATCATTAGATCAATGATTTACGATTCGCATTGTGCAGTTTATGGCTGATTTGTACAACATTTAATCGCTAAATATTGCGACAAAACATTAAATAAAAATCTACTTCACTGATTCTAAAGCAGATTAACCATATAGCTCAAATTAACTAGGCTTAAAACCATTCAATTGACTCATGGCACGAGCAATATCACCCTGCACAATCATCGGAGTAAGACGTAATGCTTCATTCAGAGCTTGATCGAGCAAATCTTGCTCAAGCTTAGGTGCTCGACCTAAAACATGCCCATGAACTTTTTCTTTGTGGCCCGGATGACCAATTCCAATTCTCAAACGATGAAAATCACTGCCAATTTGTGGAACAATGTCACGCAGACCATTGTGACCACCATGACCACCGCCAGTTTTCAAGCGGATACAGCCTGAAGGCAAATCAAGTTCATCATGAGCAATGAGAATATTCGAAGGAGCAATCTGAAAAAACTTGGCCAAAGGTGCAACTGATCGACCTGATAAGTTCATGAATGTGGTGGGTAATAGCAACCGCACATCATGACCATCAATTGATCCACGACCCACAAGACCAGAAAAGCGACTTTCTGCTTTTAGGGTGATGTTAAAACGCTGGGCAATGGCTTCAACATACCAAAACCCAGCGTTATGACGAGTCTGGGCATATTCCGTTCCCGGATTGCCCAGCCCTACAATGAGGGAAATACTCGTTTGTTCTTTAGACATTAGCTAGAGAGCGGTGCTTAAATTATTCAGCAGCAGCTTCTGCGTCGTCAGCTTTTTGACCTTTCGCTAAGTGAATGCTTGCGATTGGCAAGTCATGGCTGTCTGCGCCATGGCTGAGTTGAGTCAATTTAACGCCTTTTGGCAGTTTGATGTCTGACAAATGCAGAACTTGATCAAGTTTCACTTCGCTTAAGTCAACTTCGATGAATTCTGGCAAGTTAGCTGCCAATGTGCGAACTTCAACGTCGTTTACAGTGATCGACAATTGACCACCTTGTTGTTTCACGCCAACCGCAGTTTCTTGGTTAGTGAAGTGCAGTGGAACACGCATTGTGATTTCGTGTGTTTTATCAACACGAACGAAGTCAGCATGCATTGGTGAGTTTTTTGCTGGATGACGTTGCAGAGCTTTCAGAACTACTTGTTCTGATTTGCCATCAACATTCAAAGTCAAAACGTGTGAGTAAAATGCTTCGCTTTCCAACGCTTTAACCAGTTCGTTAAAACGAATGCTGATTGATTGTGCAGCAGCAGTGCCGCCGTAAATCACGCCTGGAACGAGGTTTTGGTGACGCAGGCGGCGGCTCGCACCTTTCCCTTGCAAGTCACGTGCTTGAACATTCAAGCTGAAATCTGTAGTGCTCATGGTATTTCCTATAACAGCAGTTTTAAAGTCTCAAAAATAGAGGCTTTAGTTGGTAAAATGCCGAACTTGCGACCAGTTCGGCGGAGTTAAACGAGTTGCCCCGTTCAATATCAAATTACAAATTCTTAAAAAGTCTAAACTTAATTAGTCAATCAGTTCAAACATTGCACTGATTGATTCTTCGTTGTTGATACGACGAATTGTCTCAGCTAATAAACTAGAAACGCTAATTTGGCGTACTTTAGTACAATCTTTGGCGCCTTGGCTTAATGGGATGGTATCAGTGACAACCAACTCATCAATCGGAGAGCCATTCAAATTATCAATCGCTGCGCCAGACAATACTGGATGTGTACAATAAGCGACAACGCTACGTGCGCCATGTTCTTTAAGTGCGGCAGCAGCTTTGCACAGTGTTCCTGCAGTATCGACCATATCGTCAACAATGACGCAATCACGACCGCTTACATCACCAATGATATGCATGACTTGTGCTTCATTTGCACGTAGACGACGCTTATCGATAATTGCAAGTTCGATGTCACCCAGTTGTTTTGCAACTGCACGAGCGCGCACAACACCACCGATATCTGGAGATACTACGATCAAATTGCTGTTGTTGCCTTGTTTCTTAAGGTCAGTCAACAACACTGGCGAACCGTAGATGTTATCAACAGGAATATCAAAGAAACCTTGAATTTGGTCTGCGTGAAGATCCATGGTTAAAACACGGTCAATGCCCACAATACTCAGCATATCCGCAACAACTTTCGCGCTAATCGGTACACGAGCTGAACGTGGACGGCGATCTTGGCGTGCATAACCGAAATAAGGCAGAACTGCTGTAATACGACCCGCACTTGCACGACGAAGCGCATCGGCCATAACCAAGATTTCCATTAGGTTGTCATTGGTTGGCGCGCAAGTCGGCTGAAGAATAAAGACGTCTTTACCACGAACATTTTCGTTAATTTCGATAGCGATTTCGCCGTCAGAGAAACGATTGACCGTAGCAGCACCCAGTGGAACGTGCAAATGACTTGCGACTTTTTGTGCTAACTCAGGGTGAGCGTTGCCAGTGAAGATGACGAGATTTGGCATAGCTCAATCCTGACAGTAAAGGCGGAAAAAATTCAGCAGAGTGAAGAGGATGTATCTTTAAAACAAAATATGGCAGGGGCGGCTGGACTCGAACCAACGGATGTCAGGATCAAAACCTGATGCCTTACCAACTTGGCGACGCCCCTGTAGCGGCGGAAATAATAGTGATTTGATGTTTGATTGTCAAGAAAAAATTCTTAATTTCTTAACAACAAAAAGCGATCTTTCACCTATGGCATCTGTTATTTTTTATGAGAAAACAACAGTGTATTTCCATTTATAATTTGTTCACACATGGCAGGGGCGGCTGGACTCGAACCAACGGATGTCAGGATCAAAACCTGATGCCTTACCAACTTGGCGACGCCCCTGTAGCATGTAGTGGAACACGTCGATAGATTGCTGATGCAAGCTGTTCGACGGGGCGCAACTATAACAAATTTAATGCGGAATGCACAGGTGATTGCCCAATTCCTGAACAAACAAAACCCTTAAATGGTGATTGTTTGAGTATTTTATCAGCAAATGCACGTGTTGGTGTCAAAAGAAACACGCAAGCACCTGTTCCTGTGAGCTGTGGCGGTTCTAAAAGTTCAGCAGATTCTTGTTGAATCTTTTCCAAAAAACAAAGTGCTTGATCTACTTCAGGGTAAAGTTTTCGTACAACAATTTCGCAATCATTATGAGTTTGTTTGTCGTGCTGAGGATTTTTTAATTCTGTTAGAAAACTCATTTGATCAATGATTGGTGTATTGCGTGTTAAATCTGGATGATTAAAAATTTCTGCAGTACTTACAAAGCAATTTGGTGTCAGTACAACAAAATGACTATTGGGGAGTGAGATGGGCTTTAATATTTCACCAACGCCTTCTGCCCAAGCATTTTGCCCACGAACAAAAACTGGGACATCAGCACCAAGTTTTAAACCTAATTGCGCTAATTCATCGATATTGAGTTGGGTTTGCCAGAGATGATTTAAGGCAAGTAGTGTTGTTGCTGCATCAGATGATCCACCGCCTAAGCCACCACCCATTGGCAGGTTTTTTTCTAAAGTGATTCTTGTACCTTGATCACATCCACTTGCTTGTTGTAGGAGTTTGGCTGCACGAACAATCAGATTGTCTTGCGCGGGAAAAGGAAGGTCACTGACGAGCTCTAGCGAATTGTGCGGTTCAAAGGTTAGCCAATCCATTTGGTCAATCAGTTGAAAGACGGTTTGTAATAAATGATAGCCATCATTTCGACGACCAGTAATATGCAAGAAGCGGTTGAGTTTGGCTGGTGCGGGAAGGCGAAGAAGACTCACGGAGCGTTACTCGTAGTTGTAGTTTCTGAGGTAGGTTGTTTAGTTGTCGCTGTTTCTGTTGCGCTTTTTTCTGTTGCAGCTTCCCGTTGAATCGTCAGTATCACGCGATTATGTGGTGCATTTGGATTCGATTGTTCTGATGATTGCGTTGCGCTCTGGGTCATGACGAGTCGGTTTGGAAATTGGCTATTATCTTGATCATTATAGTTAAAATTAACATCCCAGCCGCCTTCATTTAATGTGATTAAGCGATGTTGCGGGTCACGCGTAACTTGGCTCATGGCATTGACTGGCTCGCCATTAATCCAATGCGGAAGATATGAAATCGGCGCTTGCCATCCTGTTGCACGCTCTAATAGCTCTTCTGGCGTAGTCGCTTCTATATATCCTGTTTTGGCGCTTTGCAGGCTGACATGGTTGGGTATTCCCTCGATATGAGTTTGTCCGATTCCTAAAGCTCCAGTGAGATCAATCGCAGATCGTTCACCATCTTGCGACCATGCATAAAAAGCACTACCACTTTGCTTGGAGGTTCGAACACCAATTTTTCCCGTAATGTTGAACTGGATGGGTTGTGTTGTATTCACAGTAGAGTCTGTCGCTGTGGTTATTATTGATGTGGGGATGTTCGGTAATTTGGGAGGGCGCAAGGATTGGCAAGCGGTCAATAGGCTGAGTAGCGGTATGACTGATAAATAAAGAACATGACTTTTACAAAAAGCTTTTTTCATAAGACTGCGGTGTTTCATAGTTTAGGTTTCATCGTTTAGATTTCATGTTTTTATGTTTCGTGGTTTTGGGTCAGTGACGAATTACATTGGCAGTCATAGGACTCTTAATTGGTGATGGATGTTTGACTTTAGTGTGGTCAGGATTAGGTTGTATCGTGATTTGTGATTCATTTGGGAAGTGTTCTTTAAGCTCATTAATGAGTTGCAGACGTTCTGTATCATATTTTTTAGAGCTTGCGAGTGCTGTAACCAGATGCATTCCGATGTTCATACTTGGCTCTGCATGATATGCCGCACGTAGTGTATCAATTGCAAAGGAGTAATCTTTTTGAAGCAAGGCAATATAGCCAAGCGTATCTAAAATTGCAGGATGATTTGGTGCTAATTTATTGGCGCGTTCTGCTAATGCTCGCGCATCCGTCAAACGACGATTTTGTTGAGCGAGTGCAAATGCAAAGGCATTGAGATAGACAGGGTTGTCTGGGCTGAGCGCGAGCAAATGTTCTGATTCACGATCAAGCAATTCGCTTTCGTTAGGTTTGAGTAGCAAAATTCTGGCGTATATGAGGTCAGGTTGATTTGGTAGGCTGGCAATGGCTTCATTGAGAAGTTTACGGGCGGTTTCTGGGCGCTGATTATCTTTGAGTAATTGCGCTTGGAGTAAATATAAAAAACTGGTTTGTTCTGGATGCTCAATCCGCTCTTGAGTTAAATATTCCAATTCGTTATCGAGTTGATTATTTGCGGTCATGATGACTGCAAGTTTTCTTTGCGCTTTGCGATACAGTTCATCACCTTGTACTTTGCGAAAGTAACTAATCGCGACGGCAATATGATTTTGACGTTCTGCGGCAATGCCGAGATAAAAATAGGCTTGATCAACATATTGGTCGATCGGCAAAAGTTGAACTAAATAACGCTCTGCATCAAGCATGCGTTGGTTATCGATACTGACTAAGCCCGCTAATAATAGAATCTCCCCATCACCACGCCAGCGCTGAGACATTTTTTTGAGTCTGGACATCGCAAGTTGGGGTTGATTGTTCTTTAATAAAAAACGGACTTCAAATAGTTGCAAACTTTTGTTCTTCGGCTGTCGTTTAATTTCTTCTGCTAATAATTTTTGAACGTCTGCTGTTTTATTTTCGCTCAATAAAATATTTGCTTTTAAGGTGATAAATGCGGTGACATCAGGTTTTTTGCGTAAGGCAATATTGACTTCGCGGAGTGCATCTTCGGGTTGCCCTGCTTGAACGAGTAGACCTGCTTTGAGTACGGAAAGCGAAGGGTTGTTATATTCTTTAAGACTTTGAAGCGCGCTGAGTAGCGCAGTACGATCTTTTGGATCATCTGGTGAAATTCCCGCGACAATACGGTCTAGTGCCGCGTTTGGGTCGTAGCTTAAAATTTTATCAAGGGTTTGGGTTGCAAGGCGATAATCATGTGCTTTGAGTGATAAATGCGCCATGTAAAATAAAGCGGGGATGTAGTTTGGATCAACGTCAACCCAATGTTTGGTAATGGCGAGACCACCATCAATATCATTGTTTTCTAGTGCGACAGTAAGTGCGCGCTCTAGGACAATTGGGTCGGTTGTTTGTAATGCTTGTGCTCGATAAAGTACGACGCCCTTATCTGTCATGCCGCGCGCTAAAGCAAGCTCAGCAGAAAATACATCAAGTAACGCGGCTTGCGCTGTATGTGCGAATAAAGCGGTCAATAAAATTGAACCGCGAATCAAAGTTTGATAGCGATTGCAATAAGACTTGGCTAAATCCAACTGGAGCAAACGAACCTCGTCATCTCAGTGATTAACTAAATACCCAGTTTGGGTGATTTATCGTAATCAAAAGCACTTCAAATTTATGTATATGATCTGTCGCCGTAGTGATAAATACATAAGCAATGTTTGTATTTGCGCATCGCATATCGCACAATACCATATTTGTAAGTGGCAATCGACGCACAATGGGTTTCTTTGCATTAGGCATTAATCATACAACCGCACCGTTAGGGATTCGCGAGCAAGTTGCGTTTGTACCCGAGCGTTTAGGTGATGCACTTCGTCATGCTCAACAACTGGGTTTGACCAATGATTTAGTGATTGTATCAACTTGTAATCGAACTGAGCTATACAGTATTACTGACTCGCCAAATGATTTGGTTGAATGGTTGGCGAATACCCATGGGCTGGCAGTTGATGCGCTTGTTGATCACCTTTATCAGCATGATGAAGAAGGTGCATTAATTCATTTGATGCGTGTTGCAAGTGGTATCGATTCAATGGTTCTCGGTGAACCACAGATTTTGGGTCAGGTCAAAAGTGCACTTCAGTATGCTCGTGATGCGGGTACAGTGACGCCAAAATTGGCAAGAATCTTCGAACAAGTATTCAGCGCAGCTAAAAAAGTACGCACGGAAACGGCGATTGGGTCACAGGCGGTTTCGTTGGGTTTTGCTGTTCTTCAATTAGCACGACAAGTATTTAGCGATTTAAGTGAAACGACCGTTTTATTGGTGGCGGCAGGTGAGATGAATACGCTTGTTGGTCGTCACCTTGCCGATCATGGCGTTAAAAAAATATTAATTTGTAATCGTGGTATTGAGCGGGCGGAAAGCTTGGCGAATGAGCTCAGAGTTCATTTACCTGTTGAAGTGATTCCGTTTGACCAACTTGATCAGACACTTCATCGTGCTGATCTGGTTTCCTGTTCGACTGGTAGTATAAATCCTGTTGTGACACGAGACATGGTGCGTCGCGCGCTAAAGGCCCGCCGTCATCGTCCGATGTTGATGGTTGATTTAGCTGTACCACGAGATATTGAGTCCAGCGTTGATGGTTTAGATGATGTATTTTTGTATACAGTAGATGATTTGCAACGTGTGATTGACGGTAATCTTGCTCAGCGCCGCCAAGCCGCGGTTGAAGCGGAAGTGATGGTCAGTCAGCTCGCTGCACAATATCTTCAAGCCAGCCGAGTTCAGCAAGCTGGACCAGTGATTGCCCAATACCGTCAACAAATGGATGAGATTCGTCAACAAGAAGTCCTTCGTGCAAAGCATCTTGTTGAGCAGGGTATTGCGGTTGATGAGGTCTTTGAGCGATTATCTCAAAGTCTAATGGCGAAGCTATTGCATCGACCTTCGCAGCTGATTCGAGAGGCAGCAATTGATGAAGATAGCGAACGTTTAGCGTGGATTACTAAGGGGCTAGGAAATGATGAACATAATCATGAATAAAATAAATCAAGTGAAAGTAGTAAAAAAATCAGCGTTGTTTTTGTGTGTTGGAATTCTAGGTTTGTGCAGTACGAGTTTGACCTATGCTGCAAATTGGCAATTTGATCTTGATAAAACCAGTGTTACATTTATTACTCCGCCCAGTGGTTTAACTCAAATTACAGGTAATTTTAATAAATTTGATGGGCAGATCACGGGTGATGTCTTTGATCAACAGCATTTACAGGTCTCTTTCACGATACAAACGGGTAGTGTTTCTACGGGTTTAGGTATCCGTGACAGTACTTTAAAAGGAAGTTCATTGTTTAATAGTGAAAAATTTCCAACCGCGACTTTCAAAAGTACCAGCGTCACTCAAATTGATCCTGCACATGTCATGATGCAAGGTGATTTAACGATGTTGGGTGTCACTAAGCCCGTTAAAGTTAAAGTGACCTTAGAAAAACCTAAAGTTGATCCTGTTTCAAAAATGGTCAGTATTAGTGCAACTGCTGATTCAACGATTAGCCGTTCTGAGTGGGGAATGACGAGTTATAGCTCATTTGTGGGCAATGATATTGCTGTCCATATGGTTGGTGTGATGACGTCAAATAATGTAAATCCAGATGATTTAGCAAAGGTGATGAAGCATTAAAAATGCTATGACTACTAGACAATAAAAAAAGGACGCTATTGAAAGCGTCCTTTTTTATAGTTCGACAATTTTTTAAGAGCATTTTTAAGAGCACTTATTTTTCGACGAATGCACGCTCAATAACATAGTCACCTGGATCACCCATGCGTGGTGAAACGACTAAGCCGTGTTGATCCAACAAATCACTCAAGTCTTTTAGCATGGTTGGGCTACCGCACATCATTGCACGGTCAGTTTCACGATTGAAGCGTGGCAGTCCAATGTCTTCGAACAATTTACCATTTTCGATCAATGTGGTGATACGACCTTGATTACGGAATGGTTCGCGTGTGACGGTTGGGTAGTAGATGAGTTTATCTTTGACGAGTTCAGCGAAAAATTCATCATTCGGCAAGATATTTTCGATCAAGTCTGTATATGCGAGTTCATTGACATAACGAACACCATGAATGAGTACGACTTTTTCAAAACGTTCGTAAGTTTCTGGATCTCGAATCAATGACAAGAACGGGGCAAGTCCTGTGCCTGTTGATAACATATAGAGATTTTTACCTGGCAAAAGGTCGTCAAGAACAAGTGTTCCTGTCGGTTTTTTGCTCATTAATAATTCATCACCTTCTTTTAGATTTTGCAAAACGGAAGTTAATGGGCCGTCCTGAACTTTAATGGAAAAGAATTCCATTTCATGTTCGTAGTTTGCGCTGGCGATGGAGTAAGCGCGCATCAGTGGCTTGCCATTCACTTCGAGCCCGATCATAACGAATTGACCATTCTTAAAGCGTAAACCTGGATCGCGGGTCGATTTGAAACTGAATAACGTATCGTTCCAATGATGCACATGAGTAATACGTTCGGAGTTAAATGCTGCCATAATGTCTCTATTCGTGTGATGGTCTTATCGCGATTTCAGCAAAAAGACTCTGAGAAATATAATTTCCAGAGAAAGTAGCTTCTATGCAACGAGGAAAATTCAATGACGCTATTCTACCGAAAAGTTGTCATTGATAAACCTATTTCATTTTATTTTAGTTATAAGTAAAACTGATTAGTAAATGATTTGGATACACCTAGAAACTACATATTGCCTATGTAATTTAAGGTTGGTAAACATATAAAATATTGTTTATGCAAAGTTTTGATCAGGAATTAACTAAAAAAGCGTATTTTTTAGTTCAATGTGAATAATGAAATTATTTTTAATTTAGGGCGATCAATGACAGCGCATCATATTACTGTACCTATAATCGGTTATGTACATACGCCTTTTATTGAGAAGTTTGGTGTTCCACGTCAGCCCAATTTGGTTGATGTAGAAGGGGTCATTGAGTTTGTTGCACCTTATGATCAACCTGCGGCGTTTGAGGGGTTAGAGGGATTTAGTCATTTATGGTTGATTTGGCAATTTCATCAGAATCGTGAATTGAAGTTCTCGTCTGTTGCTGATCCTTCCTCACCAAAGGGACAATCATCTTCGGATTCTTTTCGTACCCAAATTCGTCCGCCACGCTTAGGTGGTAATGAGAAAATTGGTGTTTTTGCATCGCGGAGTATGTACCGTCCTGCGCCGCTGGGTTTGTCTGCTGTAAGATTAGATCGAATAGAGGTCGTCAAGGGTCGAGTCCGATTACATATTGTTGGCCCAGATTTAGTTGATGGCACACCACTCATTGATCTTAAGCCTTATATTGCATATAGCGATTCGATTGAAGATGCCATGAGTGGTTTTGCGCTGGAAGCACCAGAGTTGCATCCTGTGCATTGGACGCGTGCTGCGCTTTGGCAAAAGCATCAATTGATTTCGCTGGGAGTGTTAAGTAACCATCAACTTCCTTTGATTGAGCGAATACTTGCCCTTGATCCTCGTCCAGCTTACCAAGAAGATGCATTACGAGATTATGGAATGTCTTATGATCGCGTTAATGTTCGCTTTAGCGTTCAGTCTGGAGTAATCTGGATCAAAGAATTGACGGCGCGCTAATTGTTAAAAAACAGTTTTGATGGTGTGAGTTCAAAGAATATTGACATGGAATGTGCGTAATGACAGCAAAGATGACAGCAAAAAAGAAATTTTCAATTCAAGTCGATGTACGCTGGTGCTTGGAAGAGCTCTTGCATGATGGGCGAATTACACAGCGCGATGTGAATTTAGTGACGACAACTGCGCGTCGTAAAGAGCAGCTTACTTGGCATCCGCTGATGATTATTGCTGATTTTAAGTTAACTGACTTGACTGCCAATGCACAGTCATTAGCACCTAAACTGACGCTGGATGTACTCACACATTGGCTTGCACAAAAAGCAGGCATGCCTGTTTATCGTATTGACCCTTTGAAAGTTAATGTTCCTTCCGTGACTTCCATCATGTCGCGCGAGTTTGCGGAACGTCATAAAATTTTAGCCGTACTTGTTGATGCGGAAACGGTTACGATCGGGAGTGATCAGCCTTTTTATGAAGATTGGCTAGATAATCTGGCGCACACACTTCAACCTCGTAAAATCAAACGAGTGATGCTGAGTCCCGAACAGTTAGTCCGTTATCAGGCTGAGTTTTATCAAGTCACTCGTGCGATTGCGGGCGCTAAAGGCGGTGGAACAGAAGCCACAACCAAAGGTGTTGAGGCACTATTGCAACTCGGCGATATGCTTAATCCTGATGCAAATGACCAACATATCGTACGGATTGTGGACTGGCTTTTGCAGTATGCGTTTGATCAGCGGGCGAGTGATATTCACCTTGAGCCTCGGCGAGAAGCTGGTCGAGTCCGTTTTCGTATCGATGGGGTTTTGCATACAGTTTATGACATGCCTGGACCCGTTTTGTTGGCGGTCGTATCTCGTATTAAAATTCTAAGCCGCTTAAATGTTGCAGAAAAACGTAAGCCACAAGATGGTCGCCTCAAGACACGTACACCAAAGGGCTTAGAAACGGAGCTTCGTATATCGACATTGCCAACTGCTTTTGGTGAAAAAATGGTGATGCGTATTTTTGATCCAGAAGTCTTAGTGCGGACTTTTGAACAGCTTGGTTTAACGGGTAGTGACCTTGAAAAATGGAAGGAAATGGCTGCTCATCCGAATGGCATTATTCTTGTGACTGGCCCGACAGGATCGGGTAAAACGACGACGCTTTATTCCACCTTAAAACAACTTGCAACGGATCAGGTCAACGTTTGTACGATTGAGGATCCAATTGAGATGATCGAACCGAGCTTTAACCAAATGCAGGTACAAAGCACGATTGAGCTTGGATTTGCGGAAGGTGTTCGTTCTTTGATGCGGCAAGATCCTGATATTATTATGATTGGTGAAATACGTGATCATGAAACTGCGGATATGGCGATTCAAGCGGCATTGACGGGACATTTGGTTTTATCAACATTACACACCAATGATGCGCCAAGTTCGCTGACGCGTTTACATGATTTAGGTGTACAACCATTTTTGACTTCGGCAACGATTCTGGGGGTTATGGCTCAGCGTTTGGTGAGAACGTTATGTCCATTATGTAAAACTCAGATGGATACCGATGTAGAGGTTTGGAATAAATTAGTCAGTCCGTGGCGGAGTGAACCCCCAGCTAAAATTTACCAAGCGGTTGGTTGCGAAGATTGTCGAGGAACGGGTTATCGTGGGCGAATGGGTGTCTATGAAATTCTAATTCTCACCACAGAAATGAAGCGGATTATTGGTGATGGCGGAACTCTAAATCAGATTAAACAACAGGCATATCGAGAAGGTTTACTGCCTTTGCGATTAGCTGGTGCAAGACGTGTTGCAGAAGGTCTGACAACGCTTGAGGAAGTGATGCGTGTCGTACCTTTAAGTTAATGTTAAAAATATGACTCATACTGTTTTCTTGAGTTGTGACTAAAAGAGGTTAGACGTTTGTTCGATTATTTGGTTTTTATTGGTCGGTTTCAGCCATTTCATCTCGGCCATTTGGCAGTGATAAAAACGGCTTTGTCACAAAGTAAGCAAGTTATTTTACTGATTGGTTCAGCCGAACAACCTCGAAGCACACGTAATGTATTTAGCTTTGATGAACGTGCAAAAATGGTTTTGTCTGCATTTGATCAAATAGATGCAGCTCGAATTCATTGTGTTCCATTAGTTGATGTTTTGTATGATGATTTTCGGTGGGTTCAATCTGTTGAAAAAGCGGTTGCTTCTGTCAGTGGCGTAAGCCCATCGTGTCGTATTGGATTGATTGGTCATTACAAAGATAAAACTTCTTATTACTTATCTCTTTTTCCAAATTGGACACCTGTGTCAGTTGGCAGTTATCAAGGGATTTCTGCGACTCCGATTCGAGATGCCTATCTGCTAGGTGAGCTCCCGACATTAGATTTTGTGCCAACAAGCACATTAGATTTATTGAAACAATTCATGCAATTACCAGAGTATCAAGATCTTCAGGTCGAGTCGCATTATCTTGTAGAGTATAAAAAGTCTTGGTCGCTTGCGCCTTATCCTCCTGTTTTTGTGACGGTTGATGCTGTAGTTGTACATTCGGGTCATATTTTATTAATCGAACGGGGGCATTTTCCTGGTCGTGGCTTGTTTGCGTTACCTGGTGGTTTCTTAGATCAAGAAGAAACCCTGTTCGACGCTTGCCTACGTGAATTACGTGAGGAAACGAACATTGATTTAACAGATGCAGAATGGCGAAAATTCTATCGAGCGCAGCGTACTTTTGATGATCCAAAACGTTGCGCGCGTGGGCGAACAATTACCCAAGCATTTTATTTTGAGCTGAATGAGCTGCCTATTCTTCCGACAGTGAAAAGTGGTGATGATGCTAAACGTGCATTTTGGTTGCCATTAGACCAAGTTCATTCAAATAAAATATTTGAGGATCATTACGCTATTATTGAAAATCTGATTAAATAATAGTCTAGTTATAGATATTTTTTATAAAAAGCCAAGCAAAAAATAAGGTCTTAAACATGTTGATGATGTTTAAGACCTTGGATTTCAAAGAGATTGAAAGTTATTCAAAAATCATTTCTTCATTCGGCATTTGGATTAAATAACCTTGTAAGTAACGCGCTCCAATCGACCAAGCCTTAGACATTGCGATTGGTGTTTCGATGTATGCAACCATCACTTGAGATTTATGAGAAATAATTTCACTGGTTACTTTCTTCACAGCTTGGAAGTTTTCTTCATTTCCTAGATCTTGTACAAATGATTTGTCCATTTTGACTAAATCAATTTTGAGATGATCCAGCAAACCCATTGCATTCAATGACGAACCAAAGTTATTGATCGCAACTTGGCAACCATTTTCTTGGAAAGCTCTGATATTACTACGAGCAAGTTCAAGATAGTTAATTGCATCACCTTCGTTAAATTGAAGTGTGATCGGTTTATTACCACCTGTGCTAATTGCACTTGCAAGTTTGCCAACCAGAAGAGGTAGGCTTGTATCTTGTAGTGAGTCCCCGCTCAGGTTGATGAGTAGTCGTGTTTTTGGATGCGAGGCTTGCTGAGCTTTTAGACGTTTGCATGCATTCAGCAGTATCCAGCGATCCAGACGGCTTTCCATGCCATAACGATGAGCAACAGGCATAAACTCTTCTGGCAACATTGACTCACCGTTCGCAAGAGGCAAGCGTGCATAAACTTCAAAGAGTGGTTCTGTGTCACCATTCGTATCATAAACTGATTGGAACATGAGTTTGAAAGTGCCTTTTTCTAAGGCTTCTTCAAGTAATTCACGCAGCGCCTGATCAGATTCAGATGCATTCTCGGCAGGATTATAGAGATTTATTCCATTACCTAGACCTTGATTTTGGATCTTCACTTTTTCTGATGCATTAAATGCACGAGATAACAGCTCTGCGCTATCTGGCGATGTTTCGCCAATCATGGCGATACCAATACTAATTGTTGTTTGAACAGTGCGATTGCCAACACTGATGAGTGATTTTGCGATCAACTCAGTTGTCGCTTGCGCTATCGTACAAATTTCTTCAGAGGTTGTATTGGTCACGAGCGTTGCAAATGTAGAATCACCGAAGCGGAATGTCTGTGCATCTTTAAACTGACTTTTCAGCACTTCGCTAATTTTAATCACAGTTGCGTCGCTACCCGCGATACCTGCGCTAGCATTAATTTGACCGATATTATCAATGCTTGTAAAAATCAGTGCATGTTGAGCTTTGGTTTGTACTGCGTTATCGCGAGTTGATTCTAATGATTCTTCAAATGCTCTGCGGTTTCCTAGACCTGTCAGTGCATCAAGTCGTTCAACGGCAGCTAGCTGTGCTTCAAGTAGGCGAGTATCTGCTTTTTCTTGATGTTGAATAATGACTTGTATACATGGTTCGCCTTCAAAACTAGCAGGTGCAAGCTGGAGCATTGCTTCAAATCGGCTGCCATCTGCACGAATACCGCTAAAATTGAAATCGGTTTCATTTCGACCAGTTTTAGTATAGGTCTTTAAGTAATCTTTGAACTCTTGCAAATCTTTACTATCGACAAGATCGATAACGGGCATACCCATCAGTTCATCGATAGACTCATAGTCAAATAACTCTAGGTATGCTTCATTGGCATAAATATGAACGCCTTCATCGACATAAGAAACAGCAGTACGAGAGTTTTTAAGCAAGAGTTGGCTACGACGTTCGGCATCTCCTAACATTACTTTGAGATTGCGCTTACTGCGGCGATGCTCTAAGTTTCTTAACTCACGTTTAACGCAAAATACGAGTTGTAAAGGATGGCTAATCGGCAAAACATCGACAGCACCAGCGCTATATGCTTTTAAAACAGGACTTTCTGAATCTTCGACATTATGGATATCGAAAGCATTAAGATCATCAAGTAAGAGAATAAGCGGGAGGTCTTGATCGCTATCTTTAATCAGTTGTAATACGTCATCGTATGCAAGGTCATAGCCTTTGACAAATAAGATAATATCCCAGACATGGCGCAAAGCTTTTTCGAGCTCTTCTTTATCATCAAGAACTTGAAGCCGGGTAGGAATTCCTTGTGTTTTGAGTTGATCTACTAATGCTTCTGCAATTGCATGCGATTCATCGACAGCCAGCAAGCGTAAACTTTCACTCTTATTACTTCTCATTAATCCATAACCTTTGATTTCATATCTGATGCTGTCCTTATCTTCCTAAAAATTGTCAGACTTAAACAATCGTCACTTTTCTTTGATCATAAAAGTGATCGGAAATGATTGCGTGACTCATCAATTTTATAGATTAAATGCCCATAGCGATAGTGTTATGGGCATTCCTCATGATGTAAGTTACGATTTTTATGGATTACAATGTATCCCAAATTTCATCGAGTTCATCTTTAGGCTTAGTTTTTGTTGCAACAGGAATAGGTGCTTCAGCAGCAACTTCCTGTTTTTTTGTGTGTTTTGATAATTCGCTGTCAGCACTAAGTTTCTCAGGCTGAGTGACCACAAATTCAAACTGGCTAAAACTTTGGGTCACAACAATTTCACGCATGAGCTGAGCTTTAACTTCCTCATTTCCAAGACGAATGGATATTTTGTGTCCTGATTTGAACGCCAAAATTGGAGCAATAATACTTGCAGTACGATTTTGCTCTCTCATTTCTGGTAAGAGGATCGTACGCATGTAGTCACTAGAATAACCATCTTGGCGAATGACGCGTGCACCACAAGCTTTACCGCGTTGTGACAGTATTTCAATACCAAATTCTGCACCAGAGTTAAGCTGTTGTTGTACCCAACGAATTAAACCAATGCTCCATTCAGCATCATCGTTTTCACGGATAGCAATGAGTTCACCGCTACGCAAAACATTAGGTGTTGTTCCAATCCAACGAATACAGTAACCACCTAAGCTGATATTAATAATTTGGCATTGATACGATTCAAGATATTCGCGAGTCGCATTTTGGCGAACTTTTCCATCTTGAATACTGTAATTTAGGTCAATATCGTGCGCGGCATTAGGTTGAATAATCGGAAGGTCTGGATTTGTAGCTGTTTGTTGAATTTGAATGACTTCTTCAAAATCTAACTGATTCGCAAGTTGATAGTGCGCACCAATCAATCCAAGTGCAATGTTAATCGTACCATTATGTGGGTGGCGTTCAGTCGAGCGCTCAGCTGGTGCGCGTAGAATTTGCAATAGGTGCAATCTCAACGAGCCTGAAAGTAGTGTTTCTTCAGACGGATGTAATAGTTTGGCGTGATCGCTGCCTAAGTTTTCAAAGTGACTGAGTAATTGTTGGACGTTGATGTAGTACATTGATGCATTAATTTGCTTCAATTGAGTAATGTACATCGGTGGAGAGTCTAACGATGTATCGACTAAGAATAGATCTTGACCACTTGGTGTTGGTGAGATTTGTACAAGACTGACCCATATTTCACTGAGTTGAGCAATCTTTTTGATTTCAGTCTGACGTAATTTATTGGTATTACAGGCAGACATGAAAACAGAGCGTAGGTAGACTTGTTCAACAGTCAGGATTTTTCCATACGCTTGATTTTCATCACGCAAAGCGAACTTACTTAATTCAAGCGCTTGTGCTTTTTGAAACAACCCATGCAAATGAAGCCACATGCCTTTATAAACAGGAAGATATAACGTCTTTGATTCTGCTAATAAGCGGAAAAACTCAGTGAGTCCACGATGGATGGCTTGAGCCGCTAAATTCAGTAGGATTTTCTTTTTACCGACTGCAAATAAACCGAAAGTATGCGTTTCAAGTGTTTCTGATGTTCTAAGCGCAATTGTTCGATAGATCATTGCAGTATACACACGCAATTGCTGAGCTAATCCAGCAATGCGTTCAGCACGTTCATCAAGTAGAATATTTTGATTAATATAATGTTTGGATAAAGATTCAATGATGGTGTAAACAGCAGGGCGTAATACTTCTAGAATATCAAATCGAGTTGCATCTGGAACATCAAGGATCATGAGTTCTTGCAGGGTAGTGTAGAGCTGCTTTGCTGTTTCCCCAACATTCAACATGGATAAACCGTTAATCCATGTTTGTACTTCAGGCTTAGATTCACCAACTAAAGACAAGTGTTTTAGTGAGTTAGTTGGCAAGTCTGCATTTAATAGCTTAATTATATTTAGGTTCATTTTGTTCTCACTTAACGCCTATAAAATACCTAACGGTTCATTCTAAGCTTATATTTTTCAATAAGTACACCGAGAAATAATCATAAACCTTCTGCAAACTATTTCCAACACACGGTTTATTATTGAAAAAACTTAGCCCTAGTCCTTTGAGCGTATCCTTTTGCATTTACATATTATTAATACATCAGTTCATCACAATATATCCCAAAAAAGTAGTGAAGTGTAGGCTTCTTAGTTGTTTATATGAAAAAAAGTGCCAATTTGATCACACTTCTAAGTTGGAAAATGGTGTAAATGAATTTTGTTAAAGCAAATAATCATTTTTTTATGAATAAGAGTCTTGATGACTGTTATCTCTATCAGAAATCATCATTAGTTTTTGCGTGATAGTTGTTGTTTCTGTCTTGAAATCGTTGTAATTGCTGCCGTTCGTGTTTATTGGGACGATGGTCAGGTCTCGCTAAGTTAGAAAGTTTCCGTGCAGCTTGGAAGAGCTCTCGTCGAGCGATACTGGCGGGAGTTTCTTCATATAGGATTTGTGCGGCGGTTGCATTGCCACGTATGGAGGTGAGCCCTTTAACAACCACAGTTTTTTCTTCAAATCCCTGTCGAATCGTTAGCTCCATACCAACACGAACTTCTTTGCTGACTTTGACGCGTTCCCCTTGACAGTGAACTTTTCCACCATCAATCGCTTCTTTTGCTGTGGTGCGAGTTCGATAAAAACGTGCAGCCCAGAGCCATTTGTCAATCCGAACAGCGATCTCTGGGGGAGTTGATGAGTTTGAGGATTTATCTTGTTTCATAACATTTGGATTCGTGTGGCTTTTGGAGGTTTTGAGAAATTTATATTTTAATGATCTAATCCATGGATTAGTTCTGACCAATCACTCAGCGTTGGATGGTGTAAGTTTTCTCGTGCAGGAAGTTGGCTATCAGGTTGCTCAATCCCCAGTACATGTAGACCAAAAGCTTTCGCGGTATGTAAAACAGGTTCGCTGTCATCAATGATTAAGCTACGTGATGGTGTGAATGGATTAGTTTCTTGCATTTCACACCAAAAATTGATTTGCTCTTTCGCAAAACCATATTCATGACTAGAAATAATGGTTTGAAAAAAATCTCCAAGTCCCGTTTTGTTGAGTTTAATTTCTAATGCTTGTGGGTGAGCGTTAGTGACTAACCAGAGCTCTTTGCCATGTGATTTTAGAGTACTTAGCAAGGCAGGAACGCCAGCGCGAAGTGAGATGAGATCACTGTGATGCGCTTTGAGTGCTTGTAAGTCTAATTGCAGCGTATCACTCCAATATGGCAGGGAGTACCAATTCAAACAGCCTTCTTGTGCGCGAAAGAGAGGAGTGAGTTTTTCAAGGGCGTATTCACGAGTGACTTGCTGTGCGTCAGCCCACGCGTCAATCACTGCTTCGCGCCAAAAGAAATTATCAAAAGCTAAATCGAGGAGTGTGCCATCCATATCAAACATGACGATATCGATTTGGTTCCACGCAATATTGACAGTCATGACAATGTTTTTCCTTTAAGCGTGCAAATTTGGGTGAAAATGCGCGTAATATAATAGGTTAATGTTAATACTTTCCTTAAAAAACTAAGTTGTTGAGCTAGGTTGTTTAGAGCGAAGTTATTAAGAATTTAAGTTATTCAAACGTACGGATCAATTGTGATGGATCAGAATAGTGTTAAGACCGTACCTAAGACAGTTCCCGAATTAGATTTTCAGGTTTTAATGTCCGCAGTTGTCTCTATTGCCCAACAAGCTGGTGAGCTACTGACTGTATTTTATAATAATCATTTGCAAAGCTCTATTAATATCGAAACCAAGGATGACCAATCGCCAGTCACTGCTGCGGATATGGCAGCGCATCAATTGATTGAATCTGCTTTACATGCTTTAACGCCTCAGATTCCTGTGTTGTCGGAAGAGTCTTCTGATGTGAGCGATCGGCGTCAATGGGAAAGGTTTTGGTTGGTTGATCCTTTGGATGGAACCCGTGAGTTTATTAAAAAAACTGGCGAGTTTACGGTCAATATTGCTTTAGTTGAAGCTGGACAAGTCTTACTTGGCATCATAGGTGTTCCTCTAAAAAAACAGGTTTATGTCGCGAGTAATAACCTAGCTCCGCATGAGACTCAGCCAAAGATTGCTTATCGAATTGATGTAGATGGTTCTAAACAGGTGTTAGCTGCACATCCTGTTGTTGGAAAAAAACTCAATGCAGCCATGTCTCATCATTCAACTCGTCCGCAATATACTGAGTATCAGAAGCAATTAACGCAGGCTGGTTTTGAGTTTGATGCAATCAATGCAGGGAGTGCATATAAATTTTGTCTCATGGTTGAAGGCGAAATTGATTTGTATCCGCGATTACATCCTACTTCAGAGTGGGATACGGCATCAGGACAATGTCTCTTGGAGGTGATTGGCGGTGCTTTGGTTGATTTGGATGGAAAGCCGTTTCAATACAATCAACGAGATCAATTATTAAATGGGGCATTCATTGCAGTGATAGATCGTGAATTGTTGCCAGAGGTGTTACCGAAGAAGTTTGAAACCGAGGCGCACCATTTTAAATGATTTGATGATTCTGTGAGAATGAACTTTGTTCATCCATGATTTACATATACAAGTTCTGATGTAGGGGGGAGTTCCAAACTCACCCTATGTCATTAAAAGTTGATTATTTCTGGGCAGGTTTAGAACCTGTCCCTACGTTTGATGTTAATGAGATACCTTGGATTTGATCAATCGGTTTGCAGTTGTCCGAGATAGTGTTGATCTAGTTGTTTGATGATTTCCGACCATTCTGCATTCGGTATCCAAATTTGCGAAAGCAAAGCTTTTGCATCTGCTTCATCTATCATTAGATGATGGATTCGATACATATACATTAGACTAGAAACTCGCATATTGAGCGCACAATGCAACCAGACTTTTTTGTCTTGTAATGATTTGAGAGTGTCTAGAGCGCGTAATGCTTGGGTGTAGCTTGGTCGATCGAAAAGTAGTGGAAGATTGATGTAATCCATTCCGAGTTCAAGTACACGTCGATCTTCACCGACTAACACATTACTGGCATCGGTCAATGCCAGATTGATTACAACTTCAAATCCAGCATCGGCGATTAAAGCCAACTCATCAAAACTAGGTTGTCCAGATGTGGATAAATTCTCATGGATATATTGAAAAGCCAAAATATCAGCTAATGCCGGGTGAGTGGACATTAGCTGAGTATCTTGGCTTTTATGATTCATTTTTATTCTCGTTTTTAGTTTCTAGCTTTTTATGTCTTAACGAGTTGGCAAAACATCCTTTAGGGCATTGTGCATATCTAGCAATGCTTGTTCGGTTGTTTCCCAGTCGATACATCCATCGGTGACTGATTTACCATATTCAAGCTGAGATAAGTCTGCTGGAATATCTTGGCGACCGCCTTTGATATGACTTTCAACCATCACGCCAACGATAGATTTATTTCCATCGATGATTTGCTGAGTGATATTTTGCAATACTAACGGTTGTAAGTATGGGTCTTTATTTGAGTTGGCATGGCTGGCATCGATCATGATTTTGCCACTGACTTTTGCTTTTGCCAACGCAGCTTCGACTGCTGCAACAGCGGTTGAATCATAGTTTGGTTTACCAGCACCACCACGAAGTACGACATGCGCGTATGGATTGCCTTTTGTGCGAATCACCGCCACTTGACCATCGCCATTTAAGCCGAGAAAACTGTGTCCAGATGCAACAGCTTGCATTGCATTAATCGCAACAGTCATGCCGCCATCCGTACCATTTTTGAAACCAACAGGTGATGATAAACCTGAAGACATTTCGCGGTGCGTTTGGCTTTCTGTAGTGCGCGCGCCAATTGCTGACCAGCTAATCAAGTCTTGTAGATATTGTGGTGAATTTGGGTCGAGTGCTTCTGTCGCGCAAGGTAGACCTTGTTCGTTGAGTGAAAGTAACAGTTCACGACCCATGCGTAAGCCTTTTTCGACATTGAATGAGTCATTCATGTCTGGATCGTTAATCAGACCTTTCCAGCCAACTGTGGTGCGTGGTTTTTCAAAATAGACACGCATAACAAGGTACAACGTATCTTTAACTTGTTCAGCAAGTGCTTTTAGACGATTTGCATAATCGTGTGCTGCTTTTGGATCGTGAATCGAGCATGGGCCAATAACGACAAACAGACGTGGATCGCTACCGTCCAGAATGTTACGAACAGTTTGACGACCAGCCAAAACAGTTGCTTTTGCAGCATCTGATAATGGAAGTTCAGTTTTAAGTTCAGCAGGAGTGACGAGCAGCTCAATTGCTGAAATGTTGATGTCCTCAACTTGCTGGTCGACTGCTTGACTGTTTGCTTGCTTGCTTGCTTGATTTGTTTCTGCGTTAGCCACGACTTTTTCACCAAAAAATTAATAATTACCCTAACCCACAAGAATGAGGGCAAGTCAGGATCAGTACAAGGGATCGAAGGTAAAAAATCGCTCGAATTGAGCGATTTTTGGGCAAATAATTAGTATTTCTACCGAATCAATACCGCTTTTGATTAACTGCTCACTTTTGCATTACTAATTGTAGCAACAGGCACAGTTGTTGGAGCGGCTTTTTGTTTGACTGGATTTACCACAAAATTAATGCCAAGCAATAATAATGTGATGCCTAATACTCGGCGAATAAGATGCTCTGGAAGTTTAGAGCTAATTAATGTTCCGACAATAATTGCTGGAATCGCGCCGATGAGCAAGAACGTCAACATGTGAAAATCAACATTTCCTGAAAACAAATGTCCAAGACCCGCAACTAATGTCAATAAAACAGCATGAACAACGTCTGAACCAATAATTCGAATCATCGGTAAGTTTGGAAATAATAAAACCAAAGCCATCACGCCAAATGCACCAGCACCGACAGAAGACAAGGTCACAAATACACCTAAAACGACGCCCATAAAAATGACTAAAGGTTTATTTTTCAATAGCTCTTTAGCTTGATTGCTTTGTGCATTTGTGCTGCCTTCGTGTAAATGATGACGTGCTTCAGTTGTCATCCCACGACGTTTAGCAAAGAATTGTTCAATCCGCGCACGAAACAGAATTGAAACGCCAGTCAATACCAGCATAAAACCCAGTACGATAGTGAGTAGTTTTTTATATTGGTTGGCATCGCTGAAGAAATGATGCAGTGCCCAAGTTGTGCCCAGTGACGCTGGAATACTGCCAATCGACAGAAAAATAACGATTGGCCAAACGATGTTCAGTTTTTTTGCATGAACGAGGGAACCACAGAACTTGGAAATTGAGGCATAGAGCAAGTCTGTACCAATTGCGACTTGTGGTGGAATGCCCATGATGCTGATGAGGATCGGCGTCATCAAAGAGCCGCCGCCAACACCTGTCACACCAACACAAAGCCCAACGACCAGCCCAGCAAGAATAAAATAATAATCAGTCATAGTTGCAATATTCATAACTTTATCAAAAATATTGCGAAAGGTTAGATGCATTCGCTTTGCTTTACAAACGATTAAACTTGGATAGCTTATGAAAAAAATTCATATAAGGATAATCACGTCTAATGAAGATTAATGTGTTGTGAAATGTTGTGGCGATATTTGGCAATGCTAAACTATGCGGCAATATGAGTTGGATTGAGTGGCATGATTGCTAAAACAAAAATTTTGACGATTGGCATGGTAGCGGGAGAGCTATCTGGAGATACGTTAGGTGCTGATTTAATTCGTGAAATCAAAAAAATCCACCCAAATGTACGCTTGATTGGCATTGGTGGTCCACAAATGCAAGCAGAGGGATTAACTAGTCTTTATCCGCTTGAACGTTTATCTTTATTTGGTTTATTTGAAGTTCTAGGGCGTTTACCTGAGTTATTTAAGATTCGTGATGGATTAATTGAAACATTTGAAAAAGAAAAAATTGATTTATTTATTGGTGTTGACGCGCCAGATTTTAACCTTCGGGTTTCTAAGCAACTTAAAGAAAAACATATTAAAACCGTTCAATATGTGAGTCCTTCGGTCTGGGCTTGGCGACAAGGACGCGTCGTTGGTATTCGAGCTGCGGTAGATATGGTGTTGTGTTTATTGCCGTTTGAGGTCGATTTTTATAATCAGCATGATGTGAAAGCTGTTTTTGTAGGACATCCATTAGCACGTAGTTTACCAGTGAATCATCAAGTCAGTGCTGGCAAACAGCAGTTGGGTATTCCTTTAGATCAAGTCGTGGTGGGTTTATTACCTGGTAGTCGATCGAGCGAGGTAGAGCGAGTTGGTCGCGTTTTATTGGACAGTGCAGCGAAACTTTTAAAGAAATTTGAAAAGATACGCTTTGTTATTCCTGCTGCAAATGATGCACGTCTAGCACAAATTAAAGCGCTATTAGCAGAGCAACCAACTGAGGTACAACGTGCAATTCAAGTGATTGAGCCGAATGATACTGCAGGTGAAATTGGGAGCGTTGGGCGACGTGTGATGGCTGCCAGTGATGTGGTGATGTTGGCTTCAGGTACGGCTGCACTGGAAGCATTACTTTTAGGTCGTCCGATGGTTGTGGTTGCTCGTGTTCATTGGCTGACGTATTTATTGGTTCATTGGATGATTAAAACGCCATGGTATTCTTTGCCGAATATCCTTGCCGGGCGCACGATCGTGCCTGAGTTAATTCAAGCTCAAGCAACAGCCAATAACGTGGTGAATGAAATGTTGCCTTTATTGAGTGATCCAGAATTTAAGCAAGGGGCTTGGCAAGCACAGCATGTTGAACTTTGTAATATTCATAGTCGCTTACAAAGCGAGAATGTCAGTTCGGCAGCGGCGGCAGTATTGTCTTTGTTAGAGGAAAAAATAGATGCCACTCTTTAGTGAAAGGCTTAGTGAAAAATTTAGTCTTAATTTAGACCAAAAAGATAAAGGTATCTTGGTGCGTTCCACGCAAGCGATTATTGTTCCAAATGTAGCTTGTATTGCTGGTGTTGATGAAGCGGGGCGAGGGCCATTGGTGGGTTCGGTGGTGGCTGCCGCAGTAATTTTAGACCCTGAGCGACCGATAGAGGGTATTAATGATTCAAAAAAATTAACTGAAAAACAGCGTAATCGTTTGTTTGATGTAATTGTGGAAAATGCTGCGGCGTATTGTATTGCTGAAGCAACACCTGCTGAGATTGATGAGTTAAACATCCTACATGCGACCATGCTTGCGATGCGACGTGCGATTCATGGATTGCCGATTGTGCCGCGTCTTGCGTTAATTGATGGGAATCGTTGCCCTGATGCGAGTGTGCCCTGTGAAGCAATCGTCGGTGGTGATGCGTTGGAAGTGAGTATTGGTGCAGCAAGTATTTTGGCGAAGGTCACGCGCGATCGTCAGCTGGAAGCTTTAGATGCAATTCATCCTCAATATGGTTTTGCCAAGCACAAGGGTTATCCAACAGCAGCGCATGTTGCTGCGCTTATGGCTCATGGCGCGATTGATGATCATCGGCGTTCGTTTAAGCCAGTAAGGGACGCGTTAGAACGTGGTGCTCATTGAATGTAGTATTTAGGAATTTTACATAATTAAAAGACATGGAAGATTTGATTCGTGCGTAACATTATTATCTTATTCAGTTTAGTTATATTTTTTGTGATTTATCACAAGGGACACCAGCAAATTCGCAATGACCTATCGAAGCCACCTGCTGAACGAGAAGTTTATTATCGTATTGGCACAATCGATCCTCGTTTTAATTTAAGTGAGAGTGAGGCGAGGAGTTTGGTTCTTGAAGCTGCAAAAGTTTGGGAAGAGCCTTTAGGACATCAGTTCTTTTTTTATCATCCTAAGGCCGCGTTTACGATTAATTTTATTTACGATCAACGTCAACAAACTACGAATGAAAGACAGCAAGCTGAGCGTGTATTAAACGATAATCAAGGTCGGAATCAGAGTGCAACAGATAATTTTCAACAGAAGCAATCAGAGCTTACGGATGAATATCGTCGACATAATGACGAACTGGCGGCATTGAATGAACGAATTAGCCAGCATCAGCAAATGGTTGCGCTAATCAATGCGCGTGGTGGTGCAACGCCAATGGAAAGACAATCTATGCAAATGGAAAGTGATCAGCTTGATCGCGATGTTGCCGAATTTAATCAGAAAGGTACAAATCTTGATGTGGAGCAGGTTAATTTAAGGCATCAGGGCGAGGTTATTCAGACGCAAGTAGATGATTATAATCAGAAAGCAAAAGACTATAATCAGAAGTTTGTGGGGCATCCTTTTGAGGCTGGACTCTATAAAGGTGATGCAATTAATATTTATGAATATGGCGATAAAGATGAGTTGCGTTTAATTCTAGCGCATGAGCTTGGGCATTCGTTGGGTTTGAAGCATTCCAGAGATCCGCATGCGCTGATGTATCCTACGATGGGGGAACAGGATTTAGCGAATTTCAAACTGACACAGGCGGATATTGATTTGTTGTATGGACGAGCGAATCCGTATTGAGATTTGTTGAAGTGGTTATCTTAGTACCGTTCGTTTCGACTTCGCTCAATGTACTATGCATTTGTATAATTATTTGCTGGAATAGCTATAAAGTGCCATTCAAAAATCCTTGAAAATTATTATCTTTATTAAAAAAAACCCCAACCAAAGTTGAGGGCTTTCTTCCTACAAAGCAATCATCTAATCAATGACGTGCGGTATCCTTCGTTGTTTCAGGCTTAACCAGCGCCACCTCAGGAATTTCAATTGGAAGTGGCTTAGGCATTTCAACCAACGCAGCTTTCAGCACTTCATCAATTGTCTTCACTGGGCGAATGTCTAGGCCAGCTTTGATGTTGTCAGGAATTTCATGTAGATCGCGTAAATTCTCAGTTGGAATCAACACAATCTTCACTCCGCCGCGATGTGCAGCAAGTAATTTTTCCTTCAAACCACCAATCGGCAAGACCAAACCGCGAAGTGTGACTTCGCCTGTCATCGCAATGTCTGCACGAACAGGAATCCCTGTCATTGCAGATACCAACGCAGTCGTCAGACCAATACCTGCAGAAGGGCCATCTTTCGGTGTAGCACCTTCAGGCATGTGGACGTGAATATCCGTTGTGTTGAATTTCTCAAACGGAATACCCAACTGATCACCACGTGTACGCATAACGGTAACAGCAGCTTTGATTGACTCTTGCATGACATCGCCAAGAGAACCTGTCGCTGTGTAAGCGCCTTTGCCTTTGACCGCAGCAGCTTCAATGGTGAGCAGCTCACCACCCACTGAAGTCCAAGCCAAGCCAGTTACACGACCAATCTGTGCATCATCTTCGGCACGACCAAAGTCGAACTTATAGACGCCAGAGTAATCAACGAGATTCGCTTCGCTGACATCAATATGTACATTCTTAGATTTGCTGGTCACAGCTTCTTTTACGACCTTACGGCAAATCTTCGACACTTCACGCTCAAGATTACGCACACCCGCTTCACGGGTATAACGACGAATCAATTCGCGTACAGCATCTTCTTGAATCGTTAATTCTTTCAGCTTCAAGCCATTTGCCTTGATCGCTTTTGGAATTAAATAACGTTCGGCGATGTTTACTTTCTCATCTTCGGTGTAACCCGGCAAACGGATGACTTCCATACGATCCAAGAGTGGAGCAGGGATATTCATCGTGTTTGCAGTACAGATAAACATCACTTCTGACAAGTCTAAATCGAGATCAAGGTAATGATCGTTAAACTTGTGATTCTGTGATGGATCAAGTACCTCAAGCAACGCTGATGCTGGGTCGCCACGATAATCCTGTGCCATCTTGTCAATTTCATCAAGCAAGAACAGAGGGTTCTTTACGCCGACTTTAGACAAATGCTGCACGATCTTACCTGGCATCGCACCGATATAAGTACGGCGATGACCGCGAATTTCAGCTTCATCACGTACGCCACCAAGCGCCATGCGAACAAACTCACGACCAGTTGCTTTCGCAACAGATTCACCGAGAGAGGTTTTTCCCACGCCCGGAGGACCGACCAAACAAAGAATCGGGCCGCGCAATTGCTTGACGCGTGACTGCACTGCAAGGAACTCAACAATGCGCTCTTTAACTTCTTTCAGACCATAATGATCTTCATCCAAGATCTCTTGCGCTTTATCGAGTTTGATTGCAACTTTCGATGCTTTTAACCAAGGCGTATTCAAAATCCAATCAATATAGTTGCGAACAACCGAGGCTTCACTTGAAGCAGGTTGCATCGCTTTCAATTTCTTGAATTCGCTTTCAGCTTTCTTACGTACATCTTCTGGCAATTCAGCATCGAACAGGCGTTTTTCGAGTTCGCCCATTTCATCGACATCGCCTTCATTCATGTCAGAAAGTTCACGTTGAATAACCTTCATCTTTTCATTGAGGAAGTATTCACGTTGGTTTTTTTCCATTTGTCGTTTAACCGACTCATGTAAACCTTGTTCAACTTTTTGCTCTTCTGATTGACGGAGCAAATAGTCTGTGAGTTCTTTGACATGATCTGCAATATTGGCATCTTCAAGGAACTTTTGTTTGACTTCTATAGCAAGCGGCGCACGCGTTGCGATGAAGTAAACCATTTCTAAAAGTTCAGTAATTTTTTCCGATGCAGCAATCAATTCACGGCTATTGCGCAATTTTGCTTCGGCATATTGTGCAAAGAGCTGTTGTAGTGCTTCACGCTCAGTTTTTTGTGCGTTGGCGCTGATTTTGATTGGTGTCGGTTCTGGTGTTGTGTCTGCACGCATATAATCATCGTGATCGATGATGGCCTTACGGCGCGCACGGTACAAACCTTCGATTAGCACTTTGATGCAATTATCATCATTTTCATGGTTCACGACTTGCACGATGCGGCTGACCGTACCGTATTGGTACAGATTGCCATCATCAATGTCTTCAGTCAGTGAATCTTTTTGGGCGACGACGAATACAAGGTCATCTTCTTCGCGTGCAATTTCAACAGCGCGAATAGACTTTGGACGTCCAACGAATAATGCAATTTGCATGTGTGGATAGACCACAACATCGCGTAGTGCGAGTAAGGGTAGAACGCGATCAGTGGCTGTGATGTGCGGGGCGTCGGTTTGTTTAGACTCTGTCATAAATCACTCCTATGAAACATCAGCTTATTCGGTTGTCATGATTTATTAATAATGCATGCTTGCAAAATTACAAGGGGCATTGTCACGAATTTCGACCTCTAATCGAAGCTTACTCTTCATCTGTTGTTTTTGTGATCAATTTAGTGGAATGAACCATTGATTTTAAAGAAGCAAAGAACTTGCCAGTGACCAAAACAATAAACGGATCAAAAGAAACAGATCAAAAGCGTCGATATTCAGTTGGAGTCAGAACTGCATGAATAGAAATATCCCAATCATTGCTTGGAATCGCGTCGACACGTTGAAAATCATAAGCTAGACCGACACGTATTGGTTTGCTTGGCTTTAATTTACGATGTTCCTGTGAGTTTGCGCAATGCGCTAATGTTCGATCATAAAAGCCACCGCCCATGCCTAAACGATGTCCTTGATGGTCGAAAGCGACCAAAGGCATGACTAAATAGTCCAATGATTTCACCGATACGCCACGTTGTTTGAAAGGTTGTTTCATCCCAAAACGATGGCGAGTCATACGTTGGCTGAGCCATTGATGTCGGGTGATTTGAGCCCAAGCCAGTGGTTTATTTTTTAAGTGTACGACAGGTAAATAAACGGTTTTACGCAATTGAAAGCATAGTTCAATGAGTGCGTGAGTAGGAACTTCCCCAAAAGCATCTAAATACAAGCCAATTTTGCGGGAGTTCATAAATTGAGGTTCTCGTCGGATTTGACGAACGACAGATAGTCCAGCATGTCGACGAGTCTGTGCTGACAAAGCGAGACGTTGACGACGTATGCTTTTGCGCAGTGCTTGCGTATCAGAGATATGGTGAGGTGTAGGGGGCTGGAGTGATTTCATACTGTAGTTGTATGCTTTATCACACAGAATTTCAATTGTTTTTTTAGACGGCAGTATTGAGTTTTGTGGTCGTAGATAAAGAAAAAACCAGTACAAGCTGGCTAAGAATTTTGATGTTTTTATAGAGGGTGGAACAGCGAATTAGGTCTCCAAGAATGCCGCTAATAACCGTTACCCTTGAACCCGTTAGGTTCAAGGAGGAGGCGCCGATGGCTCACAGGCTTTCTACTCAAGGCAGACTTGCGCACAGAACCAACAGAACGCATCCCAATAGGATGAAATCGGCTCAGGGGATTGGGCTACTTGGCGCGCACCTCAGAGATAGAGTAAGTATAACGGTGTGTTGATTAGATGCAAGGAAAACACTCAGTCTTTTAGTAAATCATGATCTGAGTGTTTAATATAAAAGCATTTTTTGTATAAAAATGATCTGTGAATATTTGTTTCATCACAGTGATGTTAGTTTGATGAAGCCGCATTATTTAGCGGCTAGAGCTGCTTCCAAACTTTCAGTAAGTTGTTGAACAAGTTGTCTCATTTGGTGTTTTTCTTTCGCCATTTCATCAGAAAACACTCTGAATTGATGTTCAAGTTTGGCGTGCTCCAATACGAGATTGAATGCGACCATTGCTCCGATACGATCAGTCTCAAGACGTGGCATGGAGATACGTGTTTCACGAAATTTATTTTCGAGCATTTTTGCAGCGACGTGAAGGTTGTGTTCTTCGTTTGGCGCACATTCAAACTTATAGGTTTTATCAAAAATAATGACTTCAGTTGGCATGGATTAATTCCTTTTTAAACACTTTATGGCGTTAATCACGATTAAAAGTGGTCAATCAAATGGGTTTGAATTTACAGATTTAAGTTTATAGATTCGAATCTGTAGTGGCTGTCTGCCCAAGCATTGATAAACGATGAATAATGGCTTCGACTTTTTGTTTGGCAAAGTCATTTTTGCGCAACAACGCATCACGTTCTGCTTCAAGTTGAGCTTTGATCTCATTGAATTCTGCATACTGGTTTTCTAATGCGAGTTTCTGTTGTTCCAATTCTGTAATTTGTAGTTGAGCTTGCGAGAATGAGTCACTTAATGCGAGATGTGTGAGTTCTAGGGCTTGATGACGGTCTTTCAGCTCTAATTTCTCTTGTTCACTCTGAGCATATTGCGCTTCTAATTGCGCCACGTGTTGTTGCAACTCAGCGCGTACGGCTTCATCTTCAGGATTGACTGTCTGTAGGCAAAGCTGTTCCTGAAGTTCTGCATTTTCAAGCTGTTTGGTGTGTAGTTGCTCAGTTAAGCGACCGATGAGTGTTTGTACGTGTTGAAGTTCTGCTAACATAATTTTGTCGCCACTTTTTTGTGAATCAGATGATTTTGCGCATCTGATGATATCGAGCGCTAATATAGTAGGCTCGGGCTAGCTCGGTCAACCTAGATTGCGGTATATCAACGGTTTTAACACAATAGGTCGTGTTGACATTCGATCCCGCCTCAAATTTATGATAAATCTAAGGCTGTTTGTGATGTTTTTACATGAGAAATGGCTAAATTGTCTTTATCTTAATGATTCTTTAAATAAGGTAGATTGATCGTTTGTCGGGTGACTTGTCGATAGCAGCCAATTCAAAACAGGTTTATATTAGCGACAATGATTGAGCCGTCGCTTTATTCAAGTGGTTTGCTTTTTACAGAGCAGTTTACAACGTAGTTTAAGAAAGGGTTTATGCAATGCATGATGATGCTTCTGGTTGGACCGAATGGGAAGGTCGCTTTTCGAAAGTGTCTGAGTTGTCAGGTGCAAGTGAATTGCATGGTTTGTTGACGGGTATCGTGGTTGTGTCAGAGCCACCAACTGGCGAAGAATGGCAAGCAATTTTGGCGAGAATTGGTTTTGAACCGTTATCACCTGAGGCGCTGCGGTTATTGACCGAAGAGGCTGAAGATACGGCAGCAGCATTGGCAGATGACAATCTTGATTATGCGCCATTGTTGCCTGATGATGATCATCCGTTGCAAGAGCGTGTTGAGGCGCTGGCAAGCTGGAGTAGTGGTGTCTTGCTTGGCTTTGGGCTAACAGGCGGCAAGATCCGCAAAGACGAAGCAGAAATCTTACGCGGTCTAAGTGATGTGGCAGGTCTGCTCTACAATGATGAAGACGATGATGAGGATGGCGAAGAAAGCTATACTGATCTGGTTGAATTTGCCCGCTTAATTCCAGTGAGTCTCGGTGTTGGCCGTGAGCGTTTACCTGTATCGCGGACAACGTTGTTGACAGGACAACCTATTGTTTCACCCAATGAAGCGTTGATTGATGAGCTGGATGAGATTGATCCTTCTGTGGTTGAGGTTTTTAACCCTGCAAGACCTTCTTAACGAACTGTCATATTGAACTCTATTATTTTGGATTAGGCTGTTTTCGATGAATCAATTCGCTGCTGCATCAACGACTCAAAGTTTATCCTCTCACAGTCTGTCTTCGGTTTACGCAGAACGTCGTGCGCGTTTGATTGCTCAAATGGGTGAGGATTCGATCGCATTAATCACAACCAGTCCAACGCATATTCGTAATCGCGATGCGGAGTATCGTTTCCGTGCCGATAGTAGTTTTTATTATCTGACGGGCTTTGCAGAACCAGAAGCACTTGCTTTTATTCAGCCAAAAGCGAGCCATGCTCAAGCCGTAACAAATCAAGTCGATGTGGAATACGGTTTGTTTTGTCGTGAGCGTAATCGTGAGCGTGAGATTTGGGATGGTTTACGTGCAGGAACTGCTGGTGCGGTTGAGACTTTTGGTGCAGAAGTTGCCTATAAGATCGAAGATTTAGATAGCTGGATTCCAAAATTATTGGTGGGTAAAAAACGTCTGTATGTCCGTTTAGGTAATGATAGTGATTTTGACTTAAAAATCAGTCAATGGCTGAAAAATGCTGTCTCTAATCAGCGTCAGGGTGGATCTGTTCCTGTTGAAATTATTCAATTGGACTCATTGCTTGATGAAATGCGTCTGATTAAAGATGAACATGAAATCAATACGATGCGACGTGTTGGGCAGATTAGCGCGCAGGCACATATTCGTGCCATGCAAAATGTTCGCCCCAATATGATGGAGTATGCATTAGAAGCGGAACTGCTCTACGAATTTACTCGCAATGGCTGTCAGACTGCGTATAACAGTATCGTGGGTGGTGGTGCGAATGGCTGTATTTTGCACTATGTCGAAAACAATGCGCCGCTAAAAGATGGTGATTTAGTGCTGATCGATGCTGGCGGTGAGTTGGATCACTATGCTGCCGATATTACTCGTACTTTTCCTGTGAGTGGTATCTTTTCACCTGAGCAGAAAGCCTTGTATCAACTCGTACTAGATGCACAGTTGGCTGCAATTGATGCTGTTAAAGTGGGTGCATCATGTAAACATTATGATGCTGTTGCAGTGCGTGTGCTTGCGGAAGGTTTGGTGCGTTTAGGACTCTTGCAACTGGATGAGAAACATCCCGATATTGATGCATTAATTCAAGCTGGTGCGCATCGTCGATTCTATATGCATGGTACGGGACATTGGTTAGGAATGGACGTGCATGATGTGGGGGCATACAAGGTAGATAACGATTGGCGTCCGTTAGAGATTGGTATGGTGCTGACCGTCGAGCCAGGATTATATGTTGCACCAGATGATGAAACCGTTGAGACACGTTGGCGGGGAATTGGGATTCGCATTGAAGATGATGTGCTGGTCACTGCGAATGGTGCTGAGGTTTTGACTCGTGATGTACCTAAAGAAATCGATGAAATTGAACAGTTAATGCAAAAGGGGCGTGCTGCTTAACTCTTGTTAAGCATGCAAGAAGAAACACCAAAACAGATATCATTAAACAGATACCACTATACGGATACAACAATGTCGAATGTTGAGAGCAATATCGAGAGTATTGAGAGTCACGAAGATCCTTTTATCAAAGAAAGTTTAACTTTAATCAAAGCTCCATTGCTCATCGTGGGTGGTGGAATGGTGGGTTTAACTTTGGCGCTGATGTTGGCGCAAAAAGGAGTTCCTGTCACGATTTTGGAAGCCATTCGCTATCCAGAAAATACCAGCGATACACCTTATTATTCGAGTTTTGATGCGAGAAATACTGCTTTATCTCGTCGTACTGTCCAGATTTTTACTGATTTAGGACTGTGGGATGTTCTACAGGAATTTGCTACACCAATTTTACAGATTCATATTAGTGAGCAAGGTAGTTTCGGTAAAGCGAGATTGGATGCACACCAAGAGGGCTTAGAAAGCTTTGGTCAAGTCATTGAAAATGCATGGCTGGGTCGTGTGTTGTTAAGTAAAGTTCGTACCAATGAGCTCATTACGTTGATTGATGGCGTGAATGTGACTGAGCTCACGCAGAATGCTGAATATGTCACGATTACTGCGATGAAAATGACCACGGCTGGCGAGCATCAAGTCTTCACGATGAAAAGCCCAATTCTGATTGCTGCGGATGGTCGAGATTCATTTTGTCGCCGCGCTGTAGGTGTTGATGTCAGTGAACATGATTACGGTCAGGTTGCACTAGTGACTACAGTGAAAACCAGCAAATCTCATGATCAGCAAGCATTTGAGCGTTTTTCTCCTCAGGGTCCTTTGGCGCTTTTACCATTGTGCGGTGATACTCGTCGTGCTGTGGTTTGGACGGTGCCGAAGGGAACAGAGCAAGATTGGTTAGGTGCTGAAAATGATAGTCGGTTTTTGGATGCTCTACAGGAGACCTTTGGTAATCGCGCGGGAAGATTTGAAAAAACTGGGAATCGTTTTGCGTATCCTTTGTATCAAGTTTTGGCACAACGTCAAGCGATTGGGCGTGTCGTGCTCATGGGCAATGCCGCACATACTCTGCATCCAGTTGCTGGGCAGGGTTTTAATTTGTGTATCCGTGATGCGCAGGTCTTGACCAATACTTTGGCGATACAAGCCACTCAAGGACGTGATTTAGGTGATCATCAAGTTCTTGCTGATTATGAAAAATCACGTTTAACAGACCAAAAACGTGTGATTCGATTCTGTGATTCGATTGTTCGTGGATTTACTCATTCCAATCCTTTACTGAAGTTGGCTCGAAATACGGGATTACTTGCATTTGATGCAATTCCGGGCGCAAAACAGCTTGTTGCAAATTATGCGATGGGATTAAAAGTATGACAGCCAGTTCTGTTCTAGCGACTTCTCTTGCTACTTCAAAAAATGCGGATGCTGTCATCGTTGGTGGCGGCTTGGTTGGCGGATTATGCGCATTATTACTTGCTGAGTCAGGTGTTGACGTCATTGTGATTGACGCTGCGCCGCCGCTAACAGACGAAGTCCGCGCGAAAGAATTACTGGATCAGAGAGATGCTCGCGTATGGGCACTCAGTCCTGCAAGTTTGAGCCTATTAGAGCGGGTGGGTGTTTGGTCGCGTGTGGTTCGACATGCGCCGTATCAAGGGATGCAAGTTTGGTCGCGTGATGGTCGAGGTATTCTTGATTTTGGTCAGGTGGACCAAACTGGAATTGATCAGGACAATCTGCGAGACAGTAGATTGCTAGGCAGCATGGTTGAGCCTAGTGTGTTGGCTTTGGCACTACAGCAAGTGATGCAGGAAAAATTAGGCGAACGATATTTACAGCCTAAACGCTTGAAAAACATTGAGCGTTTTAGTCATGATTGGCAAGTCTCACTTGAAAGTGGCGAGTGTTATCGAACACCGTTAGTCATTGGTGCTGATGGCGCAGGCTCCATGGTACGCCAGCTTGCGGGGATTCAAGTTGAGTTATTAGATTATAAGCAAATGGCGTTGACGGGTGCGATTCGCACGAAAAATCCACATGGCGGAATCGCAAGGCAGGTCTTTTTACCTACTGGCCCATTGGCTTTTTTACCTTTAGCAAACCATCCAGTTCAATTGCCTGAGGAAGAAGATTGCTGGCAGTCTATTGTCTGGACGTTGCCAGCCGTTGATGCGCAAGATATGGCTGATTTAGATGATGCTGCTTTGATGGCTAAATTGAGCCATGCGAGTGGTCATGTGCTTGGTCAAGTGACAGCAATCGAATCGCGTGGAATTTTCCCGCTAAAAGCGCAGCAAGCCAAGCTCTATTGTTTGGATGGTTTAGCTTTGATTGGCGATGCTGCACATGTCGTTCATCCGATGGCGGGACAAGGTGTCAATTTAGGTTGTTTAGATGCAGCTGTTTTGGCTGATGCTTTACTCCATGATCGTGATCGTGGGTTATGGGCGCACAGACAAACACTCAAACGATACGAGAGAGAGCGTAAGCTGCCAAACAGTGTGATGATGCATGGATTATCAATTTTAGGCTGGATGCAAAGTTCTGATCAGCAGTGGATCATGTGGTTGCGTGGTGAAGGAATGCATTTGCTGACTCAATTTGATGGATTGCGTCACATTGTGGGTGAACAAGCCAGTGGACGTGGTGCAATTAAATCAACGCGCTATCGTATCGCCTGATTTTTCTGTGAATCAAGCGAGATATTCGCCATAAATATATACAAAAAATAAACCAGATAAGCGGCATTTCTCATGCTGTAAAGGGGCTCGTGAGACTAGCGCAAATTCAAACTGCTTGCTAAAGTTAAACTATTGCAAACACACTTAAAAAGACGCTGCAATCTCTAATAAAGATATGATATAAAGCGTAAAAATGGCATGTGTGTTGAAGTAAGACGTAAAAGGAGAGGTAGATGAGCAGTACTGAATATACAGATGATTACGAAGGCGTAGATCCATCTGATGAAGCGTCGGATGACGATAGCCTTGATGATGTGGACGCAGCCGTCGCATCTGAGGAAGTCGGCGCTGATGCAGGTTCAGGAAAAGATGATGGAGAGGGTCGCCCTGCTCCAGATGATTTGGCTCAAGCTGAGAGTTTATCTCCAAGTGCAAAGCGCGATGAGCGTCAGAGATTAGCAGAGGAGCTTGAACGCTTTCTTGCGCAAGGTGGACGTATTCAAGAGGTTCCGCCAGACGAAAGTATTCGCGATTAATACGAAGCAGCAATGAAGCGAGTTAAAATGAAGTAAGTTAAACAGTAAACTTACTTCATTACCCTAATAATAAGATGATTCTTTTTTTAATCTTTTAATTGTAACGCGCGCTGATAAAGCTCATTTTTCTTGATCCCTGTGAGCTCTGATGCTAGCTGTGCAGCGGCTTTGACGGGAAGATCCTGTAATAAACGTTTCAGTAGTTTATCGGTCGCTTCGGTATTTTCGACTTCTTGTTCTGCATCGTATCCACCAACGACAAGTACAATTTCTCCGCGTTCTTGATTGCTGTCATTTTTAACAAATTCAAGAAGTTCACCTAAAGTGGCTTTTTTAATTGTTTCAAAGGTCTTGGTGATTTCACGCGCGATACAAGCTTGTCGGTCTTTGCCAAATACTTCATTTAAATCAATCAAGCTGTCTAATATTCGATGAGGTGCTTCGTAAAAAATCAGCGTGCGAGTATCTTTTTTTAAGCTGTCGAGTGTTTGTTTGCGAGCATGTGTTTTTGCTGGTAAAAAACCTTCAAAACTAAAACGATCACTCGGTAGTCCCGATGCTGATAATGCTGAAATTGCCGCGCATGCACCCGGAACAGGAACAACACGAATTCCAGCTTCATGTGCAGCACGAACTAATCGAAAACCAGGATCACTAATGAGTGGTGTACCTGCATCACTGATGAGGGAGACATGATCACCTTGCTGCATTCTCGCGATGAGTTCAGGAACTTTTTGTCCTTCGTTATGATCATGACATGGGGTAGTTGGGGTGTTGATGCTATATGCAGAAAGCAAATGCCCAGAGTGGCGCGTGTCTTCGGCGGCAATGATTTGGCAAGTTTTAAGCGTTTGTTCGGCACGGCGTGAGAAGTCGTCTAAATGACCAATCGGTGTGGCAACGACAAAGAGAGTTCCAGCCATATCAATATGTTCCCATGTCAAATATTATGTGTAATGTAAAATTGCTCAATGCAAATATTTGTTAAATATCACATCTTGTCTAATCATCTTTGCAAAAATGAAACCCAAAATGAAATATAGTTTCCGTTAAAATAGAACTGCTTTAGATTACCAAAAAATAGAAGATCATCATGATGTCGAAAACATTGATACAGAACTTACGCCTATCTGTATTTTTATCTATATTTTCTCTTACGCCAGTTGCACACGCCGAAATTTTGGTACTGCTTCCAGAGCATGGCGTATTAGCACCAGCAGCCAGTAGTATCAAAGAAGGTTTATTAGCGGCTTATTATGCAGGAACTCTGCAACCTCCGCTTCGTTTTGTTGATACAACTGATCAGCCAATGGACATATTGCTTGCGAAAGAAGTGAAATCAACGACGGATTTAGTGATTGGGCCGTTATCACGTGAACAAGTCGGTGAGGTGGTTAACATTTTTTCGATTCAGGTTCCGATGCTGGCTTTAAATCAAGTTGCTCAAAATCAAAAAAATGTCTGGCAATTTGCACTTGCGCCTGATGAGGATGCTCAAAGTCTAGCAAAAGCAATATTAAGTGATGGTGTGACACAGCTTTATGTGGTGACACAACCTCAGTTTACGAAGGGTGAACGATTTAAAGATGCGTTGATTCAAGCCACCAAACTTAAACCAAATTTCGTTAAAGTAATTCCACCGAGTTTGAATCGAACTCAAGGCTTGCTTGTACTGGGATCAAGTCAATGGGTCGGTGAGCAGAAATTACCGCATGATCGTGTGTACGCACCATCGTTTGCATTTGACCGTAGAGTTCCAGTATCTACAGGTATACAATTCTGTGATACGCCTGCATTATTGAGAGCAGACTGGCCTGAGTTGAATGCATTGAACAATAAAAAACTAACATCAACAGAAGCACAAAGATTGCATGCGTTTGGCGCAGACGCATGGCAATTAGCTATGTTGCTGGCAAATCATGCATTGAGTGCACAATTCTCAGGTAGAACGGGAATGATTACCTTGAAGAATCAAGATATTCAACGTGTTCCTGTATGTTTTCGCGCAACAGATAGTGGACTTTTGCCGCGATGATTGAGCGAACAAACATGAGATTGATATGACTGTTGGTCGTTCGACCAGTCCAAAACATCAAATTGGTCAACAAGCAGAAGAAACAGCCTTGAACTTTTTGCAGCAACAAGGCTTCCAATTTGTTGCGCAAAATTACCATTGTAAAATGGGCGAAATTGATTTGATTGTAAAGAAGGATCATTTACTGGTTTTTGTGGAAGTACGACAACGTAAATCAAGTGTATTCGGTGGTGCAGCTGCTAGTGTTACACCAAGTAAACAACGAAAAATCATTCAAACTTCAGCTTTTTTCTTGCAGTCATTTTCTGAGTTTGAGTCATTTGATTGTCGGTTCGATGTGATTGCGATTGATCGTCCTGCACAATTTAGTGATAGCAAGAAAATTGATTGGATTGAAGATGCGTTCGACGCATCAGTCTTATATGGATAGAAAGGCTTTATGCTTAATATTCTGGATGGTTGTGAAGGTATGTGATTTGCATATTGATTAACACAATCAACTCATTTTTTATTCAATGTTTTGTTAGACTCCCATCATTCCACGAATTCGATGTTACAGAGGTTTTAAAATGTTTAAGAATCTGAATCTGCTGCCTATGACAACCAGTATTCTTTCTGCCAACCGTTTGTCAAAAATGACGGTTGTATCCGTGTTGTCTGCAACATTGCTCCTGTCAGGCTGTAGTTCTTTTATTGCGGCAAACTCTGGAACTGAGCCTGTTGGCGTTGCATCCAGTGATCGTACTTGGGGACAGATTTTTACAGATAATTCTATTGAAAAAACAGCGAGTATTAACCTGTATAAATTAGATCCACGTTTTAAATTATCTCGTGTGAATATTCATTGTTTTCATGGTGTTGTATTGCTGACAGGACAGGTGCCAGATGCGAGTTTGAAGCGTTTAGCCAGTGACAATCTAAAAGCGATGGACGATGTAAAAGCTGTACAGAACTATCTGACTGTTGGCGATGAAATTGGCTATGACCAAATCGTACAAGATGGCATCACGACTGCAACTGTTCGCAAAAATTTCCTGCTGTTGAAAGGCTTTAAAGATTCTCGTGTCAAAGTTGTGACGGAAAACAATGTGGTTTATTTGATGGGTAAATTGCCGAAGAGCGATGTGGATTGGTTGCTTGATACGCTACAACGTACGCCAAATATTGCTCGAATTGTGACGTTGATTGATATTCTGCCAGAAGCAGCGCCTACAATTTTGGAAACGCCAATCGTTCATCGTCCTCTCACAACAAACCATAGCAATGATACGACTGCTGTCGTTGAACCGACTGCTATTGCGACGCCGATTGCTGTAGATCCTTCTGTGACTTCACAGCAGCTTCAGTGATATCAGGCAGTGATTGGTTGTTTTGTAATCTGAATATTTTTGGTTAAATGACTGTTCCACAAGTTATTGCAAAATCACGTCAATTTTATGGTTCAAAGAAAATGTCAATTTTTGGTGCAGTGAGTGTTGCGGTTGCTGGTGTTGTCACATCTTTACCGAGTAGAGTTCTGACCGCGATTTCGTCAATATGTGGTTTAACCGTCATCAAAGATATTCATTATGGTATCAATCCTCGGCAGGTTCTTGATATTTATCAGCCTGCTGTCAATAGATCAGCATCTCATCAGGTTGGTGGGTTACCTGTTGTGGTTTTTATTCACGGTGGATCTTGGCAGCACGGCGACAAAGAAAGCTATGGTTTTGTCGGGCATAGCTTAACTCAGGCTGGATATTTGTCAGTTGTGATTAGTTATAGACTCGCACCAAAGAATATTTATCCTGATTATATTCATGATTCTGTCAGTGCAATTTCGTGGGTTTATCAACATATTGCGCAATATGGTGGTAATCCGGATCAGATTTTTGTAATGGGACATTCTGCTGGTGCATTTAATGCGGTAACAGCAGTTGATGATGAGCGATTTTGGAAAGACAGTTTAGTACCAAGTACGGCAATTAAAGGCGTGATTGGTTTGGCTGGGCCATATTCTTACGATTTTCGTGAATATGATAGCAAGATTGCGTTTCCGACTGATTTGAAACCTGAAGATATTATGCCAGACAGTCATGTGCGTTCCGATGCGCCGCCTCATTATTTGTTAACGGCAGAGAAGGATACGCTGGTAGGTATTAAGAACTTACTGAAAATGAAGCGTGGTCTTGAACGTGCCAATGTTCCTGTTGAGACCGCTGTGATTCCTAAAGTGGGTCATATCACGATGATTGTAGCGATGGCATCTCCAATGGTGTGGATGGGTCATACTAGACAAATGGTTTTGGATTATATGGCGCGTAGGTTGAAAGAGGGCGAAGCAACGTAATGTCGAAAAATAAAAAATATTATTGATCATAATAGAAGTTGTCGCAATGTCGACTTACGTGGACTTGAAGCAAAACTAAAAGAGCAATGAAAGAGATCAGCTAAAAATGCCGATTCCCAAAATAATAATTGAAACCGAATGGCTTTTGAGAGAAGTTGACGTAGTTTTTCCAGTTCTACCGATGCCAGCCTCGGAAGAATTAACCACACATCAAGCCGATTGTGAAGACTGCGATGATGTGCGTAAATATCTTAATGCATACAGATATAAAGCAATTGGAGATGACATTCTTATTACACATCTTCGTATGTTGTTATCAACATTATCACCAGTGACCTATCTCTGGATCTTGCCACATTATCTCAAATTTTGTTTGAATTCGGAGTGGTGACGTGCACAGGATGCAGTATATTTTTTTGTCTTCGATCTTGGTCCAAACCCTGAATTTGAAAGTGAGACATATTTACGACTTCAAACATTAAGTATTGAACAGATAAATTGTTTAATTCATTTCCTACAGTGGTGTACTGGAATTGAAGATTTTGTTTATATCGAAGAGGATATTGATAAAGCATATAATTTTTTGCAAAAGCTTATTGCAAAAATTAAGTAAGCGTATCGCAATAACCACAGGGCATTGCGATACATACACTTGATAGTGATATTTATTAAGAGTGGATCAACCCAGTCAACCACTGCCCAATATCCCGTACTTCCTCAATACAAACTGAGTGTGCCATCGGGTAGGTGTGCCATTCAATTTTACAACCAAGCTGTTCTGCATGATTTTTTGCATCAAGTCCCATCGGTAAAAGTACAATATCATCTTGTAAACCATGCCCTGCAAAAATCGGAGTGTCACGATTATTTGCAGAAAACTCAGATTGAATGAGATCTGGTGCTGGCATATACGCGGATAATGGCATGATGCCCGCCAGTCGTTCTGGCTGAGTCAAACCAACGGTATAAGCCATCGCACCCCCTTGAGAGAATCCAGCCAACACAATACGATCACTTGGAATACCACGTGCATTTTCACGCATGATCAGTGCGCGTACACGATTGCGCGTTGCCAAAATCCCAGCCTCATCGATTTTACGGTTGCTACCATCCAACGATAAAATATCGTACCAAGCAGGCATACGATAGCCACCATTGATGGTGACAGGCATGTGATCTGCGTGTGGAAATATAAAACGAACTGCGGCGGTTTTTGGCAATCTTAGTTCAGGAACAATCGGTGCAAAATCATGACCATCAGCACCCAAGCCATGTAGCCAAATGACACAAAACGTTGGATTGGGCGCAGTTTCAATTTCGATTTCTGTACTATTTTTAGCAAATGGTTCAGTCATGACTCAGATTCCAAATTTATTTCTCTTAGTAGGTATCCATAGTATACGTGTAGTCATTCATATTTAAAAAATAATAGATTTAGACTGAGTGGTTTTATGTGATGTATTTGCTTATATTTGAATATCATTAGTATGCTTTTATTGAATTATTCTTTGATACAATACAACCATTAAATAATAACTTTTGAGCAAATGATATGAGTGCAATCGTCAACCTGCCGATTACAGACTGGCAAATGCCTGTGACTGCTGAATTACAAAATCAGGCGATACGTTCACTTGAACATGGTGATGTATTGGCATTTCCTGAACTTAGTTTTGCGATGAGCGAAGCGGAACAGCAATTTCTTTCGCCATCAATCATTGGCAAAAGTAAGAATGTGAGTTTTGATATTAATACTGACAAGTTACAAGGCAGCAGCGTTGATGAAGAAGCGACAGTCTTGCTACGACATATGATGCATCGCTATGCGATTTTCAGTAAAGGATTGATCGATCACTTATTTCCACAATATCAAAAAGACCTGATCCAGTCCCGTACCAGCTATCGTCCGTTAGAAGTTGCAGGGCGCAAGACATCATGGCGTAAAGATGATACACGTCTGCATGTCGATAGTTTTCCAGCAACGCCTGTACAAGATAAACGTATTCTTCGTGTTTTTACCAATGTGAATCCACATGGTAAAACGCGCTCATGGCGTGTGGGTGAGTCGTTTGAAAAAGTCGCAGAACGTTTTTTGCCTAGAATTTCTGGGCCGTTTTGGGGAGTGAGTAGCTTTCTTCATACTGTTGGGTTAACGAAAAGCCATCGTAGTCCTTATGATCATTATATGTTGCAAATGCATGATAATATGAAAGCAGATATGGATTACCAAGCTAATGTTGAATATCTTGCACATGAGTTTCCTGCGGGAAGTACATGGATGGTATTTACAGATCATGTCTCTCATGCCGCAATGGCAGGTCAGTATATGTTTGAACAAACGTTTTATTTGCCTGTAGCTGCGATGTATGACGAGCATCAAGCACCACAGCGCATATTAGAACGATTGACAGAACAAACATTACTGTGATGTCTAAGTTTCAACTTTGGATCATTAAGCTGATTTAAAAATAAAGGGTTAATATCATGTGATATTAACCCTTTTATCTTTGATTTAGCGATCAGCAACGCTATTAATCTCCGTCATGATCGCCGTGATTGTGTTCCCAGCCACGATGTTCTCCATGATCATGATGATCTCTATCATGATCCCAGCCGCGATGTTCACCGCGATCCCAATGTTCACGGTAGTGTGGTACATAGACTGTGTTATACCAATTATCTTGTACAAAATAGACTGGGCGACCACAGGCTTGATAGAAGCCACAATATCGACGCCAGTGTCTTGCATGTTCAGGGCGGACGCGAAGGTAAATGGGTTCGATAGCCACAGGTCCCCGATCAATCCACATTGGTTCTGCGTAAATCAGTTGGGGAGGAGGAGCATCTCCTAGATTAATCTGACCATAAAATCCTGGCTGCCCAACATTAATCGATACGCCAACAGCGGCGGATACAAAGGCGGATACGAAGATGGAAACTGCAAGTAATCCTACGGTCGCTAAAAATTGAATATGCTTCATGATGAAATTTCCTGTGCAATATTGGCTGGATTGATGAATCTTTCCAACACATATATTTGTCCAAGATCATTCTGGTCAGTGCATATAAAAGCAAAAACTCGCACCATCAGATTGATAGTACGAGTTTGACATAATTTTCTGGGGTGTTAAGTAGTAAGTGTTTGTATATCTGTAGCAGATTTGCGCACCAGTGTGAACTAGATCAAACTTTCGTTAGATTTTGATTCTGTTTGATGGCTTCTAAATATGCACGAATACGCGTGACGTAGTGTAAACACTGACCATATTGTGAGTTACTTTTTGCATGAGTAGACAGGTACTGATAGGTTTCTGTCCAATTATCTGGATTTTTACCCATCTTCTTGACTGCACTACGCACACGATCCACATTGCCACTGCCCATATTATAAGCAGCCAAAGAGAACCAAATCCGATCAGGGTTGGGGATGCTCGCATATTGAGTCATCAGCAAATTCAGGTATTGTGCACCGCCTTTAATGCTTTGTGCTGGATCGTTACGATTGCTGATCCCCATTTCTTTTGCTGTACCTTGAGTCAGCATCATCAAGCCACTGACTCCAGTTGGCGAAATCGCTGTGGGTACCAAATGTGATTCTTGATAACTGACCGCAGCAAGTAATTGCCAATCAAGATTTTGCTTTTTTGCATTGAGTTGAAAAGACGCTTTTAGAATTGGCAATCGATTGTATATCGCCTCATTAAAAGCAGTTTTTTCAAACTGATCATTCATTAAATGACGATTGTAAAATGCAGCCAATTGCTTGGTACTACCCAGTTGACGTTGGTCACATACAAAACCATGTCCACTGGCGGTCAGTGGATCAGCGCCATCACGAAACGCCCAACTGACAGAAGGGTTGAGACCTTCGTTTTTGAGTGTATTGGCATTGCCGCAGCTTAGACTCACGGGTGTTAAGGATTTATTGCTTAACAGATTCAGAGAGGCTGTTGTCAAAGCCACATCAGCTTTGCCCTGTTTGACTAAATCTAGCGCAATCGCATTGCTTGCAACTTGTTTAAATTCAAAGTCAACGTTGAGGTCACGTGCAAATTCACGAGACATCTCGTAACCAAAGCCATGCAAGAAGCTACCTGCTTTAAAGAAGGTTGTGTCATCGGCAACACTGACGACACGAAGTTTATGGTTCTCGATAACTTGATCAAGTTGTGTGGCTTGACTAAAGCCTTGTAACGCAAGACCAGCAATAACAATACCACCTACGAGCAGAGGCTTCTTAACGATACTGTGATTAACGAGTGATCGTAATGAAAAGTTTGTATTTGGTTGATCATTTTGATCAATAAGTGTAGTGGTAATTAAATTTGTATTCTGTTCTGAGTGAGAGCTTTTACTGTTAAAAGAAAAAAAGGCATAGCTATAGGCTAACCAATCAGAAATGGGGCGCATGTGTGTCTCCAGCAGACGGTATCGGAACGATGCAATTCAATAAATCAAGTGCATCGTGCACGGTAAGGCTCGGTTCGGCATCGCATAGCGTCACAAGTGACGGTATCTAAGTGGACGGCAGTATGCCGATGTGAATGGCATTTGTCATGTTTTTTGTGACGAACGGCACAAATATTGAGCTAGTTGTAACGGGTGTTTTTACTTTTTGGTGATATTTTAGTCACATTTAATTTCTGTAATTTACTGAATATAAAATATTATTTTATTTTTAATATGTTATTTGATTGTTTTATGATCTGTTACAAAATATGTATCGTTGAAGTGCCAATTGACTAATAAATGATCTGTATGTGGGTAGTTTTGGGATATGGCTTACACTGATTTTCGCCTTTTTCTCTCAAGAATGGCTATTTTAAGCATGGAATTTGGTGGTGGAATAGAATTTTATTGCTTATTCAGCATTGTTTTTTATCTAATCAAGATAAAAAATGTAGCTCGATTTATGAGAGGGTTGTTATTTTAGGGTTAAAAATCTTTAAGAAAGCCGTGTTTTTTCAAGATCGAATCGATAAATTTTATCTTTGATTTCAAGTGAATTATATTTATAGGTTTGGACACATGTGGTGGTTTAAGATTTAGATTTCTTATTGCTTATATTCAATGTGAATGACATACCAAACTTTTTTACCACTCGGCGTATATACTTGCACTTCATCATCAATAGATTTGCCTAAGCAAGCTTTTGCCATTGGGGATTGTAGAGAGACGTAGTCATTTTGGGCGTAGATTTCTTCATCGCCGACGATACGGAATTTGGCGGTTTCACCCTGATCATTTTCTAATTCGACCCATGCGCCAAAATATACTTTTCCTTCTTGTTGAGGGTGGTATTCAACTTTTTTGGAAACTTCAAAGAGTTTGGTTAAATATCGAATTCGGCGGTCAAGTTCTCGTAGTTTTCTTTTGTTGTATTGATAATCTGCATTTTCTGATCGGTCACCAAGGCTTGCGGCCCAAGACACAATTCTTGTGATTTCGGGACGTTCATTACGAAGTAAATGATCGAGTTCATCATGTAGTCGTTGATAGCCTTCGGCAGTTAAGAGTTTATAATTCATACTGATATTCTAAAAGTTTTAAAGCTATTCACGTATTACGTAGAAGAAAAAACAGACTACCGAAGTAGCCTGTTTTGGATCAATACTAAATCAGAGCATTGATGGAATTAGTGTTCAACACCTGCATGTTGACCAGCTAATTTCGCATTTGCGTAATCCCAGTTCACCAGCTTGTCGAGGAATGTAGTGACGTAGTCTGGACGACGGTTGCGATAGTCGATGTAGTAAGCATGTTCCCATACGTCTACAGTTAACACAGCGATTTTGCCATGTGCCATAGGGGTGTCAGCATTTGGAGTTTTCATGATTGAGAGTGAGCCATTGACTTGGTCTGCAACCAACCATGCCCAGCCTGAACCAAATTGAGTCAACGCAGCTTGCTTGAATTCTTCTTTGAATTTGTCGTAGCTACCGAATGCTTCATCAATTTTTGCAGCTAATGCGCCAGTAGGTGCACCACCACCATTTGGTGTCATGCAGTTCCAATAGAAAGTGTGGTTCCAGATTTGTGCTGCGTTGTTGAATACACCTGCTTTGCTTGCGTCTTTTGCTGATGCAAGAACGACTTCAACCAGTGATTTGCCAGCGAGATCAGTATCTTTGATCAGGTTGTTCAAGTTGGTTACATAGGCTTGATGGTGTTTGCCATGGTGGAAGTCCAGTGTTTCAGCACTTAAGTATGGCTCTAATGCGTCTTTTGCGTATGGCAACGCTGGTAGGGTAATTTCTGACATGATGTTTTCCTTGTAGTTGGCTATGCTTTATCAAAGCATTTGGCTGTGAATCTGAACAAACGTTGAATCAATAAAACATTCATTGTCAAGCAAACAGCCCAAAATCAGATTTGAGCTGTATTGATTATTTAACTTCGAAATTACAGTTTGTCTGCGTGTGCGCCTAAGTATGCTGCAACGCCTTCTGGAGATGCTGTCATACCTGCATCACCTTTTTTCCAGTTTGCTGGGCAAACTTCGCCGTGTTCTTCAGTGAATTGCAGTGCGTCAACAATACGAAGGATTTCGTCCATGCTACGACCGAGTGGTAGGTCGTTTACGATTTGTGAGCGAACAATGCCGTTTTTGTCGATGATGAATGCACCACGGAATGCAACGCCACCCGCTGATTCAACGTCGTAAGCTTGTTGGATTTCGTGCTTGGTGTCTGCTGCCAGTGTGTATTTAACTGGACCAATACCACCTTGATCCACTGGTGTGTTACGCCATGCGTTGTGAGTGAATTGTGAGTCGATTGAAACACCAACGACTTCAACGCCACGCGCTGCGAACTCAGGAACTTTGTGATCCAGTGCGATCAATTCTGATGGACAAACAAAAGTGAAGTCGAGTGGGTAGAAGAATACTAATGCGTATTTGCCTTTTGTTGCTGTTGCAAAATTATAAGAATCAACAATTTCACCATTGCCTAATACAGCTGCTACGGTAAAGTCTGGGGCTGGTTTGCCAACTAATACTGCCATGATTAATTCCTTCTTTAGGGTAAGTGAATAAGATGTGCTCAATGTGCAGAAGTGATTTTTTAATCACGATTTCTAATGACTAAGTGATAACTATGTCGATTGGAAAAATCGATAAAAAGGCACTTCAACGCGCCCCAATACCATGCCCGAAATCGCTTAGTATTTGCAAGGGATGATATGTGTGTTTGTGTTGCTAAATGCCCAAAAAGCAGACGATTTCAATGGAATTAAACGATGATGTTAAACGGGATTTTCAATATCAATAAATTCCACTTCAATTCCAAATTGTTCCGCAATCGCTTGTCCTAAACGCTGGATTCCTCCGCGTTCGGTTGCATGATGACCACACTCAAAATAGTGAATGCCTAGTTCAGCCGCTTCATGAAAAGTCCGCTCGCTAACTTCACCAGAAAAATACGCATCGCAGCCCATTTTTGCGGCTTGATGAATGAAGTCTTGTGCGCCACCAGTACACCATGCCACTTTTTGAATTATTTCAGGGCCGCCAGCAAGATAACGTGGTCTGCGTCCCAATTTTTTTCTTAATAATTCTGCCATTGCAGGTACAGTCATCGGTTCGCAAGTACCGATGTTGCCAATAGGATTTTTTTCTTCTGGATAAAGACCGCCTTGCGTTTTAAATCCCATCAGATCAGCAAAAGCAATGTTATTACCCAGAGCAGTATGTGCATCCAATGGTAGATGGTAGGCGATCAGGGAGATGTTGCGCTGAAATAAGCGTTGTACGCGTTTACTTTTCATGCCTGTCAATGTCGCATCTTCACCTTTCCAAAAATAGCCGTGATGTACCATGATGGCATCGGCGTTTTCTGAGATAGCTGCATCAATCAAAGCAAGGCTTGCTGTGACACCCGTGACGAGTTTACTAATGACAGGTTTGCCCTCAACTTGTAGACCATTTGGCGCATAATCTTTAAATGATGAAATCGCAAGCGTCTGGTTACACCAGTCAACCAATTTGGTTAATGAGACGGTCGAAGATGATAAGGTAGCTGGTAACGAATCGGATACAGGCATAGCAGAGACACAACAGTTTAGTGGTTTACATGATCCATAAGTCTAACCAAAATAGGTGAGAATAGTGCGAATGTTTGTGTAAAAATCTAAAGTGATTACTCTGCTTTAGAGTTTATTGATATTTGGTTTGGTTGGAATAAGGGGAATAAGCGTGCGGCGTGTGTTTATGGCGTTACCTTGGTTTTTATTGGTCGTCGTGATTGCGTGGTTTTGGCACTTAAAGGAACAGTGGCGTAAGCATCCAGAAACGCTTGCTGTTCAGAGCTCTGAAGTTCTTGTATCTGGTGCAGTATCCTCTTATCACAATGCGGTCAAAGCAGCCGCACCAGCCGTGGTGAATATCTATACAACCCAAAAGGTTCGGGCACATCGTCAGATTGATGATCCAGTTTTGCGCCGCTTCTTTGAGTTTCATGAGGGTAATCCGCAATTAGATGATTCTGAACGTGCGGCAACAAAGCCAACCAGTCTTGGTTCTGGCGTGATTACAACTTCAAATGGTTACATTCTGACGAATAATCATGTGGTTGCTCAGGCGGATAAAATTATTGTGGCCTTACAAGATGGTCGCCGTGCTGAGGCGACGGTGATAGGCACGGATCCTGACAGTGATCTTGCGGTGATCAAGATTAATTTAACCAATCTTCCTATTTTGCCATTTCGCAAAAACCCAACAGAAGTTGGGGATATTGTACTCGCAATTGGTAATCCATTCGGTGTTGGTCAAACGGTGACGCATGGTATTGTGTCTGCCACAGGTCGCTCAGGGCTTGGAATTAACGCCTTTGAAGATTTTATTCAGACTGATGCAGCAATTAATCCTGGTAATTCGGGCGGTGCTTTAGTGGATGTTGCGGGTAATTTGGTTGGGATCAATACGGCGATTTTTTCCCAGACAGGCGGATCCATGGGCATTGGTTTTGCAATTCCTGCAACTTTAGCGCAACAAGTGATGATGGATATTATCCAGAAAGGCAAAGTCACGCGCGGCTGGCTTGGGATTGAGGTTGGAAATCAAGATGATCTTACAGGCATGGGTGATGATGTGGCGGGTGTAAGAGTTGTTCGTACACTCAAAAATGGTCCTGCTGATCGTAGTGGCTTGAAAAGTAATGATGTGATTCTCTCGATGAATGATGTCCCTGTGTCTACTGCTGCACAATTGATTCAACGTGTTGCGGCACAAAAACCAAGTACATCACTTAATTTATTGGTGAAACGCGGTCATCAACAAATCAAACTTGCGGTAGCAATCGGGGAGCGTCCACCAGCCGATGCAAAAAATGTAGAAGATAATAATGCCAATGCTAACGATGGCGACCCATCATTATTTGGATTGTTTAATGGTCAATAATAGGATTTATTACGTTAATGATCATAAATATATGACTGAATAATCTATCACTTTACTTCACTTTATTTACATGAAGGCGTTAAAGTCGACATGTGAATAAAGTGAATATTTTTTGACTTTTTTATATTGCATACAGATATCAATCTGACTAATTCAATCCAAGGAATGAAATCAATGAAACTATTTACCGCTGAACGTGCACCGAATCCACGTCGTGTCTTATTATTTTTAGCGGCAAAAGGTCTTGTGCCTGCTGATATTGGATTAGACGTCATTGAGGTCAGTATCGCAGGTGGTGAGAATCGTACACCTGATTATCTGCAAATCCATCCATTAGGCCAGATTCCTGCACTTGAGTTAGATGATGGACAGTTGATTACAGAATCCATGGCAATCTGTCGTTATCTAGAGGGGAAGTATCCGCAAAATCCATTATTCGGTACAGAACTCATGGAGCAAGTGCGGATTAATCAATATAGTCGCCAAGCAGAGCTAGAGGTTTTACTGCCTTTAATTACAGCTTTTCAACATGGTCATCCGTTTTGGGAAGGGAAATATGAGCAGATTCCAGATATTGCGCCAGTGGCTCGCCGTCGGGCATTTTCTCGTTTTGCTTATTTTGATCGACGCTTACAAGTTGTGCCATACCTCGCTGGAGACAGTCTGAGTGTTGCTGATTTGACTTTGTATGCAGCTCTTGATTTTGGTCGTTTGGCTGGGCTTAAAGTCGATGAACAGCATCCGCATTTACTGGCGTTTTATCAGCGTATGCATAAACAGTTTGATGCAATTCGTTAAACAAATGTGCTATTTATCACCAATATGCGACTTGAAATTATTGGTGATCACACATACTGATTAACATGATGTCAACACGCCCTAATTGAGTAAGGTAAATATGAAATTGCCAGTAAAAAAGTATCAGAAAATTCTTTTGAATTATAAAGAAAAAGCAGCAACAACAAGTATCAAGGCAGGCTTGAGAGGGTCATTTAAGGCTGCTAGTGGTTTACCTTTACCACTGACTTTTCTTCGAAATGCCATGGAATTAAGTGCTGGAATATTTAAAGTCAGATCTGATGTTCAAGTTGAGCGTTTGGTATTGGGCGGAGTCAATGCTGAACAACTGAATCTGAAAAGTGGTTTTCATCAGATTGCTGAACAAAACTATGCATTATTACATTTTCATGGTGGGGTGTTTGTTGCAGGGTCGGCGGCTACTCATCGTGCATTAGGTGGTGAAATCGCAGCGAGAAGTGGTGCGACAGTCTATATGCTGGATTATCGCTTGGCTCCACAGCATCGCTACCCAGCAGCACTTGATGATTGTTTGGCTGCTTATCAAGCCTTATTGGCAAAAGGTTATCTACCTGAACATATTATTTTAGGCGGCGATTCAGCGGGAGGCGCTCTTGTATTAGCAACATTAGTCGCTTTACGTGAGCTGAAAGTTGCTTTGCCTGCTGCGGCATTATTGATCTCTCCATTTGTTGATATGACATTGTGCGCAGACTCATTTAAGAAGAATGCGTTACGCGACCCAATGCTGACTAAGGAAATATTAAAACGTGGCGCAGATGCATATCGTGGCGATATTCAAAGTGCAGATGCACGTGTTTCGCCAGTTTTTGCTGATTTAACTGGTTTACCTCCGATGCTGATTCAAGTGGGTACTGAGGAGGTTTTATTGGATGATGCACTGCAACTCGCCAAACGTGCTGAACGCTCAGGAATTGCAGTAGATTGTCATGTCTATGATGGCATGTGGCATAACTTCCAAATGTTTAATGCTTTGCTCAAAACATCAGATCAAGCTTTGGATGAAATTGCTCAATTTATAAAAAATCATGTGAAATAAGCGTCGAATAGATGTCAGCTTGAATGCATTTGTATTTGAGCTGACATTGCCAATCTTTGGTCAATGTCCGTAAAAATTATAACAATGCTATTATATGCATGATTTGCCACTATCTTGCCGTGAGTTGTATGTCCTCTGATTCAGCTAATTTTCCAGAATCCCCCTTTTTTTCAGAATCAAACTATTCTGTTCATTACCGATGTGATGATTTTTTAATTATTTATAAGCCGCCAGGACTGCTATCGGTGCCAGGAAAAGGCGAGCATTTGTTCGATAGCTTACTGACTCGATTACAAGCAGTTGAGCCGAATATAAAACTCGTTCATCGTCTAGATCGTGACACATCAGGTTTGATGGTTTTTGCACTTAATCCAGAGGCGCAGCGCAATATTTCCAAACAGTTCGAAGATCGACTCACGACAAAAATGTATCAAGCGATTTTGCTTGGAAAATTAACAGGTGAAGGCTCGATTGATGTGCCTGTACGCTATGAGCCGACGACGCCACCATTACATGTAACGGATAAATTGTATCCAAAAAAAGCATTGACGGATTGGCAAGCATTAGATATTTATGAAATTAATAATACAACGGTGACAAAAGTGTTACTGAAACCCATTACTGGACGTTCTCATCAACTTCGAGTTCATACTCAATATATCGGTCATGCGATTATTGGTGATGAGTTGTATGCTAATGAAATTGGTCAATCTCTGATGAGCCGATTGTGTCTTCATGCTGCTGAATTAGGCTTTAATCATCCTGTCACAGGTGAACGAATGAGCTTCAATCTAGATGCTGATTTTTGGTAAAATTTGTTTTTGTTACATGAAACTATTTGCGTGATATATTTGGCATTCTATAGATCTAATTTTTGAAAAAATATTCGATAAAGCATGTTCAAATATGTGAAAATATGCGCTGCATATTTTGAAGTGTTTTTTTGCAAATTGTTTGCATATTGATAATATGCTTAAAACATGAGCAAATAGCGAAATATTCTCAGTTCCATTTCTATCTCATATTTTTGTTTTTCTTTGGAAATAAAAGCGTTATGCAAGATTTTGCAATTGGTCAGCGGTGGTTGTCAGATACCGAATCAGAATTAGGTTTGGGCGTTCTTGTTGATGTTGATGAACGGACGATCAGTATTTTATTTCCAAAGAGTGATGAAACGCGCGTTTATGCACGAGCAAGTGCGCCGTTATCGCGAATTATTTTTGCTGCTGGTGATTCTTTAACGGATTTGGATGGTGTCGATTGGATGGTTCTATCGACTGAAGTTCATTCTGGTGTTTTGCGTTATCACTGCACACAAGTTGCAAAACCTGAAATCACAAAAACGCTCTCAGAAACCCGTCTTGCTGCTCATTTACAATTAGCGCGTCCGCTTGAACGTTTGCTTGCGAGCCAACTTGAACCTAAAGAATGGTATGACCTCCGCATTGAAGCGTTACTGACTCAATCGCGTATGGCGACAAGCCCGCTACGTGGCATGATTGGTCCACGTGTAGGATTGATTCCGCATCAGTTTTATATTGCTCATGAAGTTGGTCGCCGTCTTGCGCCGCGTGTTTTGCTGGCAGATGAAGTTGGCTTAGGGAAAACAATCGAAGCTGGTTTGATCATGCACCAGCAATTGACGACGGGTCGCAGCGAGCGAATCCTCGTGCTAGTTCCTGATTCATTGCAATATCAGTGGATGATTGAAATGCGCCGTCGTTTCAATCTGAATTTCTCGTTATTTGATCTCGAACGCACTGCATTCTTAAAAGAAAACGAACCCGAAGCCAATCCGTTTGAGACCGAAAGCTGCATCATTGCCAGCGTCGATTTGTTGCTTGACCATGAAGATCTGAAACTTCAAGCACTGCAAGCAGGTTTTGATCTTTTGGTCGTGGATGAAGCGCATCACTTAACTTGGCATGAAGATGAAGGCGGTAATGATCGCTATGATCTCGTTGCTGAGTTTGCCAATCAAACAGCAGGTGTGTTGCTGCTCACCGCAACACCTGAACAGTTAGGTGTGGATAGTCACTTTGCGCGTTTGCGTCTGCTTGACCCTGAGCGTTTTGATACGCTGAATCATTTCTTGGAAGAAGAAGCGAATTACGCGGATACTGCAAAAGTCGCCGAAGCGCTGATGTCTGATGACATGCTAGATGAAGCACAGCATGAGGCGATTACCGCGCTGCTTGGGCATCCTGTCGAAGATACACCAGATGCGCGCTATCGTGCGATTAGTGAATTGTTAGATCGCCATGGTACTGGACGGATTTTGTTCCGTAATACGCGTGAAGCAATTCAAGGTTTCCAAGGTCGCGATTGCTTGCCAGCACCGCTGATTGCACCAGAAGGTTGGCCAACCACGGGTAATTTGCGTAAGCAAATGTGGCCAGAAGAAGAACAACTTGATGGCGAATGGATGCAAACCGATCCCCGTGTGCCGTGGTTGTTAAACTTACTGAAAACTGAACTTAAACATCAAAAAGTATTGTTGATTGCGCGTAGTGGTCCTGTAGTTGAATCACTTGAACTTGCGCTGCGTGTACATGGTGGTATTCGCACTGCGATGTTCCATGAAGCCATGAGCTTGCTGGAGCGTGACCAAGCGGCGGCTTATTTTGCAGATGATACTTATGGCGCACAGATTTTGCTGTGTTCTGAAATTGGTTCAGAAGGACGTAATTTCCAGTTTGCAAGTAACCTTGTTTTGTTTGATATGCCATCTAATCCAGATGTGCTGGAACAGCGTATTGGTCGTTTAGATCGTATCGGTCAGCAAAATCGTATTCAAATTCACGTGCCATATTTAATGCAAACTGCGCAAGAGCGCATGTTCCGTTGGTATAACGATGCGTTGGATATTTTTGGTCATATTTCACCGACTGCACAGGTTCTGCAAGAAAATCATTTGGTGACGCTCAAAGAAGCATTGTTGGCACCGCTTGAATCTGAGGATGACCACAATCGTTTTGATGCATTCTTGGCACAAGTCAATGATGAACGTTTGGACTTAGAAGCAGAATTACAATCTGGACGTGATCGTTTGCTCGAGTTCAATTCTTGTCGTCCAACCGTTGCTAATCGCATTATTCGTGCGATGCAAGATCAAGATGCAAACAACTCTTTACCTGATTTCATGCTGCGTTTCTTGTCATCGACCAATATCGAACATGATGAACAGCATGACGGTAGTTTGATCATTCATCCTTCGGCTGAAATGTTGGTGGATGGCTTAGATCTACCAGAAGATGGGATGACGGTCACATTCCATCGTGAGCAAGCATTAACGCGAGAAGATACTGAATACATGACGGTTGAACATCCGTTGATGGGTCGTATTTTTGAAATGGTGCGTACACAATCTTTTGGTAATGCCAATGTCTGTGTACTGCGTAGCTCTGTGATTCCAGCAGGAAAAATTCTGCTTGAGGCATGGTTCCGCGTCGAAGTGATTGCGCCTAAAGTTTTGAATCTTGCTGCGAGTCTGCCTCAGCAGTTGATTCGTGTCTTGATCAGTGAAAATGGTCAGGATTTGTCAGCGCGTATTAATTCAGCCATGTTGCAACCGCAGCTTCATTCACTGGATATGAATAATGCACGTCAAGTTGTGAAGTTACGTCGTGATGTGATCGAGCAGCGTTATAAGCAAGCTGAGGAGCTTGCGAGATCACAGATCAAAGGATTTTCGGAAACTGCTCAGAAGCGTTATGGTGATCACTTACAACAAGAGTTGGATCGTTTGATTTATCTGAAAGAGCACAATCCAAGTGTCCGTGAGGATGAAATTGAACGTTTGACCAATCAACGTGCGCAAGGTTTGAAATTGCTTGAGCAGTTGTCACTTGTGCCTGATTCGATACGGATTTTGGTGGTGATGAAGTAAGGTTTTTACTGCTAAGGGTTTGTGGGGCTAGCCCTTAGTCTATTTCTATTGTTTTTGAAATAATTAAAAGGAGATTAGTGTGTCTTGGCATAGGGATTATGTATTTTTTACAAAAAAAAATTTACCTTTATCTATTGATTGGTCTGAAGATTTGGTGGAAAAGAATGTATTAGATGAAATGGAGTTAAATTTTCATTCAAGATCGGATGTTTTTGGAGATATTGTTCGAGATATTATTCATCATTTTGATGATTTAACAGCATTACACTTTTTTCAAGAACGAAATGAAGCAGATGTTGCAGATTCCTGTAAGGCCTATAAGGAACTCTTTGAAAAAAGACTAGTGACTTTTGATTACCAACAACAAACTCAAGTTGTTGACGCTATTAAGAAAATATTCCAATACACTAAAACCCAACCGACAATTTTTGAAGAATGGGCTTATGAGTTTTTTAGTGATTCATTGGAAGATCAATTGCATGAGGCTGAATCTGTAACTTTAGATGATTTTAAATCTAATGATGATAATGATACGTTTGGGGCAACGATGGTTATTTTGAGGTTGATAATGGACTTATTTAATAAGTCGTTGGAGAAAAAGCAATATGTTGGTTTTTATGAGTATATTCCTTAGCAAGGCGTAGCGTGGGCTTTAACCCACGACCAAGATGCATTTGAAAGCCTTTATTGCAATTTGCTAAAAAATCAAAAAAAATGAAAGAGCTAGCTCAACGCAAACGGAATCGTTTATTGGGATATGACTATAGTCAGAACGGTGCATACTTTATAACCATTTGTATAAAAGACAAGCATGAAATACTGAGGAAAATCGTAGGGGCGAACTCTGTTCGACAGAATGATGTCCCCGACATTGCTTCCTTCTGACATTGGTTTGCTCGTCATGAGAGAAACTGAGAATTTAGCAACGACCTCTATAAATGACGTAAGTTTTTTAACCTAAAAATAGAAAATGAAATAAAAAGTGGATATTCATCTCAAATCAGATCACTATATTTAAAACATTATTTTGTGATCCAAGGATTGGGTGAGTGTTATGTTAGGAATTCCTCTTGCGTTGTTTTTCGCCAACGGTGTGGAGTGGTACACACACAAGTATGCTTTACACGGTAAGCCACAAGCTGGCGGAGGGCGTAAGTCTCCAGATGAGAAGCGCATGAAAAACCATTGGGCGCATCATCGCCGCACTCGTTTAAATCAATATTATGATCATGAGCTTTATCTGCATCCTATGGAAAATGATGCAGGTCGCTTAGAGATTAGAGGCGTGGTACTTTTGGCTGGTTTAACCACTTTTGTATTTCCTGTAGCGCCTTTATTTACGCTGACTTCTTATTATTGTGGTTGGAATTATTATCGCACTCATCGGAAATCACACCTTGATCCAGAGTGGGGTAAAAAGACAATTCCTTGGCATTACGATCATCATATGAATACGAATCAGGATGCGAATTGGTGTGTTACCAAGCCTTGGTTTGACTATATTATGGGTACACGCATTATTTCATCGAGTGATTTACAAGAGTCAAATCCACTGGGCATTAAATTACCTAAAAAGATTGAAGATAAGCTTAATGCACTTGCACGTCGCTATGCTCCTGATACCTTTGCTAAAGTTGATGCCAATATGATGGCGGAGCAAGTGAAACGTGAAAATGGGTTAGAAAATATGATGCCTGTATTTGCTGATACGCCTGCATAAATTCAGATTAATGATTTGTATAGAGAGTTTTAAATGGTTACGCCTTTAATTGTAAATGGTCAGCCACGTTATGGCCGTTTTGAGTCAACGCCGTCCGTGATTAATGTGGATGATTTTGAGCTTGTATCACCGTTTAATAAGCCATTACGAGGGATTCAGGCTGCGTTGAAACGTAAGCTGGGTTTTAAGTCTTTTCAGTTTGTCGGTATTAATAACCAAGATGTAATGATTGGCCTAGCCGTTGTCAATTTAGGCTGGGTTGGGAATGGTTTTTTTTATATCTACAATAAAAGAACGAACAAGGTTCAGGAAATCTCAGCGTTACAGCCTCTTGCGTATCAAACAAAAATTGAGAATCCAGCTGATTTAGCGCATTGCGTGTTTGAAAAGGGTAGTTTCAAGATTGAGATTATTCGTGCTGATCAAAAGCGCGTTGTGAAGGTAACTCAGGGAAATCAATGCTTATTAGATGCAACGATTGATATTTCTCAAGTTGAGCCACTTGCTTTATGTAACCCAACAGGTGCGACAGGTTGGACATATACGCAGAAACAAACAGCAGAAGAGGTGCGTGGATACTACCTACATCAAGGCCAGCGTGTTGAGATTTCACCTGAGTCTGGCTATCTGGCAGCCACTGATGATAGTTGTGGTTTTTTAAATTACCGCACGTCATGGCATTGGCTCAGTGTGTCAGCAACAATTGCGAGTGGTCAGCGTGTCGGGCTTAATTTTGCGATGGGTGTGAACCAAGGATTTGGTACTGAAAATGCGCTTTGGATTGATGGAAAGATTTTTGAAATTCCACCAGTCATGTTTACTTTAGTTGAAGGTGATCAGACCGAAAATAGTTCAACTTGGCATGTTTATTCGGCGGATCATTCGGTGGATCTGAGTGTCGAAACGGGTTGGTGTCGCCAAGAGTCATTGAATTTAGGATTAGTGGCCAGTCATTTTAATCAGTGGGTATCTAAGGTTTCTGGTCGAATAAAATGTGAGTCAGATACGATCGAATTTGACGGTGAATTAGGCTTGTTGGAAAAGCATTTTGCCAAATGGTAAGTGTTGGTTTTGGTATGAGGTTAAGATCTCATACCATGTTTTAAACATATAAAAATTAGGCGTGTTGCATTTCTATAAACTCGGTAGGAGATACGCCAGTCCAACGTCTAAAAGCCTTGGTAAAATTAGATGAATCCGTAAATCCGAGCACAAGTGCAATTTGAGTGACGGATTCGCCACCACGCGAAAAATACTCTGTTGCTAATTTTTCGCGGACTGCATCCAATATTTGTTGATAAGTCGTGCTTTCTTCTGCCAGTTTTCGACTCAATGTACGACCGCTCATGCCTAAATTGCTCGCTGCTGATTCTAATGAAGGAAATGCACCGTAGCAGCGCAGTAAAAGTCTGCGTAAACGTTGAGGGAGTAGGCAAAGCGTGCGAGTTGGAATGTTCTCAAACAGTTTTTCTTCTGCCGATATTGCCATTTGGCGATTCGCGAGAGGGAGTTCGTAATGAGCAACTTCAGCGTCGATGATTAATCGAGTTTGAGGTTGGTTGAATCTGACAGGGCATTTAAAGTAACGTCGATAAATATGTCCCCAAGATGGTTCAGGGTAGCTAAAATCAACGCCTAAAATTTGATGCTCATTTGCAACTAAGTGATTAAATATATTGTAAAAACTAACAGTATTTAATTCAAAAAGATATTGCGTGAGATGTGATAAATCCATGTTTGCACCAATGACAAACATGAGCTTGTTGTCTTCAGGTTGCAGATGCATTTCCATCGGTGGAAATAGCTCTGAACAAAAACGACAAATGACTTCCATACAGTCATGTAAGGTTGGCTGAGTGATGGCAGCCATGCCCGCCATACCATGGTGGGAAATCGTCATGAGATTGCCCATGACAAGCCCCAAGTAAGGCATTTTTAGAAGATGAATGGCTTGATCAATGAGTTGAAAACATTGTCTAGGACTAATGAGGATATTAGTCTGGTCGGGGCTATATTCAATTCCCGCTTTACGATAACAAACTTCTAAATCAATCCCGAGAACTGCTTTAATCGTTGATTCTGCATTAAATAAATCGTGTTTGATGCGTTTGGTTAACCAGTTGATGTCTGGAGTAATTTCTTTGCGTAGATTGAGATAGTTCTCTACATAAGCCAAAGGAATACATTTTGTATCAAGATCTATATTCATCGGTCCATCCATCATGATTGATGATTCATCGAGTACATTTCGTACTGATTTTTTTTGTTTTGGTTGATCTAGAAGTATTTACTTCACGACATCAGTTTTCTGAGTGCACAGATGTACACTATGTGGATCGAAACTTACTGAGAAGTGAAGTTGTTGTCAATCACTGTGGCTGGATTTGACCTGATCAAGTTAAAATTGGCGAGATTTAACCGATAAGGTGAATTGATTTGGCGAAACTTTTTGTCGAGAAAGGAAGTAAGAGCAAGTAGCTCCAGTTCAAGTTGGATTGATTTCCATGTATTCAGTAGGAGATAGACCAGTCCACCGTTTGAATGCTTTTGAGAAATTTGATGAATCCGTATAACCCAGCATGAGTGCAACTTGAGTCACTGATGTTCCGCCACGAAGAAAGTATTCTTTGGCGAGTTTTTCTCGTAAGGTATCTAACACTTGCTGGTAGGTCGTACCATCTTCTGCTAACCGTCTACTTAAAGTGCGAGCACTCATACCAAGATCACTTGCAGCAGTATCTAATGACGGAAACGCACCATAATATCGCATTAATAATCGGCGTAAGCGCAAAGGTAGTAATCGTTGAGAATTAGAGGGTGTATTTTCATAAAGAATCTTTTCCGCAGACATTGCCATTAAACGATTTGCAAATGGGAGTTCATAAAAACCTAGACTTGCCTCACCCAAGAGACAAGTTTTTGGTTGATTAAAGCGAACGGTACAGTTTCGGAAATAGTGACGATACATTTGCCCCCACGCTGGTTCTGGATAGCTGAAATTAACGCTATGCAATTTAAACTCGCCGCCGACAAGATGATTAAAAATATTATAAAAACTCACCATATAGAGTTCGACGAAGAAGTGAAAGTTGGGCGGAAATTTGACATTCTCGGAAATAATAAACATGCCTTTATCGTCTTTTATCTTGGCATACATTTCCAGTAGAGGGAAAAGTTCAGAGATGTATCGGCCGATACTATGGAGGCAGCCCGCAAGAGTAGGTTGAGCTACAGCCGCAACACCTGCCATACCGTGATGGGAAATGGTCATCAGATTACCCATCACAAGACCTAAAAAAGGCATATTTAGTGCGTTGATCGCTTGATTGGCAAGCATGAGGCATTGCCGAGGAGTGATAAAGACATGAGTAATATCATTGCTGTAATCTATGCCAGCTTTTCTATAAAAGTCGGTTGGATTGATGTTCTGAATGGTTTTGAATATTTCATCAGGATTGCTGATTTGGAGTTTTGTACGTTTTTCTAACCAATTTAAGTCGTGGACAATTCCTTTACTGAGGTCGAAATAAGTTTGCATATGAACCAGTGGAATGCATTTTGTATCTAAATCGATGCTCATTAATCATCCTGAATTAAAAAAACTGCCGCATGTTTGTCGCACTATGACCATTGTGACGCTAGAAAAACGCTTGCTATAAGTTGTGTCATAGGGTTGTTTTTTGAGTCAGAGTGAAATTAATCATTCGTCATAAATTTGTCAATCTGACAATCTGCATAATCTCAAGTCTAATCCATAATGGCTGTATTTGACCGACATTTGTCTCTGGATGACCTGTAATTATTGTCATCTCTACATAGACTAGCCACCTGCCTAAGCTCACTATTTTCTCTAGCATGATAGGCGATATCAAATCAATTGAAAGACAGCCCAAATCACAAAGTGGCCATCTTGAAACAACAAATACATTAAATGTTGAATGGATGCATATATGAGAATCCTTATTGCAACAGCTGGAAGTCATGGCGACGTTTTGCCTTTTATTGCCATCGGACAGGAGATGATTGCTCGTGGGCATGAGGTTGTTTTTTATGCTAATCCATTCTTTGAAAAATATTTGCGTGATACAGGCATTAGATTTACTCCAATTGGGACTGTTGAGGAGTATTTGGCGGTTTGGAGTGATACAAATGGTAAAAAACCATTTAAGGCGTTTCGTCATGTGACGAAGTATTTTTTGAGTATTTGCCTACCATATTATAAAGCGATGACGCAGGATGTCATTCCTGATGAGACGATTACGATCGGTCATCCTTTGATGTTTTCAACACGGTTTTTGAAAGAGACACATCACATTCCGACAGCGACTGTGCATCTAGCACCTGTTCCTTTTAGATCAAATACTTATCCATCAAAGTTGTTGCCTATTTGGATTACGCCAAAGATGCCAAATGTCGTCAAAAATATGGCATGGAGTGCGATGGATCATTTGTACTTCGATCACAGTGTGAATAAGCCATTCAATGAGTTAAGACATCTTATCGGATTGAAGCCACTGCGCAAGGTTTTCAGGGGTTGGATGACTGATGCTGATGCAGTGATCGGCATGTTTCCTCAGTGGTTTGCTGTCCCTCAGGCAGATTGGTCTGCAAAAGTTCATTTTGCAGGTTTTCCACAAAATGCACATGGCTCAGATGAGCGTTTACCTGATGATATTCAAGCATTTCTCGATGCTGGAGATCCGCCTGTTTTGTTTACCGCAGGAACAGCTTCAGCGATGGCGCAAGATTTTTTTGAAGCATCGATCAAGGCTTGCTTACAGGGAAAAATTCGCGGAATTTTGCTCACGCCATTTAATAACCAAGTCCCTGAGCATTTGCCAGAAGGCATAGTCCATTACAGCTTCCTGCCATATCATTTGTTGCTGCCAAAATTGGCTGCAATCGTTCATCACGGTGGGATTGGCACAACGAGTTTAGCCTTACATGCGGGCATTCCTCAGCTTATTAGACCTGTCGCCTATGATCAGTTTGATAATGCAAATCGGGTGGTGAACTTATTGGGTGTGGGCAAGCAGTTGCTGCCGATGAGTTATACCCCAACCGTTGTTGCTTATGTGCTGAAGAAGTTAATCACGGATGTGAAGGTTCGTGAACATTGTCGAGTTTATGCCAAGAATCTTTCTCACGAAGGCAATGCGATTAAAAACGCTTGTGATGTCATATTGGAACTTGGAGTTGTTCCAGCATGATCGTGGATGGATTTATCGATCAAAATCGTCACAGGGTTAAGCTCATTGTAATCGGTGTAGCTTCAATTTATCTCACCGCATGTCAAGTCAATCCACCGACTCCAGCGGCTGATGAGTGGACCAAAGCTGCTTTTCCACAAAAGTATAGTTCAGATGTTGCTGATACAGCGTCGATTGATCATGCTGTGTCACCTCAGTTTGATCAAAATACACCGTGGTGGCAGCAATTCCACGATCCACAGCTAACAGCTCTGATTGAAAAGACAGCAAAGCAGAATTTTGATGTGGACTTGGCGTTGGAGCGAGTGAATTTAGCGCGTTCAGGTGCTGCGTCAGCGAGTGCGGATCTTCTCCCGACGCTTTATCTAAATGGCGGCCGAAATACCGACAGTACTGGTTATTCCAAGGCGGTAAAGACAGGTGATTTATTGCCTGATAAAAGAATTTCGCAAGCAGGTTTAAATTTTAATTGGGACTTTGATATTTTTGGCGCGGGTCGTGCTGGAAAAGCTGCTGCGTTAAAAGAAGTTGATGCCAGTATTTGGGGTGTTTATGGTGCACAGTTGGTTGCGAGCCAAGAAACAGCATCTCAATATTTTTTATACCAAAGCTTATTAGTCCGTAAAGAATTAATGACCAATTTAATCGCATCACAACAAGATACGTTGGATGCAGAAGCGAAACGTCAACAAGTGGGTCTGAGTAATGAAATTCAGATGGATCAAGTTGAAATTAACCTCGCAAACTATAACGCCTCGTTACGTCAGATTGATAATGCGCTGGACAATGCACACCATCAAATTGCGTTGTTAACCGTGACGCCGATTGAACAGCTCAAGATTACGCCAAATCCAGAAATCCTGAATCAGCCTGTATTATTTGAAAATATTCCTACAGGTTTACCCATCGATTTGCTGACACGTCGTCCAGATATTCGTGTGGCTGAATTGCAACTTGCGAGTGAGAGTGATCGCTTGGTTCAAGCTGAACGCAATCGGTTGCCAAAAACCGTGGCAAGTTTGGTTTGGGGTGGACAAGATCTTGCCTTCACACCGTCATCACCTGTCCCATTAACGCCAGTTTATTTTTTAAATACGGCGTTGTCATTTGCATTGCCTTTGTATGATGCGCGCATTAAAGCGGCGATTGTTGGGCAAACGGTTAAAGAAAAAACGGCTCTGATTCAATATAACAAAACCGTTTTTAATGCCTTAACCCAAGTCGAAAATAGTATTTCAGTCCGCAAGCAAGGACAGAAGCGAATCGATGATTTAAAGAACGTTGCGCTGAAATATCAGAATGCATATACGCATACTCAACGTTTATTCGATCAGGGTCTCACAAATCGTGTGAGATTACAGGAAGCGAATCGAGGGCAGATCGTCGCACAAATGTCTTTGCTGGATGTTCAGCTTTCTCAAGCTGATGCAACGATAGGATTGTATACCGCGTTAGGTGGTAGTTGGCTGCCGCGTGCAGATCAATCATTTTCGGATACATTATTTAAAGCCAAATCTCATAGTCCGTTACTTCAGCCAAGTGAAAAGAAATCTCAAGATAAAGAGAATTGGTTTAGTCGGCTATTTTCCTCTCAAGTTTCTTCTCATGCTAAGCAAGTGCCAGCATCGCAATCACTATCAAATCAAGAAAATACTGACGTTATAGGCGTGAAGCCAGTTCATTCGGGAGCAGATTAATGCAGTTTAGATTTTCCGCTAACCAAGATCACTCTCCAGAAAAATCATGGCTACACACGATTCAGCTTGGATTAATTGGCGTATGCATGGTTGTTTATCCTGTGCTATTTGTCGCCTGTGCAAAGAAAACTGAGCCACCAATTCCTGCAAGTCGTGTACTTGTGACCACGATTTCATCTAATGCGATGGGAGAAGAGGAGCGCTTTAATGGCACATTTATGCCTCGTATTCAGACGATGCTGAGTTTTCGTGCTAGTGGCAAAGTGATTAATCGGTATGTCGAAGTCGGAGATATTGTGAAGCAAGGTACAGTCCTTGCTCGGTTGGACGGCGAGGATTATGGTTTGGCTGAGCAAACAGCACAACAGCAAGTGGTTGCAGCAAGAGCCGATTCAGAACAGGCTGCTCGTGAAGAAGCGCGACTCAAGAATCTTGTGGCAGATGGAACAGTGAGTCGTTCCGAATATGAACAAGTTTTATCTAAAAAAATTGCAAGTGCCGCAGTGACTGCTCAAGCAGAAAAGCAATTGAATCTCAATCAAAATAAGGTCAGCTATTTGAATCTTGTTGCTCCGCAGTCTGGGGTGATTAGTGATATACGATTTGAGGTTGGACAAATTGTTGGAGAAGGTCAGCCAGTTGCAACGCTATCAGATCAGAGTGAAATGGAGTTGGCCGTTGATTTGCCAGATTACATGGTGAAAGACATCAATGCGTGGCGTGCACATGCCAAGTTTTGGCCAAATGATTCAACAGTTGATTCAACAACACCGCCACAAGATATGGAACTAAAGTTACGCCGTTTATCACCTGTGGCGTCAGGAATGAGTCAGAGTTTTGAAGCACGTTATACGTTGGTTGGGCTTAAGCATGAAGCGATGGCTCAGTTAAAACAGGGAATGAGCGCACAGGTTGTTTTACAACGTATTACACCGTCAGCAGGAATCACATTACCTTCGGGTGCTGTTGGAAAAACCAATGCTTCAACATTTGTTTGGGTGGTGACAAAAGACCATCATCTAAAGCGAGTTCCTGTGAATGTCGTTCGCTTTGCAGAGTCTACGATTCAAGTTACGGGTCTCACAAATGGGATGCAAGTGGTTACTGTGGGCATCCAAAAATTGGATGACAACATGACTGTTGAGGCGATAGAGCGTCCTTTAGAAATCCAGAATCATGAGCCAGATCAGCCGCAATCGGCTGATGCAGCGTCTTCTTCCACATCGAATTAAGGACGACTGCAAGATGTTAAAGTCATTCAATTTATCTGAATGGGCAGTGAAACATCAGACTTTTGTGATGTTTCTCATGATCATTGCAATGATTGGCGGCGGCATGGCATTTAACGGGCTAGGTCGTTCAGAGGATCCGCAATTTACTGTGCCTGCAATGTCGATTTTGATGACTTGGCCGGGTGCGACCGCAGAGCAAGTACAAGAGCAAGTCATTAATCGCTTGGAGAATAAACTCAAAGAATTAGATCATGTCAAAGCAATCCAGTCATTTAGCCGACAAGGCTATGGTGGTCTGATTCTGGAAATGCAGGGCGGTCAAAGCGATGAGCAATTACGTGAAGCGTGGTATCAGGCTCGTAAAAAAGTTAATGATATTCGTAGTGAATTTCCAGCAGGTGTCACAGACCCGATTTATAACGATGAATATTCTGATATTTATTCGGTACTTTATGCTGTTCAATCGAAAGATATGAGCTATTCAGAACTATTAACCTATTCTGAAAAAATTAAACTCAAGTTGCAAGGTGTTCCAAACGCTAAAAAAGTCGATATTTTTGGCAAGCAAAAAGAGCAAATATTTGTTGAATTTTCCAGTAAAAAACTTGCTGGTTTAGGCATTTCACCAAGCGCCATCCTGAATGCACTTGCTGCACAGAATACCATTACACCATCAGGTGCTTTTGATACCAAAAACGACAAAGTGTTTGTTCGTATTAGTAATTCTTTCAAGAATCAAACTGATGTAGGCAATACTCCGATACGTTCGGGTAATACCGTTCTACGTCTACGAGATGTCGCGACAATACGTCATGGTTATCAAGATCCTCCTGATTATCAGGCTCGCTTTAATGCACAGCCTGCTTTAGTGATCGGTCTGACGATGCAGCCTGGTGGGAACGTTCTGACTTTTAGTAAGGATCTCGAAGATAAAGTTGCTGAGCTACAAAAAGAGCTTCCTGTTGGTTTGACTATGACCAAGTTTGCTGACCAGCCAAAAGTGGTTAAACAATCGATTTGGGAGTTTGAAAAGAGCTTTCTAGAAGCGCTTGTCATTGTTCTCGTCATTTCATTTATTGCACTGGGATTTAGATCAGGTCTTGTTGTTGCGACCAGTATTCCTTTAGTGCTTGCGATCGTTGCGGTCATTATGAAGTCTAATGGCTGGGACTTAGATCGAGTCACCTTGGGTGCATTGATTATTTCGTTAGGACTTTTAGTTGATGACGCCATCATTGCCGTAGAAATGATGCAGGTGAAGATGGAGGCAGGATGGGATCGGATTCGATCAGCTTCTTTTGCTTATACATCGACTGCTTTCCCGATGCTGACTGGAACTTTGATCACCGTTGCAGGCTTTATGCCTGTTGGCTTGGCGAAATCAGATGCGGGCAAATATGCGAGTGGAATCTTCTGGGTTTTGGGTACTGCTTTGATTGTTTCATGGATTGTCGCGGTTATTTTTACCCCATATTTGGGTGTGAAGCTGCTTCCAGATCGTTATGCAAATCAAGGTCAACAAGAACATGATCCTTACGATACACCGTTTTTTAAGAAATTTAAGGACATGATTACGCTTGCAGTTCGACATAAATGGATTGTCATTTCTGTGACTGTAGGTTTATTTGTCGCTTCAATGATTGGGATGGGATTTGTTCAACAACAGTTTTTTCCATCTGCGGAGCGCCCAGAGCTTCATGTGACGCTGACTTTACGTCCTGGTTCGTCAATTAGCGCAACCGAAGCCGATGTGAAGCGTCTTGAAAAGATATTAGAGGGTAATTCTGATATTCAATATTTTGCTTCTTATATTGGAAAAAGCAGTCCTCAGTATTATTTATCCGCAGTTCCAGAGCTGCCGAATGCAAGCTATGCCCAATTTGTCATTATGACCAAAGGTGTCGAGGCGCGAGAGCGCGTTCGTGCAAAGTTGATTACTTTGTTCAATGATAATGAAAAGTTTCCAGATGCGATTGGACAAGTTAAACGTCTTGAATTTGGGCCACCAGTGAAGTATCCGATATCTTTTCGTATCAAAGGACCTGACGAAAACGTACTTCGTGATATTGCATATAAAGTACAAAATGTCATGCGTCATAATCGTTTGGTTAAAGATACTTTACTTGAATGGGATCAGAAGTCTCGTAGTGTAAATATTGATGTCAATCAGGCCAAAGCAGAGATGCTTGGCGTGTCTAAAAAAGATTTAGCTGACACTGTGCAAATGATGCTGAACGGAATTCCTGTTACTTATATTCCAAAAGGTGAAGATCAGGTTGATGTTGTATTAAGAGCAAATCAGCATGAACGACAATCAATTGAAGCATTAGGGCAAGTGATTTTGTTCACAAGAAATGGTGGAGCAGTGCCTTTATCACAAATTGCAACGATCAAGTCTGGTTATGAAGACCCCGTGTTGTGGCGTTACGATCGTAATAGCTACATCGGTGTTTCTGCGGATGTGGTCGATGGCGTGCAATCGCCTTATGCCAGTACACAGATTGATCATCAATTAGATGAGATCCGTAAAGCATTGCCTGTGGGTTATGAGATCGAAATGGCTGGTGCGATTGCTGAAAGTAATCGTGCAAATCTAGCGATTATTGGTGTAGTGCCACTGATGGTCATTATTATTCTGACGCTACTGATGATGCAATTACACAGTTTTTCTAAAACGTGTATGGTGTTCCTGACAGCGCCATTAGGGCTGATTGGTGTGGTTCCAGCGCTCTTAATTTCGAACTCACCATTTGGGTTCGTTGCCTTGATTGGTGTGATCGCTTTGGCTGGTATGGTGATGCGTAATTCTGTGATTCTAGTGGATCAAATCTCGCAGGATGTCGAGGAGGGGCATGATGAATTTACGGCGATTCTTGATGCAACAACACGACGTGCGCGACCAGTGATTCTGACTGCCGCTGCTGCGATGTTGGGGATGTATCCGCTTGCACAGAGTATGTTTTGGGGGCCGATGGCGACAGCGATTATGGGTGGGTTATTTGTCGGTACAGCACTCACACTTGTTTTTGTTCCAGCACTGTATGCGGCTTGGTTTAAAGTCAAAGTCTGGGGTTATCGTTAATATGATGTAGGGGAGAACTTTGTTCGCCCGTGTATGCGATGGAAATAATGGACGAACTCAGTTCGTCCCTACAGCCATTAGAAATATCTAGTTTTTTTAATTTACGCCTTAATCAATGCTTCTAATTGCGCGCGTTGTGGGTCTGGAATCCGATCGGATTTTTGGGTTTTAAAGTCAAAATAGACTTGAACGGCTTTGCCTTTAGCGACTAAAACATCATTTTGCCAAGCTTCTTGAATCACGACAAATGATGAGTTGCCGACACGTTCAATGCCTGTTTTGATGGTCACGTCATGACCGTAATGGGTTTGTGCAACAAAATCGATTTCGATGCGCGCAAGAATCAATGTCAATTGTTGAATATCCATTGCAGGCGTAAAAATCTTAAAAATCGGTGCGCGTCCAGCTTCAAGCCAACCCGCGATGACGGTGTTATTAATATGACCAAAAGCGTCAGTTTCATAGAATCGAGGCGTGATGTTGACGCTAAACATGGTATTTCCTATTAGATTTTAAAGATGATATTTAGGGCGTGTTGACATCTGATCTCGTTGCCAAATTTTGTGATAACTCCAAGACAGTCTATGTTGTTTTTGCATGAAAAATGGCTAAATGTCGACACACCCTAGTGATTTTTATAAAATAACATGTTGATCATGAGCATTCCAATGGCGTGAAATGTGACGTGGTTTGATATTTTTGCCAGAATGGGTCATTTTTCTTTGAATCATCTAACATCTATGCAGTGTTAGACCCGTGCTTCCTGTTATCATTCGCATCAAGATTTTTCACGTTACCGTTACATAGATAGACTATAGACAAACTATGCATCCTTTATTTGCTTCTCTAAAAGATGGCTCTTTGAAACTTGGTTTAACGTTGTCTGATGACACGTTGAATAAGCTTTTGAAATACCAAGATAACTTGTCATTGTGGAATAAAGCCTATAATTTAACCGCAATTCGTGATCCAAAAGAAATGTTGGTTAAACATTTACTTGATAGTTTGAGTGTGATTCCGCATTTGCCAGAAGGGCGCTTATTGGATGTCGGAACAGGTGGGGGGTTGCCTGGTTTTGTGATTTCAATTGTTCAGCCTGATCGTCAATGTGTTTTATTAGATAGTAATGGGAAGAAAATTCGCTTTTTACGTCAGATGACTGCGGATATGAAAATGCCAAATGTCCAACCTGTACAAGCCCGCATTGAAGATCCTCAAACACTCAGTGATTTAGGTGTTTTTGATGTGGTGACGAGCAGGGCGTTTGCATCGCTGAGTGATTTTGTTCGTGATTGCAAGGTTTATTTAAAGCCTGATGCGACACTTGCAGCCATGAAAGGTTTAGTACCGAGTGATGAAATGGCAAATCTTGATCAATGGAAACAAGAGACGATTGAATTAGTGGTGCCTTCGCTCAATGAACAAAGGCATTTGATTTTGCTCACCAAAAAATGATCTGTTAATTCTCTACTTAAAAAGCTACGACGAAGACACGAACATCATTTAAGATAACCCTAATTTTTTACGTATTTGGAAATAAATCAGCTATGACCGACATCAAATCGTCAGCCAAACCTGCTGTCAGTGCGAAAAAGAGACCAGAAATTTGGGCAGTAGCCAATCAAAAAGGCGGTGTAGGTAAAACAACAACCGCTGTCAATTTAGCGGCGTCTTTGGGCGTGCTTAAAAAAAGAGTTTTATTGATCGATTTAGATCCTCAAGGCAACGCAACCATGGGTTCAGGCTTACAAAAGACTGAGCTGCCCCATAGCGCGACAGATATTTTGCTTGCTGCTGCTCCGATTCAGGCGGTGATTCAACCGACTCAAGTGGGCTATCGATTGATTGGTGCAAACCGTGATTTAGCAGGTGTAGAGCTATCGCTTGTGGATCAACCGCGCCGTGAGTTTGTATTAAAAGAAGCGCTGGCTCAAATTGAGCATGAATATGATTTTATTTTGATAGATTGTGCGCCAAGTTTGAATTTATTGACTATTAATGCGCTTTCTGCGGCGACAGGTGTGATTATTCCAATGCAATGTGAATATTACGCCCTAGAAGGTTTGGCAGATTTATCTGGAACAATTGATCGTATTCGCGAGGTTCTCAATCCCGATATTCAAATTCGTGGTGTATTACGCACGATGTTCGATCCGCGCAATACGTTGGCTAACGATGTCTCGCAAGAGTTGTCTACACACTTTGGCAATATCATGTTAGAAACCATTATTCCGCGTAACGTTCGCCTTGCTGAAGCGCCTGCGCATGGTATGCCAGTGATGTTTTATGAAAAAGGTTCACGCGGTGCGTTGTCTTACTTAAGTGCGGCAGCCGAGTTAGTTCGTACTGCAAAGAAAAAAGTGACCGCTAAAGGAGTGTCTGCATGATGCGTAAGCGAGGTTTAGCACAAGGACGAGGGCTGGATGCGCTGTTAGGTACGATCAAGCAAGTACGTGCAGAAGTTGCAGAAACTCATACTCAAACGCCAGCGAATGTGACGTTAGTTGATTTAGAACTAGATCGTTTGCAGCGTGGTATTTATCAGCCACGTCGAGAAATCACACCAGAAAGTTTGGCTGATCTCGCTGATTCGATTAAACGTCATGGCGTGATGCAACCCATTGTGGTGCGTCGTCTGGAGAATCCCGCAGATTCTGAAGCAGAATACGAAATCATTGCAGGTGAGCGTCGCTGGCGCGCTGCGCGTTTAGCAGGTTTAGAGGTTATTCCTGCGATTGTTCGTGAGTTACCTGATGCACTTGCGATTGCTTTGGCGCTCATTGAAAATATTCAGCGTGAAGACCTGAGTCCGATGGAACAAGCGTATGCATTGCAGCGGTTTCATGATGAGTTTGGTATGAGCCATCAGGAAATTGCCGAAACTGTGGGCAAGGCGCGTGCGACTGTCAGTAACTTACTGCGTTTAATGAGCTTGAATGAAGACGTCAAAACCATGTTGGATCGTGGTGATCTGGACATGGGACATGCACGTGCATTATTGGCGGTCAAATTAGATGATCAAGGTCATTTAGCACGGATTGTGGTTGGACGTGAGTTGTCAGTTCGCCAAACTGAACAGTTGATTCGCGACCACTTAAACCCACCTGTGGCTAAAGCGATACGAGTTTCTCCACCTGATATTGGCGATTTAGAGCGTCGTTTGGCGGAACGTCTGGGTGCAAGAGTGGAATTAAGTCATAATCCAAAAGGTAAGGGAAAGCTGATTATCCGTTATCATTCCCTTGATGAGTTGGATGGCATTCTTGCGGTCATGGATGTGCAGTAAAAAAGTGGTCGTACATTGAAATATATTGATTTGCAATCATGGATTACATTTTTAAATTAGGATGATTTTACGATGTGGGAGTTAATTAAGGCGGGCGGCTGGCTCATGTTCCCTTTGGTGATATGCTCAATTGCAGCATTAGCCATCATGATTGAGCGTGGAATACGTTTACAGCAAAAAAAAGTCGCCCCCAGCGGTTTAGTTCAGTCTTTAGCAGCAAAACTCCATCAAGGTCGATTAACCCCTCAAGAAGTGACAGAGTTGCAAATGAGTTCACCTTTGGGTGATTTGTTGGCAACGGGTATTCAGTATTCTGGTGGTGGTCTTGAATACATGACCCTACAAATGCAAAACCGTGCAAGTACATTGATCCATCGTTTAGAAAAGCACCTCAATTTATTGGGTACGATTGGTAATATCGCGCCGTTACTTGGACTGCTTGGTACTGTTCTTGGGATTATCGAGTCATTTTTAGCGGTCAATGTGGGTGGGAATACTGATCCTGCAATGCTTGCTTCGGGTATTTCTCAAGCACTCATGTCTACAGCGGCGGGGATGATCGTTGCAATTCCATCACTGATTGCCTATCGTCATTATCAGCGTAAAGTTGCTGACTTTGCTGTGGAAATGGAAGAGCAGGCTGGTATTTTGCTTCATATTATTCATGGTGCACATCATTCACCAGTGATCGATGATTTACATGCACCAACTGACATTCCTCATACCTCATCGATTATTTCTAATTCTGTGTTTGGTCAGAAAACAGCGCCGAGTGCAACTTTATCGAGTTCGTCAGCTAAACAGAGCCAATCATGAAGTTTAGAAAACCACAAGTCGAAGAAATTTCGATCAATCTGACACCGATGATTGATTGTTTATTGTTTCTTGTTGTTTTCTTGCTGATTTCAACAAGTTTTAATAAATACAGTCGATTAAATCTGGTTTTGCCACAAGCAACGGGTGTTCCTGATGTTCATCGTCCTCGAAAGGTCGAAGTCGGCGTCGATCAGAATGGTGCATACATGGTGAATGGCAAATCATTGGCGAGTAATAGTGAAGATGACCTTCGTACCGCGATTGAAACCGCAAGCCAAGGAGATCATTCTCGTCCACTTGTGATTGCGGCAGACGGTCGTACGTCGCATCAGTCCGTAGTTAGAGTCATGGATGTGTCTGGCAAGCTCGGATTCATCAATATTAATATCAGTACGCGTATGCCCGTGGGGAGTAAATAAGTGTCAGGATTCGCAATATACCGTCGATTATTAGGCTACCTAAAACCATATTGGTGGGCTGGTCTTTTGGTGATTGCGGGTAATCTGATCAATGCGGCAAGTGAAGTGGGTGGCGCGCAGTTAGTTAAATATATTATTGATGCGATCAGTAACCATGACCAATCTGCCAAGAATCTTTTTCCTGTATTAGTGGTCGTCATGTTTTTCTTCCGAGGCGTAGGATCGTTTCTTGGGAGTTATTATATTTCCGTGATTGCTCGTCATGTCGTGTATAACTTGCGACTTGAAGTGTTTGATCGCTTATTGACGTTATCTCCTGCTTATTATCTCGCGCATTCAAGTGGTTATTTGTCGGCCAAGCTGATCTATGATGTTGAACAAGTAACTGCTGCTGCAACTGAGGCGGGCAAAACGTTGCTGCGTGAAGGTTTAACCGTAGTTGCATTATTAAGTTATTTATTTTGGATGAACTGGCGTTTGTCCTTGTCGTTGCTTATTGTTGGACCTTTGGTTGCTTTATTAGTGCGTAAGGCGAGTAAGCGTTTACGAAAACTATCACACCAAATTCAAGATTCGATGGGTGAAGTCAGCCATATCGTGAATGAGTCGATTAATGGCTATAGCGTCGTAAAAAATTATGGTGGTCAGGCTTACGAACGGGAACGTTTTGATCGAGCTTCAACTGATAATCTGAAAAAAAGCCTGAAAATGGTGATTACCAGTAGTATCAATACCCCCATGATTCAATTCCTGATGGCGATTGCGATGGGAATCGTGGTCTGGCTCGCATTACGTCCCCAAATATTAACCTCAACAAGTGCAGGTGATTTTGTTGCATATATCACCGCAGCAGGTTTAATTAGTAAGCCACTACGTGCATTAACCGATGTGAATGAGAAAATTCAACGTGGTGTTTCTGCTGCACATTCAGTATTTCAAATGATTGATACGCCACCAGAAGATGATTTTGGTCAAATTAATCAACCTATAACTGGGCAGATTACTTTTGAGAATGTAAGTTTTGCATATCCAGAGAAACCTGATGCGTTATCCAATATTAATCTGACGATTAAAGCAGGTGAAACTGTTGCCTTGGTCGGGCGATCAGGTGCAGGTAAAACGACACTGGTTAATTTATTAATGCGTTTTCAGAACATTACCAGTGGTCAGATTTTATTAGATGGTGTGCCGATCGATCAATTTACGCTAGCGAGTTTGCGGAGTCAGATTGCTACTGTTGGTCAACAGGTAATTTTGTTTGATCAAACGGTTCGTGAAAATATTGCGTATGGACAGCTTGCAACTAAATCTGATGCAGAAGTTCGTGCTGCGGCAAGAGATGCATTTGCAGAGCAGTTTGTGGATGCATTGCCGAATGGATTTGATACATTGATTGGTGCAAGTGGAATGTCACTGTCAGGTGGTCAGCGTCAACGTCTGGCGATTGCGCGTGCATTACTCAAAGATGCACCGATTCTCATCTTGGATGAAGCAACGAGTGCGCTGGACAATGAATCAGAACATTACATTCAACAAGCTTTGAGTCATGCAATGGTTGGGCGAACAACGCTTGTGATTGCCCATCGCTTATCTACGATTGAACAGTCTGATCGCATTGTCGTCATGGATAAAGGGCAGATTATTGAGCATGGAACCCATACTGAGTTATTGGCACTCAATGGTTTATATGCGCAGTTGCATCAACGCGATTTTGTTGATATTGAATAAAGAAAGTTGGTTAAGTCATTCATGAATAAGTCACGAAAAGGTGCTGTGTGATCGATTTACGAACTGCATTTCCTCGGGCGTGGGCGAAGCAATCAGGGTGGTTGTTATGGTTGCTGCCGTTGTCGTTGCTTTATGCTTTGGTCACTGGTCTTCAGCGTACTTTGTATCGTTTGAATATTAAAAAAACTTATGAATCACCTGTTCCAGTGATGGTCATTGGCAATATCACAGTAGGCGGTAGTGGCAAAACACCTTTGCTGATTGAGTTGGTGCGTTACTTAACGCATGAACAAAATCTCAATGTCGGCGTGATTAGTCGCGGATATGGTGGAAATCAAGCAATGTTTCCTCATATTGTCCAAGCGAGTGATCTAGCCAAAGATGTTGGCGATGAACCGTTATTGATTGTTCAGCAAACTGGTGTCGCGCTTGCTGTCGGTGCAAATCGTCAAGCAGCAATCGAGTTATTACTTGCTGACGCAGAAAAAAAAGGACGCTCATTAGACCTCATTTTAAGTGATGATGGCTTACAGCATTTAGCACTAGGTCGGCACTTGGAATGGATTGTTTTGGATGTTGATCGCGGTTTGGGCTCAGGGTGGTTGTTGCCTGTTGGTTTTTTACGTGAAAGCGCAGATCGTCTTGAAACTGCAACAGTTATTGAGCATGGTCAAGCAAGAAATGAAGGGCAGGATTCTCCTTATCGAATGCATTTAGTTTCGGGAGAGTTGGAACCATTGTCTGTAGCAGATCGTCATGTTTTGCCCCCATTACCTCCGCAGCAAGTGCATGCTGTTGCGGGTATCGGCAATCCTTCACGATTTTTTAACAGTTTACGAGACCTCGGTTTTGAGGTGATTGAGCATCCATTTGCTGATCATCATCCTTATCAAGTCAGTGATGTTCAGTTTAATGATGATTTACCGATCATTACGACAGCAAAAGATGCTCCAAGATTACAAGGTCTCATCCATTCAAATGTGTGGATTTTGCCTGTAGAGGCATATTTATCACCAGAATGTTATTCCTTACTTTATACACAGCTTGCAGAATTAGGTGTCTTAAAAGAACGCAGGCAAACTCATCGCTGATCGATAGAGTTTATGATTAAACAGATTGCTGAGAGATTTTTATGCGTCATATTGTGATTCCCTCGCGTTATGCCAGTACACGTCTACCAGGTAAGCCCTTATTAGATTTATGTGGCAAACCGATGGTGCTGCGTGTAGTTGATCAAGCTCGTAAAGTCAAAGGGATTGATAGCCTTTGTGTGGCAACTGATGATGAGCGTATTGCTCAAGTCTGTCGCGATGCTGGTGTCGATGTGGTGATGACATCGGCTGATCATCCATCTGGAACAGATCGTTTGGCTGAAGTGGCCAGAATCAAAGGCTGGGCTGCTGATGATACGATCGTGAACATTCAAGGTGATGAGCCACTATTGCCACCTGTACTTGTTGAGCAGGTTGCAGATTTATTAGATACACACTCTCAATGTGCGATGGCGACCTTATGTGAGCCAATTTTACATTTAGATGAGTTTACCCGCAGTAGCATTGTCAAAGTGGTGCGCAGCCAAACAGGTGAGGCGTTATATTTTAGCCGTGCGAGTGTGCCGTTTGACCGTGATGGTTTTAAGGATGGCATGACGCATGTTCCTGAGACAGCACGTCGTCATTTGGGGTTATATGCATATCGTGTTGCATTGTTACAAGATTATGTGACTTGGCCTATGGGTGTTTTAGAGCAAATTGAAAGCCTAGAGCAATTACGCGTACTTGAACAAGGTCGTCGAATTGCGATTGCAGATGCGTTGGTCTCTTTGCCGGCAGGTGTAGATACGCCTGAAGATCTACTTCGATTACGTGCATTAGGCGCAGCGGCCTTTATCTAAGAGATTGTGCGCTATGGCTAAAACTCCAGCAAAGCTTAAAGATGATGAGCCATCTGCTTCAGTTGAGCATGAACAATCTCATTTCTTGCCACTCTTGCCATGGCAACGTGAAGCATGGAATCGTCTGATTGGCAGAATGCCCAATTTACCGCATGGAGTCTTGTTAACAGGTGCAGCAGGAACGGGAAAACGTCGTTTTGCTGAACATGTTGCGGGCTGGTTGTTATGTGATACGCCTACAAGCGATGGTGCCTGCGGGCAGTGTGCAAGTTGTGCTTGGCTCAAGGTCGGGAATCATCCTAGTTTGTTGCGTATTTCACGAGAAGTGGATAGCAAAGGCAAGCAAAGTCGGCAAATTAAAATTGATCAGATTCGCGATCTTATGCCTTTTGTGCAGCAAACGGGGCAGGGTTGGCGTGTGGTCGTTTTTGAACCAGCAGAGACGCTCAACACTGCGGCAGCAAATGCGCTATTGAAGACTTTAGAGGAGCCTGCTCCTCGAGTCATGATTCTCTTGGTTGCTGACCAATTCTTGCAACTACCCGCAACGATTCGAAGTCGTGTGCAACAAATCCCACTGGGTCGAATTGCACCAGAAGCAGCTATTGAATTTGTCCGCGATGAAGCTGCAGTGAATGCTGAACAAGCCAAGTTATTGCTGGCTTTATCGGGTGGTGCACCATTAGCTGCGGTCAATTTGGCGACAACAACTCAATATCAATTACGTGGGCAATGGCTTGCGACATGGCTTGCAATTTTAACAGGTCGACGGACAGTCTTAGACGCGACGACTTATTGGCAAAAACAATTACCACTTCTAAGCTGGTTAGATCTCGTGCGACAAGCCTTACGCGATGTTGTTGCATTGCATGTGGGTTATGGGGTGATTCAAACGGATTTGGATCAGAATCACTTTAATCAAATTAAGAGTCGCTTATCACTGGAATCTCTGCTGGCACTCGATCAAAGAATCGTGTCTCTTATTGCTGAGCAAAGTCAGAATGTGAATTCGCAGTTGGTAATGGAGAATTTAATGCTCCAACTGGTGGGTTAATTTTTCATCTGATTTTCTACGCTGTTTTTCATAAAATCTGATGTTTTTAGTGAGTTTGATTTAGATTTACTCAAATATCTGCTTATATTGATATATTTTCTATATTTACATAACGTTTTGTCTTGACACTGTCATATTTAGTGTTTATATAGGTTCGATAAACTATTTGTATTGAATAGTTTTTTTAAAACAATAATTGTTCATGGAGAGTGCGATGACTAGTGCAGGAAATCAAGATTTTGAACTTGATGAGGCCTTTGTAGATGAAGAATTATTGCCTAACAATGAAGTGTTGAATAAGTCTCTAAATACTAGTAAGGCATCATTAATGAAACGACGTTTAATTGATGATATTTTGCAAGAAAAGCGCTTACAAGCTCATTTAAAAGAATATGATTTTGATTTGGAAGATGATTGAGGTTTGAATCATTTGTGGTAGTCATTTAAGTAAGTTGATCTCATTCTATATAAATGCCGAATCTATGATCGGCATTTATATGATCTCCCATAAAAATGCATAACATTCTCTCGATGTTTTGAGTTCTTTTCACACAAACACTATTTTTAATTTCGCCTGTCAGTGCCTAAATTTGTTAGAGTAGCGCAATCTTATTGTGTATGGAGTGTGTCTCATGGCGGTCCTTGAGCTTGATCTAGATCTGCTGGCTGACTACTTGGATGGCGAAACGAATGAGTTTGGTCTGGATTTTGCGGCGACGCATGGTTTTTTGTGCGCGACCGTTGTTGGTCCTAATTTAAAAGACTGGCGTAAGCATTTATTTGATGAGCATGAAAAAGATATTCCCAAACAAATCCTTGAACAAGTGGATTTATGGCGGAATGATATTTTACAAACGTTGCTCAATGAAGAACATATTGGTTTCCCTGTTGAGATCGAAGAAGTTTCAGTAGATTCAAGTTTGGGTGATTGGGCTGTTGGTTTTGTTGATGCCTTATTCTTGAATGATGAGGCTTGGTTTGAACAAGCTGATGAAGAAGAAGATGTCATTATGCTGACTTTACCGATGATGGTATTTAGCGGTATCGAAGGCGAACCAGATCTTGAGACTGTTCGTAACAATCCAGATTTGATGGAAGAAATGGCAGATGAAATTCCTGAGAATCTGACTAAGCTATTTTTACTCTACCACGCGCCAGCTGGCTGATTTTAAAAATAAATTTTGCTTGATGTATTTTAAGACCCTAGAAAGTTAATTTTTACTTCCTAGGGTTTTATGTTGTTTACGACGCTTGTAATGGGTTTGGGTAAGATGACCGTTGGTTTCGGCGATAATACTAATGTTCCCATCAATTTCTAGCATTGCAAGCCTAACATCTTCAAGCTTCTCAACCCCATGTTCACGCATAGACTCCTGAATTTCATCATCATCAATCCCGAGTTTTTCTAAATTCTGGGTATCTAAAATGCCATTGTGAATGAGTATTTCTGGTCGTTCGGAGATCAAGTCGCGAAATTTTTTATTTTTATACATCATTTTTTTGATCGCATAGTTGGCAATAAACAAAACTCCTGCTGCCATAAGTCCTGTGGATAGGCTTGTATTTGTGCCGACCATTGCATTTTGTACTGCATTACTGATGAGTAAAATCAGCACGACGTCGGATGTATTGAGTTGTGATAATTCTTTTTTTCCAGTCAGTCTGATGGCGAGTAGCATAAAGAGATAAACCGCCAGACTGCGCAATGCAACATTAAAATAAGGATTTGTAATCAGATTATCCATAGTTTACTCAGAGCGATATGTTTTTTTAACAATACACGATTCAGAGAAGGTGTACTTCAATAGCACTTAAAAAAATTAGAAATACGCTCCGATGAAAAATTCATTTACAATGCGCACTCCAATTTGTGACCCCGCGAGATTTTTTGGCGATGAGTAGTATGAATTTTAAACGAATGACAGAATTAGATTTAGCTGGTAAACGTGTGTTGATCCGCGAAGATCTCAATGTTCCTGTGAAAAATGGTCAAATTACTAGTGATGCTCGTTTACGCGCCGCTCTGCCGACAATCAAAGCAGCCTTAGCTCAAGGTGCGGCGGTAATCGTGTGCTCACATTTAGGTCGCCCAACTGAAGGCGTACATAGCGCAGAAAATTCATTGGCGCCTGTTGCTGCATATTTGTCAAAAGCTTTAGGTCAAGACGTTTCATTGGTGACTGATTATTTAGATGGTGTAGATGTTGCTGCTGGACAGGTTGTCTTGCTTGAGAATGTACGTTTCAATGCTGGTGAAAAGAAAAATAATCCTGAATTAGCTCAGAAATATGCTGCGCTTTGCGATGTCTTCGTGATGGATGCATTTGGTACTGCACATCGTGCTGAAGGATCAACCGAAGGTGTTGCTCGATTTGCAAAAGTTGCTTGTGCGGGTCCGCTTCTTGCTGCTGAACTAGATGCATTGGGTCGTGCAATGCAATCACCAGAGAAACCAATGGTTGCGATTGTTGCAGGCTCTAAAGTATCCACTAAATTAGATGTTCTTACTTCATTGGCTGGAATTTGTGATCAGATCATCGTGGGTGGTGGTATTGCAAATACTTTCCTAGCCGCTGCTGGTTACAATGTTGGTAAATCATTATATGAGCCTAATTTAATCGAAACTGCAAAAAGTATTGCAGCAAAAGTAAATGTTCCATTGCCAACCGATGTTGTGGTGATTGATGCGAGTAATATGAGTGGCGACTTTATGGATTTTGTAGCCAATAGCACACCAGTAACCAAAAAGGTAACCGAGATTAGCGATACGGATATGATTTTGGATATCGGTTCTGATACTGGCGCACAATTTGCACAATATATCGAGCAAGCGAAGACCATTCTATGGAATGGACCAGTGGGCGTATTTGAAGTGGATGCGTTCGGCTATGGTACTGAAACTTTGGCGCGAGCGATTGCGACAAATAAAGGATTTTCGATTGCTGGTGGCGGTGATACGTTAGCAGCGATTGATAAATATCATGTTGCAGAACACATTAGCTACATCTCTACAGGTGGCGGTGCATTCCTTGAGTTTGTTGAAGGAAAGGTTTTGCCAGCAGTTGCAATATTGCTGACACGATGTGAATCATAAATGTGTCCGACAATCTGGATGAAAAGTCTAGTTTTATTGTTCAGATTGCAGCACTTTTTGTTACATTGTATTTTTTCTGTCACATATGCTATGTTATTCTGGTAACAGGTCTTCGTGACTTACTTTATATATCTATATAGGAAACACATATGAAAACTTCGATCCTAGTTGTTGCTGCATTGGCTCTACCATTGGCGTTGACTGCTTGTGACAAAGCAAAAGACGCTGCAAATTCTACTGTTAACGCTGCTGCATCTGGCGTAGCTGCAACGACTGCTGCTGCTGCATCTGGTGTGACTGCAACTGCTGATGCTGCTAAAACTGCTGCTGCATCTGGTGTAACTGCAACTGCTGATGCTGCTAAAGGTGCTGTTGCATCTGCTGCTGAAGCAACTGCAACTACTGCTCAAGCTGTTGCTGACAAAGCAAAAGCAAAATCATAATTCAGATTATTCTGTTTTAATGATAAAAAACCTCGCATTTTGCGAGGTTTTTTTTATGCTGAGGTTTTTTGTTGTAACACAGATGATGTTGTTGATATAAAATCAGTCAAAAGCTCATCCAAAATAGAGATAAGTAGGTTAGAATCTGCAAATTGTTTTTTTGACTGATGGTTTCCAAACCATATTTACATCGTTTCTATAAAGAGTCTCAGTTATGGCACTTATTTCGTTACGCCAATTGCTTGATCATGCTGCTGAACATGGCTATGGCGTTCCAGCTTTCAACGTCAATAATCTCGAACAAATGCGCGCGATCATGGAAGCGGCGGATAAAACTGATTCTCCTGTCATTGTGCAAGCCAGCGCAGGTGCGCGTAAATATGCAGGCGCACCATTCTTGCGTCATTTGATTTTAGCTGCAATTGAAGAGTGGCCACATATTCCCGTTGTAATGCATCAAGATCACGGAACAAGCCCAGAAATTTGTCAGCGTTCAATTCAATTGGGTTTTAGCTCAGTCATGATGGATGGTTCATTAGGAACTGATGGTAAAACTCCGACGAATTATGAATACAATGTCAATGTAACTCGTGAAGTCGTTAAATTAGCTCATGCATGTGGTGTTTCAGTTGAAGGTGAGATTGGCTGTTTAGGTAGCCTTGAAACTGGTATGGCTGGTGAAGAAGACGGTGTGGGCGCTGAAGGTGTTTTAGATCATTCACAATTACTCACGACAGTGGAAGAGGCTGCACAATTTGTGGCAGATACCCATGTCGATGCGTTAGCAATTGCAATCGGCACAAGTCATGGTGCTTATAAGTTTACTCGTCCACCAACAGGCGATATTTTAGCAATTGATCGTATTAAAGAAATTCACGCGAAAATTCCTAATACTCATTTAGTCATGCACGGTTCAAGCTCAGTCCCACAAGAGTGGTTGAAAATTATCAATGAGTTTGGCGGTGATATTAAAGAAACTTATGGTGTGCCTGTTGAGCAAATCGTTGAGGCGATTAAACATGGTGTGCGTAAAGTAAATATTGATACTGATTTACGCTTGGCATCTACTGGTGCAATTCGTCGTTTTATGGCGGAGCATCCAGCTGAATTTGATCCACGTAAATTCTTTGCTAAAACAGTTACTGCAATGCGTGATGTTTGTATTGATCGTTATCAACAGTTTGGTACTGCGGGTAATGCAAGCAAGATTAATCCGATTTCTCTTGAGAAAATGTCAGCACGTTACGCTGCAAAATAAAGAGATATTTAGGTACACTGACAGCCCATTTGATTGGATAAAGTCAGCCTTTAGTTTTTGATTTGTGCGCTTTTTTGGTGCTAAATTGAAAATTTAGTTGATTTTGATCTTTTTTGGTGCGTTTGTTGCGTGCTGATAGGATTGTAAAGTTTGAAGTTGTGCGCATGAAAGTCGTGCGATATAACGAATGAATTGAGTTAGATGTAAGCGGCACTTGGTATCAAGGGACTGAGAAAGTAGGGACGCACCAAAAGTGTATTTTTTGGTATGTTCTTTGCTTAAAAAAGCTCACTTCTTTGTGAAAAGTGTTGATGTTGTAGTGGAAGAGCGGTATCTGACACTTGTTTCACCAATAATGTTGTTGCATTGATTTTTTATTGATTTTTCTAGCGCTGGAGCATAGCAAGCATGAGCAACAAAGTTCTCAATTTGATTAAAGAACACGAAGCGGAATGGGTAGATTTCCGTTTTACTGATACCCGTGGTAAAGAACAGCATGTGAGCTTTCCAGCACACACCGTAGATGAAGGCACTTTTGAATCAGGTAAAATGTTTGACGGTTCGTCAATTGCTGGTTGGAAAGGTATTGAAGCTTCTGACATGATTTTGATGCCAGATCCAGAAACGGCTTTCATGGATCCGTTCTTTTCAGCACCAACTGTTGTCGTAACTTGTGATGTTATCGAACCATCAACAATGCAAGGTTACGAGCGTGATCCACGTTCTATCGCACGTCGTGCAGAAGAATATCTGAAATCTACTGGTATCGGTGATACTGCATTCTTTGGTCCAGAACCAGAATTCTTTATTTTTGATGAAGTGAAATTTGACATCGACATGTCAGGTGCACGTCATACCATCTATGCAGAAGAAGCTGCATGGTCAACTGGCAATTCATATGAAGGCGGTAACTCAGGTCATCGTCCACGTGTTAAAGGCGGTTACTTCCCAGTTCCACCAGTTGACAGTGCACAAGACATCCGCGTTGCAATGTGTGAAGCGATTGAAGCGATGCTTGGCGAAGGTCGTGTTGAAGTTCAACATCACGAAGTTGCATCTTGCCAATCAGAAATCGGCGTAACATTTAATACGTTAGTTCGCAAAGCAGACGAAGTTCAAGTTCTGAAATACGCAGTATTGAACGTTGCACACGAACATGGCAAATCAGCGACTTTCATGCCTAAACCACTCGTTGGCGACAACGGTTCAGGTATGCATGTTCACATGTCAATCAGCAAAAACGGTGTGAACACGTTTGCTGGTGATGAATATGCAGGTTTGTCAGAAACTGCTATCTTGTTTATCGGTGGTATCATCAAACACGCTCGTGCATTGAATGCAATCACCAACCCATCAACCAACAGCTACAAACGTCTCGTACCTCACTACGAAGCACCAATCATGTTGGCTTACTCAGCGCGTAACCGTTCTGCGTCAATCCGTATTCCATACGTATCGAACCCGAAAGGTCGTCGTATCGAAGCGCGTTTCCCAGATCCAGTTGCTAACCCATACTTGGCATTCGCTGCGTTGTTGATGGCAGGTCTTGATGGTATCCAGAACAAGATCCATCCAGGTGCAGCAGCAGACAAGAATCTGTATGACTTGCCACCAGAAGAAGAAGCATTGATCCCAACAGTAGCTCACTCACTTGAAATGGCTCTTGATGCATTGAAAGCTGACCATGAGTTCTTGCTGAAAGGCGGTGTATTCACTAAAGAAATGCTCGATGCATACATCGAACTGAAAATGGAAGATGTACGTCGTTTGAACACAACTACTCACCCAGTTGAGTTCGAAATGTACTACAGCTGCTAATTTCTAGAAATTAGTGAGTAAGAAAGGTCTGCAATGCAGGCCTTTTTTATTGTGGCTATGGCACTTTGCCATTCTTCATAAATATTTCAATCTTCATCATATTCATACTTAAATATATTGTTTTGTGGTTTACAATATCTGCATCCATCCGCATAGGACTTGCTCAATGAGAATCTTTAATAAAATGATAGTTAAGCCGCGTTTAGCTGTTGGTGTGATGCTGTTGAGTTTCTTTTCAACAATGATCATGATGGGTTCAGTGGCTCAAGCTGCGGTTTATAAAAAAGTAGATGCGGATGGTAACGTCAGTTTTACTGATGTTCCTGATAAATCTGCTCAATTAGTAAATGTAGCTCCCATTGAGACTGTGCCTGCGCTAAGTCCAGAAGTCATTGCTAAAACGTTGAATGATGATGATTCGCAAAAAAATATTGCAGCAAATGTAAATTATACGATTCGGATTATTTCGCCTACACCTGATCAAGTCTATCATCGCGCTATCGATGCATTTGCTGCGAATGTAGAAGTGAAGCCAGATATGCAAAATGGTGATCATTTAGTATTTTTGATTGATGGTAAAGCATCCCCGCAAGATATCCCAGCTGGTGGGTTGGATCGTGGACAACATCAGTTTGAAGCAAGAGTTGTTTCAGCAAAAGGAAGGGTTTTAAAATCTCAATCAACGACGTTCGTGGTACAACAGCCGAATGTGATAAGAAAGGCTCGATAGGGTTAATATAAATTGAGATCAAGAATATCGTCTTCGTTTCAATCTGAAAAACGAAGACGTACTTCGCGGTGGTTTAGCGTTAAGCATCAACATCATAGACGATTGACTTCTGACTTATCTTTAGTACCTTGGCTACTTGCCCAAGGATCGTTAACACAACAGTTGCGTCATTATGCAGGTGGGAAGTTTAGTGTTGTACGCTTGCGTGAATCTTTACAACACCCAAATTTCGATGAAGTAAAACGATTACATCTTCATCAAGGGCAACGTGTCTGGGTTCGTGAAGTTTTGTTATTTGGCAATGAGCAAACGCCTTGGGTACATGCACGTAGTGTCATGCCACTGAAAACTTTGTCTGGGTCAGGTCGTCGTCTAAAATTATTAAAGAATCGTTCTTTGGGTTCTCTATTGTTCGAGCGTGGTGGTGTGCAAATCATTCCAAAATTTGAGCAGCGACAAGCTAGGGAGCTTGTTCAACTCCCTGAAGGGTGGACGCGTCGTACAACTTATGTCTGGCATAAAAAATATCTATTAGTACAAGAAACGTTTTTGCCGGCGTTTGTAGAGTCTTTAAACTGTTAAAACGACGTATAATTCAGTTAGGCTTATCCATTCTCGATTGGCGACATTCATAAGGCTTGCGAGTTAATATCTGATGAATTTTTCTGTGCAATCACCACATTTATCATTGCGTGAACATATTCGTGCTTATGTGCAATTAACTCGTTTAGATCGCCCTGTGGGCATCGAATTGTTACTGTGGCCAACGCTGTGGGCGGTTTGGCTGGCTGGTCAACAAACGAGTACGCATCATGCGTCATGGTCAATTGTGCTGATCTTTATTTGTGGTGTTGTCTTGATGCGTTCGGCAGGTTGTGTGATTAATGATTTCGCAGACCGCCATGTCGATGGTCAAGTTGAGCGGACTAAGAATCGACCGCTTGCGAGTGGGAAAATCTCAGCAAAATCTGCATTAGTGCTATTTGCTGTATTGCTTTTGATGAGCGCGGCGTTGTTGATATTTTTACCCATCCAGACGTTTTATTGGGCATTTGGTGCGTTATTTTTAGCGACCTTGTATCCTTTTATGAAGCGTTGGACTTATTTGCCGCAGTTTGTTTTGGGGGCGGCATTTTCGTGGGCAATTCCCATGGCTTATGTCGCGCAGGGGCAAACACCAGATTTGCTGTGTTGGCTGCTATATGTCGCGAATTTGAGTTGGACGGTTGCGTATGATACGCAATATGCGATGACTGATCGACCTGATGATCTTAAAGCTGGGATTAAGTCTACTGCGATTCTTTTTGCAAAATATGATTTATTAATCATCGGTATTCTCCAAGTAATTTTTCTTGTGTTAATGGTGATCGTTTTTTGCTTAATGCATTTATCTGTATTTGCGTTTTTGGGGCTTTTTATTGCATTGCTTTTGTTCGTAAATCAGTATTTACGTACACGTGATCGTTTGCCTGTCCATACATTTTGGGCTTTTTTGAATAATTGCTGGGTTGGACGAGTGATTTGGTTAGGTGTCGTTATTTCACTTTTTTAATTATCTATCTAGTTAGATGGACTGATATTTGGTTTTTGCAAAACTCATTTGTATTTGTGAGGGGTTGCAAAATCTATCGAAGCTGAAAAATGAGCACATGGTACAATCCATTTTTTACTTGATCTTTTTGACATAAGTGATATGACAACTTCCTTAGCGCATGTGAGTACACCAATGATCCGCCATGTCGTGCTTGCCGATGAAGCAGCAACAAGACGAGTTGCTGCTCAGCTTGCACAAGTGTGTGTATCTGGGATTATTTATCTTGTTGGTGGATTAGGTGCAGGTAAAACAACATTTACTCGCGCATGGCTACAGGCAAAAGGGCATGTAGGCGCAGTGAAAAGTCCGACCTATACTTTGGTTGAGCCATATCAAATTGCTGGGCAGTCCGTTTTTCATTTCGATCTCTATCGTTTAAATGATCCTTTCGAGTTAGAGCTCATGGGGATTCGAGATTATTTTGAAGATCATCAGGCGTTATTTTTAATTGAGTGGCCGCAAAAAGGTGAACCTGTCATTCCAGATGCTGATTTGCGATTGACGTTGCAGACTGCGGCGGATGATGTAACGCGACATTTAACAATTGAGGCTTTAAGTCCAGTTGGAATTGCAGCATTGACTCAATTGGATATGATTTTGGCTGAGCCACTATGAACGATTTTCGTCAAGAGTCTTCATCGGACTTACTACCAGTGTCTGATTCATTGAGCCATAAACGAATCCAAAAGTTACCAGCAGCACTTGCTAACCAGATTGCAGCAGGTGAGGTAGTCGAACGTCCTGCATCTGTTGTAAAAGAGTTAGTTGAAAATGCTTTGGATGCTGGTGCAACCCGCATTGAAGTACGCATTCAGCAAGGTGGTTCGTCACTGATCGAAGTCTTGGATAATGGTTCTGGTATCCATCCTGATGATTTGGTGCTGGCTGTTTTACGTCATGCGACGAGTAAGATTTCTACAGCAGAGCAGCTTGCAGCGATTGCCACACTGGGTTTTCGTGGTGAAGCTTTGGCTTCAATTGCCGCCATTTCTCGTTTTAGCTTATCCAGTAGTCAGACCGATGATGGTCTAGGTTTTGAAGTCGCTGTGGATACAGCAATTGATCATGAAGCGCCACAGTCTTCACTGAAAGACTTGATTAAGCCAAAGCCTATTGCTCATGCGCGCGGTACGCGTGTCGTGATACGAGATTTGTTTTATAACGTGCCAGCGCGACGTAAGTTTTTGAAAAGTGTGGCGACAGAATATAGCCATATTGAAGAAGTCATTAAGCGCATGGCATTAGTGCATTTTGACGTAGCGTTTGTGCTGATTCATCAGGATCAACGCAAGTTGGAGCTGCCGGTTGCAGATAGTGGTGAATTACGACTGCAACGAGTGCGTAAGATTTTGGGCGGACGATTTGCTGATACAGCGCATTGGATTGATGCTCAGAGTTTGGATTTAAGATTAGCAGGTTGGTTGGGTCATCCTGCCGAAGCGCGCGCGCAGGCTGATTTACAATATCTTTATGTCAATGGTCGGGTTGTTAAAGATCGAAGTGTGAGTCATGCGCTGCGCATGGCCTATGAGTCAGTATTACATGGGCATAAACATCCCGCGTTTTTATTGTTTTTGGAGTTAGACCCTGAGCGAGTTGATGTTAATGTTCATCCAACGAAGCATGAAGTCCGATTTGTTGCGCAGCGAGAAGTTCATGAGTTTGTGCGCCATCATGCCAAACAAGTACTGTCCCAGTTTCAAACTGCACCAGCCGAGCTTGCTGATGCACTTCATCCAAGTCAACGTCAGCCTGAGCAAATACAATCAGTATTAGGTTTGCATCAATTTGATACTTCCCTGACTTCTGATATTCAAACTGAGTCGTCTTTAACAAATCATCATCAATTTCAAAATCCGGCACAGTTTCAGAATCCGACCAAATTTAGCTCATATTCCAATCAAAGCTATCCAGAACAAACAGTTCAGAATCAAAGTGTACAAGCGGCTTTAGGTCAATATTTCCAAGCATTACGCCCAGCAGAAAGTGGCAATCCAAATATTCAAATAAAACAAGATGCTGATGAATATCCACTTGGATTAGCATTAGCTCAATTGCATGGTATTTATATATTGGCGCAGAATCGCGAAGGTTTGATTATCGTTGATATGCATGCTGCACATGAGCGAATTTTATTGGAACAATTGAAAACTGCATGGGATGCCAATCAAGCCGAGCAATGGCAGACACAACCGTTATTGGTTCCTTTAGCTGTTGATGTCACCGCACAACAAGCACATCGCGCTGAACAAATTCAAGACAGCTTGAATCGCTTGGGTCTAGAGATAGATCGGCAAGGTGAGCAAACAGTTGTTGTTCGTGCAGTGCCCGCGTTATTAGCGCGAGGGAATATCGCGAGTTTGGTGCAACAGCTTTTATCAGAGATTGATTTATCTACATTGAATACAGAAGATCATGATTCACAGATCAATACAGAGAATAGCGGCTTAATTCGTGCTCGTGATCGCATCTTAGCAACGATGGCGTGTCATGGGGCGGTACGTGCTCATCGACAATTAAGTCTTGCTGAAATGAACGCGTTATTACGTCAAATGGAGCAAACACCATTTGCGAGCCAATGTAATCACGGCCGCCCAACATGGCGCGCATTTCCGCTATCTCAGCTTGATAAATTATTTGCACGAGGCGATTGATTGACTCTACATAAAAAAACTGAGCATCCACCAGCAGTCTGCATCATGGGGCCAACAGCGAGTGGCAAGACTGCATTGGCATGTGAGTTATACGATACGGGTCGTTATGAAATTATTTCAGTAGATTCCGCGTTAGTTTATCGTGGACTTGATATTGGTACTGCGAAACCAACAGCTCAAGAGTTACAGCAATATCCCCATCATTTGGTTAATATTATTGAACCCGAAGATATCTATTCAGCTGCTAATTTTGTAGAGGATGCGCATCGACTGATTGGTGAGATTCGCGAGCGAGGGAAGATTCCGTTACTCGTTGGTGGAACAATGCTTTATTTTCGCAGTTTGTTCTCAGGCATGGCAGCAATGCCAGCTGCTGATGTGGAAGTGCGTGCAGAAATTTCGGCTCAGGCAGAGCAACATGGCTGGGATTGGATCCATCAGCAGTTAGCTGCAGTTGATCCTCGCGCGGCTCAACGTTTTTTGCCCAGCGATCGTCAACGAGTGATGCGTGCCTTGGAAGTCTATCGGATTAGTGGTCGAGCAATAAGTGACTTCCATGATGAGCAGGTTGTTCAGGATGCCTCAGATGATTTTACAATTTATGCGTTAGTCCCTGATCGTACTTTGCTCCATGAACGTATTGCATTACGCTTGCAGCAAATGTGGCAAGCAGGTTTCGTAGAAGAAGTTAAAACATTGCGTCAACGACCATTATTGACTGCTGAGTTTCCTTCGATGCGCTCTGTGGGGTATCGTCAAGTTTGGGAATATTTAGATCAAGTAGAAAATGAGCTACCGTTTGTCGCCCAAAATGATTTGATCACAGAATATCGATTGACTGTTAATATCAATAAAAACATACTAGAAATGCAGAATCGCGCATTATATGCAACGCGTCAATTAGCAAAACGTCAGTTTACTTGGATTCGATCTTTAAGCGATTCTCATACTGTTCAGTTATTCAATACAGTTAATGAAGGTTTTCTTCACTTGCGTAGTTGAAAATAATGGCTCAAAATTGTGCCCCCTGTCTTGTGTCATAAAAATATTAATTAGCCGCTAATTTTGGCAGCTTTTTTAGGTTTTGGAGAAAGAAATGTCTAAAGGTCAAACATTGCAAGATCCGTTCTTGAACGCCTTGCGTAAAGAGCGTATTCCTGTTTCAATTTTTTTAGTCAATGGAATTAAATTACAAGGTCAGATTGAATCATTTGACCAGTATGTTGTATTGCTTAAAAACACTGTAAGCCAAATGGTTTATAAGCATGCGATTTCTACTGTAGTTCCTGCACGCAATCCACGTCCTGCGGCAGGTACAGAGCAACAAGCTGGTGGTTTCCCAGCACCAGCAGGTTTCGGTGCGCAAGGTGGCTTTGGTGGTCAACCTGCACAGGGTGGTTTTGGCGCTCCACGTGGCTTTGGTGCTGCGCAACCAGGCGGCTTTGGCAGCCAAGGTGGTTTTGGTGGTCAGGGTGGTTTTGGTTCAGGTTATGGTCACGCTCAGGGCAACCAAACACCAAGCTTTGGTGATCACAAATTAGATTCAGAAGATGACGATAGCAATCATAATAATTTTTAATATGATTGTTGACGTATCAAAATAGCACCGCTTTTGCGGTGCTTTTTTTGTTTGAAGGATCTCATTTTAAATAAGCGTTTATTTCTAATATTGGATATTTTGCAATATTGAATAATTGTTAATTTTGAATAAAACCAGAGATTCATGATTAATAAGTTTTCTAGCTTTATCTGATATTAGATTTGTTTAATAATTGATTTAATCGGATATGAAAGAGTTTTATTCAACGTATATTAAATAAACTGAATTTCATTTTAGGCTGAGCGTGGAATAGTTGTTAAGTTTAGTTGGAAATAAGTATTGTTGTGCGATTTATTGTGTTATGTAGATCATATCACTGAGAGAGTATAAAAATACTCTCCCAGTGAGTGAGACTATTGAGCTGAATCGTATACTTTGACATAAGCAGCTGCACGAATTTCTCGCAACCAATTATCTAATTCAATTGGAAACTGACGTTCGTATAATGCTTGTTTAGCTGCATTTCTACGGTATTGTTGAGTCATATCTTCATCACGGACAGCTTCAACTTCCAGAACATGCCAACCGTATGCAGATTGGAAGGGTTCACTGATTTGACCGATTGGCGTGTGCAGCATTTTATCTTCAAATGTTGGCACCATTTCACCTGTAGAAACCCAGTTTAAATCACCACCATTTTGTGCTGAACCTGGATCATCAGAGTAGGATTTAGCCATATCAGCGAATGAGGCTCCAGCTTTCAGTTTGCTGTAAATATCATCAATTTTAAGTTTTGCATCTGTTGCACTGACAACTTCACTCGTTTTAACAAGAATATGTCTGACGTGGTATTGATGAACCATTGCACCAGCAGCGCCACGCATATCTTTTAGCTGGAGAATGTCTATACCTTCAATTGTTGTAAAAGGCTGGCTATATTCATTGCGTTTTAACGCAGAAAGAGCTTCTACAAAGGGCGTAGGTAGTTCATCTGACTTATGCCATCCTTGTTCACCACCTCTCATTGGGTAAGCAGCCATTAGCGATTCAATCGATTTACCTGCACGCAATTGTGTGAGAACTTCATTAGCCGATGCTGTTGCTTTAGCAATATCTTGTGGATTATTGTGGTCAGCTATCGCAATTTGAATCACATTAAAGTTGAATTCAGTTTTGAGTGCTTCCGCACTTTGTGGGGAACTAAGGAAGTTATCGACATCTTTCTCAGTAATTTTGATTCGGCTAGATACACGCTGCTGCTGCAATTGGTTGATGTTGAGGTCGTCAAGAATTTGTTGACGGAAAATCATATAACCATTTGGCTTTATCGAGTTTAGTTTATTTTGAAATGCTTCTAACGATGGTGCACCTTGTTGTTGTGCAATATTGCTAATTGCTGCATTCAAGGTATTGTCATCTACACTTGCGCCGTTACGAGCAATAATTCCAAGTTGTATTTTACGTAAAATCAGTTGTCGGATGACATCGGCACGCAATACATCATCGCTCGGCGGTGTTTGCTTGTGCAAAATAATTTGCTGTTTGGCATTAGCTAAAGCTTGATCCACGTCACTGGAGAGAATAATAGAATCATCTACAGTTGCGACGACATGGTCGAGTGGTATTGCCGTAGATACACCAGCATAGGAGTGGTGGGTTGGTAATACGAGTAATCCGCTAGCGATTGTTGTATAGCAAATCGCAGATATGAATGAGCCAGCCCATAATCCAGTTAAATTTCTATCTTTAAATAAAAAAGTTTTCATTAAAGTACGGTCTGAAGAATTTTGCTGAGAGAGTCTTAACGATTTTTCCAAGATGAGTCTACCTGCGTGAATCCATAAATTTTCTGCTTAAGCAGGCTTGAAAGAGCACTATCTGAATTACCAGTTAATCCCTTAAATGTGATTTGCAACATCACGCCTGTGTGAGGTTTGGTTGTGTTAATGACATCGAAATCGTTATAGAAGGCTCGACCATAAAGCGCCACACTCCAGCAGCATGAATCGTAATCAATGCCAACGATTGCGTCACGAGTGACATCGCTTTGGTAGTCATATTGCACAGAGCCGACGATACGGAAATTATTATAAACAGGTTGAACAAAAGAAGCCGTAGCTTCCCGTGCACCAATTTGATTGTCTTCTGTAACTGTTTTTCTGTAAATATAACCCAAGCTAACTACACGTCCTGAATCGGCGGTGTAATGAATGCTGGATGAGTTTGCAGCCAATTGTCCTGAAGCGAGCCATAATGTGCTGCCATCATAACTGAGATGTTTATTCCATGTTGCGCCTAGATCTAGACCGACACCAGATGATTTGGAGGTTCCAACAGCATCTGTAGACATGAGTCTTGTTTCACGATTGCTAAAGTAAAAGCGATCTGCAACACCTATACGAAATTTTTCTAAGCCGTCTTCGTCATAAAAACGATTGGTCACGCCGAGTGTTGCGAAATTATTATCATCTAAACGGTCATTACCTACAAATCGAGATGGATTGAAGAGTTGGTTATAACTAAATGATGTGTATGTTGTATCAAATACAGGCAGTGCGGACTGATTGACGTAAGGTGAATAGGCATAAAAGAACCGAGGCTCTAGTGTTTGCAGCCATGAACCTGCGTCACGCTCAAAAATCAGACCACTATCTAAAGTGAATTGTGGAACAACAACTGCGGGAGAGCGCTGATTGTTATTGGCTTCGTCTTGATAAATGATGGATCGTACTGATGTAGTCGGAATGAAGTAACCACTTGCATCCCGAAAATTATATCGAACGCCGAGTGTGTTGTATTGTCGAATCCCGTTAATCTGTACCCCTGAGCCATCGCTAATATCACGCTGGAAATAACCCGTATCATTATTTGCGAAGCGTTCCCAACCATTTAATGAGCCTTGATCATAGTTCAATTTAAGTTGAACACGACCATAGGGGCGATTCACGTCTAGTACGGTGTTATCTAGTTCTTGATAGTTAATTGCTTGTAAAGAGCCACTTAATCCCCAATCAGGGTTGTTATAGTTCAAAGTTGCTGAACGTTCTTGGGTCGTTGTCGCAATTGGACCAAATGTTTGTCCGACATCTGAAAAAAAGTCTTTATCGGAGACATAATTCAAATTAATTCGACTACTCCAGTTTTGGTCGAATGTCATCGTGTGGACAAATTTTAACTCTTTGCGGTCTTTATTGTTGTATTCAGGATCATTGGGCATAAATGATCCATCAATGGTACCTTGACCTAAGTAAGGGGTGAGAAAGCGAAACTCACCATCCAACATTGGATGACGGTTTGTGATTACACGTGGTGTTACCGTCGCATCGTAATTTGGTGCAAGATTAAGATAATAGGGTACAGCGACATCTAGACCATTTTTAGTACTATAACGGAAACTTGGAATAAGCACGCCACTTGCGCGTCGTCCATCGATTGGGAAATTGAAGTAGGGCGAGTAAAAAATGGGAACGCTACCAATATATAGCGCTGCATCTCGTGCGACACCACGACCAGTACCTTGATTGAGGATCAATTGGCTGGATTTGAGTTTCCAGCCGATCGCATCTGGTTCACACGTAGAATAAACAGAGTCTAGGATCCGTGTGACATCATCGGATTCACGGATCACTTCTCCTGCTGTGCCATGAGCTTGACGCTCTTGGGCAATATAGTTGCTGTTTTTGACACTGCCTGTTTTTGTATCTAAATGATAGACACCAGTGCCGCCATAACTAATTAAGCCTGGGCTTGCGATTTTGACATCACCTGTTGCGGTGATGATGGTTCTGTCTGGGTCAATCGTCGCTTTATCAGCAGTGAGTAGGCGTCCAGGTTGACTAATTCTGACATTTCCATCTAGTACTGAACCGACATCGGGATCATAGTAAGCATGATCGGCTCGAGCTGTGGTATTGGATTCATTAACAGAGGTGTTTGGTACTTTTACTGATGGTGAAATTGGAGTAATCCAAACGCCACGACATGCTGCTGGTACGGGGATTCTTTGTTCAGCAGGAAGTTCTGCTAATTGGCTCCGATCAAAAAAACCATAGGCGAGAGGTGTATCTAACGCGTTTTGAGCATTTTCCTGTTTTGTGTCAGAAGTATTTTCAGTTGTGCTATCTGCATAGGCGACTTGCTCTACAAAAAGTGCAGAGGCGATACTCATTGCAAAAGCTAAATTATGAAGTTTAAATTGACGCAATTTCAGATTATCCATCTTAATTGAAGGTTGATACCAGATCGGCTTAGTTTATCCCAATCATTCACAATAAAATGATGAGTGTGAGTGAATATCGTAAAAAAGATTACTAAACATTGAATAATTGAATATAAGATACTCAGTATCATAGAGAAAAATATGACGAGCGGCTACACTCACGCTATGATTAGATGTAACTCACGTTGTTTTTGGTCACATTGTTTTTTGTCAAGGATTGGTCGTATATGTCATCTGAACGTTTGCTTACGTTGACTCATTGGGTAATCGAAAAATTAGAAAGCAATGATATTAGTCTTAAATCATTGACGGGAGATGCGAGCTTCCGTCGATACTTCAGAGTGCACTTTACAGGAAATCAACCTACATCAACGCCTTATCGTACTTTGATTGCGATGGATGCGCCACCACCTCGTGAAGATTGCCGCCCGTTTTTGGCGATTAGCGAGATGCTTGGACGACATGGTGTGCGAGTTCCTAAAGTCATTGCCAGTGATGTTGTACAAGGTTTTATTTTATTAGAAGATTTTGGTGATACGGTTCTATCGCAAGTGCTGACTGCTGAAAATGTTGATCAGCTTTATTCGCAAGCCATCAATCAATTAATCGAGTTACAGCAAACTCCACCGTTGGAGCGTTATCCATTACCTGCTTATGGCGAAATTAAACTCGTTGATGAAATGAGTTTGTTTGATGAATGGTTTTTACGCAAATTCCTTATGCTGAAACCGTCGCAAGAAGAACAAGCGTTATTGATGAGTACTTATGATTTCTTAGCGAATCAGGCTTTGCGTCAACCACAAGTTGTTGTTCATCGTGATTATCATTGTCGTAATTTAATGATTCTTGATCAAACTCAGGAGCTTGGGATTATTGATTTCCAAGATGCTGTAATTGGTCCCGTGACTTATGACATTGTGTCGTTGCTGCGCGATGCTTATGTGCAATGGCCTCAAGATAAAGTTCAGGAATGGTTAAAAGTTTATTGGGAACGTCAAAGTGTCAATGGACGCTTGGGTCGAACTTCGTTTACTGAGTTGCAACAATGGTTTGATTGGATGGGCGCGCAGCGTCATTTGAAAGTTCTTGGCATTTTTGCGCGGCTTTATTTCCGCGATGGCAAAGATGGCTATTTGAATGATCTTCCATTGGTATTGTTCTATTTGCTGACCGAGACTAAAGGTTACAACGAATTATCAGCATTCCACCAATGGTTGTGTGATCGTGTTCTGCCAACATTCTTGGTTGAAATGCCAGATAGCATGCCTTTGCTCCAAGAGTTCTTATAGAATTGATTAATAAAAGAATGTTAGTCATTTGTTGAATTAGATAACAGAGATATTGAATGCGCGCGATGATTTTAGCGGCGGGTTTAGGAACACGGCTCAGACCGTTAACACTACAGACTCCTAAACCGCTGCTTGAGGTTGGTGGAAAGCCGCTGATTGTTTGGCACATTGAAGCATTAAAGCGTGCTGGTGTAACACAAATTGTGATTAATACAGCTTGGCTGGGCGAAAAGCTGGTAGAAGCATTGGGTGACGGCAAATCATTTGGTGTTGAAATACTTTGGTCACATGAAAGTGAACCTTTGGAAACAGCCGGTGGAATCCAAAAGGCCTTGCCATTATTGGGTTCAGAGCCATTCATACTGGTTAATGGCGATGTCTGGACACGTTTTGATTTTGCGACATTAGTGAATAAAGACTTAAATGGTGATTTAGGGTATTTAGTCTTAGTAAAAAATCCACCACAACACCCCAAAGGTGATTTTGTGTTATCAAATCATCGGGTTTTGCAAGAAGGTGCTGATAAATTAACGTTTTCTGGAATTAGCATACTTTCACCGAAATTATTCGAATCACTTTCTGCTGGAAAAGCGCCTTTAGCACCTATTTTACGTCAAGCGATGGATGCGGGAAAGGTTGCTGGAGAGTGCTTGCAGGATCATTGGGTTGATGTTGGAACGATTGAGCGTTTAGCTGAACTGGATCAGCAGATTCGTGATGGTGTCGTATAGTATTTTTTAAATTTTTATGATTCGAGTAGGGTGATGAGTCGATCTGATACAGTGTTATTGACACAGTGGCTAGATGGGCTGACGACTCAACAACGCTCATCTAATACCATCAAAGCATATCAGCGTGATGTCTCTCAGCTATTAGTTTTTTTGCAGTCAGAAAAAAATGGAATAGATGATCTTGAGCCGCATGCAATTGAAAATACTTATTATTTTATTCAGTTGAATCGTGAAGCGCTCACACGTTATGCAGGTTTTCGAATGGAAGAAGGTGGATTGGCGCCTTCAAGTTTACAACGAGAGCTCTCAGCAATACGCCATTTTGCGAGTTGGCTCGTTGAACAACATATTCTCGCTCACAATCCTGCTCAAGATTTCACGATTAATCGCCCGCCACGTCCATTGCCAAGTACGATGGATGCTGAAATTGTTCAGCAATTACTTGATCAACCTGCACCAGAAGATCGCGATGAAGCAAGATTGTGGGTGCGTGATCGAGCGATGTTAGAGTTGTTGTATGGTAGCGGTTTGCGTTTATCCGAATTAGCAGATCTAACTCTGCCTATGCTGGATTTGGGTAGAAAGCTCGTTACAGTAACGGGAAAAGGACGAAAAACAAGAATATTACCTATTGGTTCTAAAGCACTTATTGCCTTACAAGAGTGGCTTCCTCATCGTGCATTATGGGCGGAAGAGGGCGTGTTACATGTATTTGTAAGTGAGCGTCGAGGAGAGTCTCTACATCCGCGAACGATTGAGCGTCGAGTAAGTCATCAGGCACTACGTGCGGGGATTGCTCAACATTTACATCCTCATCTTTTGAGGCATTGCTTTGCGACGCATTTGTTGGCTGGTAGTGGTGATTTGCGGGCAGTGCAAGAGCTTTTAGGGCATGCAAATATTAGTACGACACAGATTTATACACATTTGGATTTTGAACATTTGACCAAAGTTTATGATCAGGCTCATCCAAGAGCAAGAAAGTAGGTAAATTAAAATTGCCATCCAAAAAAAGCACTCGAATTGAGTGCTTTTTTGAATTGACTGCTGTCAGAAAATCAATTTGCAAATAATACACCACGCCATTCATCCGTAAGAGCAGTGCTATCATGTTGATTTGGGTGAAAGTCTGTTTTGTAATAATCTAGATAAACGGGTAATAAGGCTTTAACCGCGTCAGATAGTTTTTGTAGTGCCTGCCAGTGTTGTTTCCATTGTGTACGACCTTTTTTGTCGGTTATGACCAGTTTTATTGTGAGGAAGCTGATTCTTGATAAAAAACTTGTAGTGACAATCCGCATGATTTGTTTACGTACAGCTTCATCGTTAAATACTTCTTTATAAACATCAAATGCAACTGCTTTATGTTCAGTTTCCTCAAGTGCATGCCATAGCCATAATTGCGCTACATCAGGGTGTAATTGGCTGTGGAGTTCTTCATGCTCTAATAAATACTGAGCAATAATTGCCGTAAAGTGTTCCAAAGCGCAGGTTATGGCAAGCTGCTGTTTGTGATTGAGAATTTCTTTAAGTCTTTCAGTGTTTTTAGCTTCATTATCCAGAACGGGTTGAACATTTAGACCAATGCGCTGAGCAAAATCATTAAAGCCTTCATGGGCGTGACTATGCATTGCTTCTTGTCCAATGAATGCCGAGACATCTGCTTGTAAGCTTTTAGATTTAACTTGGTCACGAACATTGCGCACAGAGTGAACAAAAAAGCGCTCTCCAGTGGGGAATGTCAAAGATAAAGCAGTCAGCAAGTGAGACATGAGAGGGTTGTCGTTGAAGTAATATTTAGGTAATTGATTAAAGTTAAATTCAGGTCGACGTACCGTGATGTGTGGATGTCGTGTATGGTGCGCTGCTTGGAGATCTAATTTTTCAATTGTATTTTGCATGATGATTACTCCTTTATATGAATATATGAGTCTGGTTTAATTAAACCTATTCATTTTGGATTTAAAGATTTGTTTAGCTTTAAAGTAGACAATAATCGTTGTCAATTTAATTAATCTTGCTCAAGACAGTGGGTGTTGTCAAATTTTTTGACAATTTGTGATCGTTTTTGACAACGGTTTTTCCGATAACCAGATGTAATTAATCTATTGGTTCAGATTTTTACTGATTTAGATATCAATTCAGCTTGACCTTGACGCTGTCAAATAGCAATATACTGCGCACAATTATGTCTTTAATGCATGCTTGTTTTTGATGATGCTGAATATACGTAGTAAGCGGAATAAAAAATGTAGTAGGCTCAAGAAGGTACGATGATTTTTGTTTGTCGTACTACCATATTTTTTGAATACATCCACTAGCCAAGCCGAGGAATTTTATGAAGGCTCTTGTTGCTGTCAAGCGCGTTGTCGATTTCAACGTTAAAGTTCGCGTAAAAGCGGATAAAACGGGTATTGATCTGACTAACGTCAAAATGTCGATTAATCCATTCTGTGAAATCGCTGTTGAAGAAGCAGTACGTCTAAAAGAAAAAGGCGTTGTGACTGAAATCGTTGTGGTATCAGTTGGTCCAACAGCTGCTCAAGAACAAATTCGTTCAGCAATGGCTCTTGGTGCTGACCGTGGCATCTTGGTTCAAACTGATGATGCAGTTGGTCCATTGGCAGTTGCTAAAATCCTGAAAGCGATTGCAGATCAAGAACAACCACAAATCATTTTGCTTGGTAAGCAAGCAATTGATGATGACAACAACCAAACAGGTCAAATGTTGGCTGCGTTGATGGGTGTTGGCCAAGGTACTTTCGCATCGAAAGTAACTGTAAACGGTACAACTCTGCAAGTTGAGCGTGAAGTTGATGGTGGTGCACAAGTGGTTGATTTAGCATTGCCAGCAATCGTCACTACCGACTTGCGTTTGAACGAACCACGTTATGCAGCATTGCCTAACATCATGAAAGCACGTAAAAAACCATTGGATACCAAAACTCCAGCGGATTACGGCGTAAGCACTGCATCTACGGTTAAAACTTTGAAAGTTGAGCCACCAGCAGAGCGTAAAGCAGGTATTAAAGTGAAATCGGTTGATGAGTTGATCGAAAAACTTAAAAACGAAGCGAAAGTAATCTAATTCAAACTTCGTAAGTTTAATTAGATATCGATTCTCAATACCAAGATTTTTAACGAAAGTTACAAAACGTATTCCGTTTTAAAGGAGTTCTAACATGGCGATTTTGGTTTACGCTGAACACGATAATGTCAGCCTAAAATCAGCAACACTGAACGTTGTTGCAGCAGCACAAGCCATCGGTGGCGAAGTGCACGTATTGGTTGCTGGTCAAGGCGCACAAGCAGCCGCTGATGCAGCAGCAAAAGTTGCTGGCGTATCAAAAGTATTATTGGCAGACAATGCTGCTTATGCACATCAATTGGCTGAAAACGTAAGCCTTTTGGTTGCGAGCGTTGGTAAGGCTTACACCCACATTCTTGCAGCGGCAACATCAACTGGCAAAAACTTCATGCCACGTGTTGCTGCATTGCTTGATGTGAACCAAATCTCTGACATCACCAAAGTGATTTCTGCTGATACATTTGAGCGTCCAATTTATGCAGGTAATGCGATTGCGACTGTTCAAAGTTCTGATGCAATTAAAGTGATCACTGTACGTGGTACAGGTTTTGATCCAGTTGCTGCAACTGGCGGTTCAGCTTCAATCGAAGCAGTTGCTGAAGCTGACAACTTGGGTAAATCAACCTTCGTTAGCGAAGCGTTGGCAAAATCTGAGCGTCCAGAATTGACTGCTGCACGTATCGTTGTTTCTGGTGGTCGCGGTATGGGCAATGGCGAAAACTTTGATACAGTTTTGGCTCCGTTGGTTGACAAGCTTGGCGCAGCAATGGGTGCATCACGTGCAGCTGTTGACGCAGGCTTCGTACCAAACGACTTGCAAGTTGGTCAAACAGGTAAGATCGTTGCTCCTGACTTGTACGTTGCTGTGGGTATTTCTGGTGCAATCCAGCATTTGGCTGGTATGAAAGACTCTAAAGTGATCGTTGCGATCAACAAAGACGAAGAAGCACCAATCGGTGCAGTTGCTGACTACTTCCTCGTTGGCGACTTGTTCCAAGTTGTTCCAGAGTTGACCAGCAAACTGTAATTGGTCACATATCTGTGATTGTTGTTTGTTGTAAATAAAAAATGGGCGACCTCATTCAGGTTGCCCATTTTTTATTACTCAATGTTGTGCTTGCTACATGATGGGTGAGTTGCGTGTCATGTTGGAATTGTTGTTTGTATTTTCTAATAAAAAGAGTTTAAACGTTCGCATTTAAGTGACTAATCATGTTATTTTTCACTATGTTTAAAATATGAATACAAAGGAGTGTCTATGCTGCCTACACGTGCAGGGGGGATTATCAATTATCCCATTCGAGACTTACAAACCCTATATAGCAGCTATTTGCCATTTGTAAGCGGGGGTGCGCTTTTTGTACCGAGTAATCGCACATTTCCTTTAGGCGAGGATGTGTTTGTGGTTGTTACTTTGCCAGAATCCTCAGAACGTACACCTATTACAGGTAAAGTAGTATGGGTGACACATCGTGCGCAAGGTTCGCGTCCAGCAGGATTTGCTTTGCAATTGCTGGGTGAGGATGGTACGAGATTTAGGAACGAGATTGAAAAGTTGCTGGCAGGTCTTTTGAATTCTGATCGCCCAACTTATACAATGTAATACGAATTTTTGCTGTTTATTTAATCCTTTAGTGTCTTCATTGGTACTAGTGAATAATAAGGTTATCTTGTTGTGTTTATAGATTCGCACTGTCATTTAAATCGATTAGATCTGACGGCCTATGATGGGTCGCTGGATCGCGCTTTAGATGCAGCTCGTACTGCTGGGGTATCGCGTTTTTTAGCAGTTTCAGTGGATTTGGATGATTATGATGTACTGCGAGATATTGCAGAGCATCATGCTGATGTTGGCTTTAGTGTCGGTGCTCATCCGTGTGAGTCTGCAGAAATGCTTAATCTGGCGACTGTTGAGACGTTGGTAAATCTTGCTAAGCATCCAAAAGTATGGGCAATTGGCGAGACTGGGCTAGATTATCACTACAGTACAGAAAATGCTGATGTTCAGCGTGAGTCGTTTGCAAGGCATATTGCGGCTGGGAAGCAAGCGGGTAAGCCTGTGATTGTGCATACACGCGCAGCGCGAGCGGATACATTAGCGGTGCTACGTGAGCAACACGCACAACATGGCGTATTGCATTGTTTTACCGAGGACTTAGCGACAGCGGAAGGTGCGTTGGCTTTAGGTTATTATGTGTCTTTCTCGGGTATTATTAGTTTTAAGAATGCTCAAGATTTACGCGATGTCGCGGCAAGAGTGCCTTTAGATCGTTTATTGATTGAAACGGATAGTCCTTATCTTGCGCCAATGCCTTATCGTGGGAAATCAAATGAGCCATTATATTTGCCTCATGTCGCACGGGTGCTTGCCGATGTGCACCAGATTTCGATTGAGCGATTAGCAGAAGCTACTTCGGCGAATTTTGATCGTATGTTGAGTGATGCAAAGTTAAATTAAGCAGTAATTGGTGTAAGTGTTCCCACTATTGTGAGTGTTCCTATACTGACTGAAATAGGATTGATTGGATGAGTACAGATCGTCAAGTAGATCGCCATGCCCAGTTCCGAGCGCGGGAATCGCAAATTTTTGATATGGCGGAGCAGCTTTTACTAGATTCTGGTGAAGGCGGAATGACGCTTGATACCTTGGCGTTGCATCTGGATTTAGCGAAAGGCACGTTGTACAAGCACTTCCAAAGCAAGGATGAATTGTATTTACATCTGATTATTCGCCATGAGCAGGCATTGTTAGATTTGGTTCTTGATTCTACAGGCGTATTTCAAGAGCTGCTTGTGACGTATATGCAACATCTTTTAAATCATCCTCAGCGCACAGCGTTATTACACCAGCTTGAAGAGCGTTTGGCTGCGGGCGGTGTGGGGTTAACTGCGTTATTTGCAGATCTTTATCGTATTCGAAAACAGCGTCTGCGCCGTGTTGTTCCTTTAACCAATGCCTATTTGGACAGTATTCACAGTCACTTATCGACTAGAGATTATTTAGCTGCAATATGGGCGGTTGCTCAGGGCGGTTCTGCAATTTTAAATTCGAGTTTTTATCAGCGTTATTTAGGTGAGCGCGAAAGTTTGAAGCAAATTTTGATTGATCAAATGATTGCATTACCATTTCCTAAATCATCGACTTGATGTCCGAAATCCAATCAATGCTCAAATTTTATTTATTCCATCGTTTGAATTTTGATTGGCTCAAGCATTTTCGATTGAATATGTCTTCATCATCTGTACATTTATCTTCACAACATCATTCGAATCGAGTCACTCAATCTGGATTTACGCTGATTGAGGTGATGCTGGTCGTTTTAATTGCAGGCATTTTTGCAGCGATGATTGGCTTGTCTATTGGTGGTTCGGATACTCGTCGAGTTTTGCAAGAACGTGAAGAATTGATGGATTCGATTGCAGAGATTCGTCTGGAGTCGCAAGATCAAGGGCGGATGTTAGGGTTAATCCCTTTAGATCAAACGGCTACTGACCACGCACGTTATGTTGTTGTCGAATATGATCCGACCGCAACCGATAAAGATAAACGCTGGAAACCTTCTGTTGATTTTAAAGTTCATACATTACCTTTAGGTGTCGAACTGACGATAACACCACTGCAAGACAATAATCAGCAAAAGCCTAGTGAACATCTCAATGATATTACTTCAGATGCTTTGAGTCCGAAGTTGATCTGGTTTGGTAATGGTGAGGCAACTGCGGCGCGATTGCAGTTAGTGCAAGAAGGACAAAATGTGGGTGATGCCGTCGAGGTTACTGCTTTAGGCAGCGTTAAAAAAGACGAGACCAGTACGTCCAACTCTGAGGACAGACCATGATTTTGGACAAGAATCAATGGCGTCGCCAATCAGGCTTTACCTTAATTGAGGTCATGGTTGCGTTGGCAATTTTTGCGGTGGCGGCGGTGGCTTTGATGCGTGCTGGAATGAGCTATGTCAATGCTGTTGAAGGCTTGGAAACGCGGACTTTAGCGCATTTTGTGGCGATGAATGAAGCTGCCAATATTACGCTAACCCAAGCATGGCTTGATGGTAGTGCAGAGCATAATGTTGAGGAACAAGGACGGCATTGGCAAATCTCAACCAAAGCCACTCCGATTGCACAAACGGCAAATGTAAGACGTGTTGAGATTACTGTTGCGCCGATTATTCCAGAAACGGATAAGCCAGGTGATGCGGTGACCACGCTTGTCGTATTTATTCACAGTCCAGTGGCATAGCACTATGAATTCAATCAAGAATAAGGGCTTTACGCTCATTGAATTAGTTGTGGCGATGGCAATTTTTGCTGTGCTGACTTTGTCGGGCTGGCAGGTTTTTAATAACCTAATTAAAGTGCGTGAACGGACGACCATCAAGGCGGAACAGCTTGCGTTGGTTCAAGAAGCTTATGAACAATTATCACGAGATTTCGTACAAGCTGTTCCTAGACCAGTTTCGATTGGTACATCGATAGAACCTGCATTTCTTTTACAAAATAATGTATTTCATCTGACGCGTACTGGTGTGATTGATCCACTTCAGCAAGGTGTGTCACCCATGCAACGGGTGTATTACACCGTTGAACACGAGCAATTGGTTCGTTATGCGATTGCTCAAGTTGATCAAGATGGAAACGCCGTTCCGAATAAAACCGTTTTATTGAACAATGTATCGAACTGGTCAGTGAATGCATTATCAAATACAAGCAGTAGTCCTGTTTGGCCAATTGATACCTCAAATTCAGCATCAGCAAATCAAACGACACCAGCGGGTGATATAACTTTACCAACAGCAGTGCAAATTACACTGACAGCAAACGGTCAGCCGTTACGCTGGCTATTTGCTCTGGTGACTAATATGCCTGCGCCAGCACAAACTGGTTCATCAACAGGTTCTGGAACAAATTCAGTGGTTGGTGGTGCAAGTGCAGCGGCTACAGGCGCTACGACGTCAAACACGTCAAGCAGCACAACGAGTGGTACAACCAGTAATACAACGGGCAATGGAGGATAGAATGCATCATCCACATATGCTACGACATCAGCAGGGTGTCGCGCTGTTGACGATTTTACTGATGGTTGTGACTGCGACGATATTGGCAGTGGGGTTGCTGACGCGCCAAGATCGGATGATGCGTGAAACGAGTGTCCTTTTGCGTCAAGATCAGTCGTTAAAGTATGCGCTTGCAGGTGAGAATTTGTTTGGTGCGCTGCTTATTGCTTCTGCGCAAGACAATGCGAATGTCGATAGCGCACGCAGTATTTGGGCGAAACCTATTCCGCCGTATCCTGTTGAAGATGGTGCAATTACTGGAAAACTGATCGACCAATCAGGCAAGTTTAATCTCAATAATTTGTACCATAATGGTCAGACTGATGCCGTAGCTTTGGCGTATTTTAAGCGTCTATTGACTCGGTTAGGTTTGCAAACTTCGTTGGCTAGTGCTGTTTTGGATTGGCAAACTTCTGAAACTGCATCACCTGTCGATAGTGATGGTGCAAAAAATAGTTTTTATCTCGGTCAAACTCCGCCTTATCAAGCGGCAAATCGCCCATTTCAACAGATTGAGGAACTACGTAAGGTTCGTGGTTTTGATGAAAAGAGTTATCAACTCCTTGCGCCTTATGTTTCTGCTTTACCGCAATTTGCACCCATCAATATCAATACTGCATCTGCGCCTGTTTTGGAGGCGTTAGATGATAGTTTGACACCTGCTTCAGTGAATGCGTGGATCATTGAGCGCAATGCCAGTGCAAATGGCATGACTCAAGTGTCTGCGCTATGGCAGGATTCTGTATTTTCTAAAGTTCCAGCGAATAGTCAGTCTACATTGGCGACGTTATTAGATGTAAAAAGTAGTTATTTTCAATCGCAGATCGATGTGAACTTGAGTGGACGTGATCGGTTTCTCACTAGCGATATTTATCGAGTTGGGCAGAAGGTGTATGTGTGGCGACGGAGTTTAGCGCCGTTTCAAGTTGTTGCGCCTGTGGCTGCTTCCTAGTTGTTTTAAATCAAGAAAAAGAGATCAAGGGATATGACTCAATTCGATTACCAATCAGGATTTGTAGCTGGGACTTTGGTTCATACGGACAAAGGGTTAGTGCCAATTGATCAGCTAAAAGTTGGTGATTTGGTATTGTCTCGTCTTGAAAGTAATCCTGATGCACCGAATGAATATAAGAAAGTGATAAATTTTATTAAATCAACATCAATACAGAAAATTAGCTATGTATCTTATTTTATAGAAGATTTAGATGATTCGAGTAAAAGTGATGGTTTTCGTTATGTGTTCTGTACGGAGAATCATCAGTTTTATATTAATAAGCTTGAGGATACCGACATTTCATCTCCAATTATTCGTATGGGTTGGCTTGCATCTGAAATGTTAGGCGGACTGCTAAGTTACATTGAAGGAATAGAAACGATAATACAAGATAAAGTTTTTGGTGGAGTTGTTCCTCTTGAACATAACGAAAATCGAACGTTAATTAAAAGGCACAATTTCTTTGCACAAGTAACAACTGATGATGATCGTTCTGGTCCTCTGATTGATTTTAGACAGGGTCGTCCTATTGCCGTCGGGGGGATCTGGTTTAGTGATGTGAAATATTTGTCTCCTCAACAAGAACAAATCACATATCAAGAAGATGATCCTAATGTACAGGTCATAGAATCGCTGCTTAGTCATGTTTGTTGGGATGATTACGAAGATTATGTGTATAACATTGAGGTCGAAGATTCTCATACGTATTTTGTTGAAAAAATTGGTCTGTGGGTACATGACGCATCAGCAAACATTTCCTAAGTTTCACCAATAGTCAGAACAACGTATAATCTCATATCATGTAGTCCAAAATCTAAGCTGATGCCATTATGCTGATCCGCAAGCTCTTTAAGTTTGAAAATGCCCATATCGTGCGCAATTGTACGAGTGACCGTTGTCGCCGTTCGATTCATGGACACAGCTATAAAGTCGAGCTGATTCTGGAAGCTAATCGACTCGATCATGGTCAAATGGTCTATGATTTTGGATTATTGAAAGGTCAGATTCGTGATTTGATTGATAGCTTTGATCATGCGATTTGTTTTTGGAATCAAGATGATGAAGGTTATATTGACGCTTGCAAACAATACAGTGCGCGCTGGATTTCTTTACCTGTTTCGCCTTCAGCAGAACAGTTTTCTAGGTTCTTTTTCTTTTTAGCTGATACGATTTTACGTCAAACCATTACTCAAAATGGTGAAGGTGATGTGATTGTGCATTCTGTTATCGTCCATGAAACTGAGACAGGCTATGCACAGTGCTTCCGCGCTGATGTGGAAAATGAACAGATGGGCGTGTTAAGACTCGCAGATTTTGAGTTCTCAGAGCAAGTTCAACTTGAATGGACTGACCCACAGATGTTTGAAAAAATGAAAAATGGTGTTGGCTTTGCAAATCCGCAAGTTGAACACAGCGTTAAGGTAAATGTTTAATGTCAGAAGTTGTGCCACAAGCATCGCCCCAGTCATCACAAAGAGCTGATCTTTCAAATCAATCCGAAACCATTAAACCAATTATTCCAATAGAAATTAAAAATCTACCTATGGCACGCGACCGTCATCGTTTGTCGATGCTTGCGCGTGGCCAATCAAGAAATCAGTGCAAAGACGGAAAGCCGCAAGACAAAGAAAAGCACACTCAACTCTTAGAAAAATCGACAGCTGAAGTCGCTGCACGTTTTGCTCGACTACCCAAAATCACCTTAAATACAGAATTGCCAGTCAGCCAATCCGCCGATGTGCTGATTGAAGCAATTGAAAAAAATCAGGTCATTATCGTCGCTGGTGAAACAGGTTCAGGAAAAACTACGCAATTACCAAAGCTGGCAATGCTTGCTGGTCGTGGTTTGACAGGTTTGATTGGTCACACGCAGCCACGTCGTCTAGCTGCGCGTAGCGTATCGCAGCGGATTGCCGAGGAGCTAGGCGAGCCATTAGGAAAATCTGTCGGCTTCAAAGTTCGCTTTAACGAAACTGGCGATAACGATGCGTTTATTCGTTTGATGACAGATGGGATTTTGCTAGCGGAACTGGCGCATGATCGCTTTCTGACCAAGTACGATACGCTGATTATTGATGAGGCACATGAGCGCAGCTTAAATATTGATTTTATCTTGGGTTATGTGCGGCAGATATTGCCAAAACGTCCTGATTTAAAAGTCATTATTACGTCTGCAACGCTGGATGTTAACCGTTTTAGTCGTTATTTTAATGATGCACCTGTGTTTACGGTTGAAGGGCGGAGTTATCCTGTTGAAGTGCGTTATCGTCCAATTTCAGATCTACCTGTAGGCGGTAGTGATGATGACGAGTTTGATAACTTTGAGGAGAATCTGCCACGTGCTGTCGTTGCAGCGGTAGAGGAGTGTTATCAGGATGCCGTCAATAAAGGTCATCCGCAAAAAGCCGATATTCTGATTTTTGCCAGTACCGAAGCTGAAATTCGTGAACTGCAAGAAGCGTTAAATCGGTATGGGCCGAAGCATACGGAAGTTTTGCCGCTTTATGCGCGTTTAGCGCTCGCTGAACAGCAACGGATTTTTAATCCATCAGGCAAGGGGCGGCGGATTATCATCGCCACCAACGTCGCGGAAACGGCACTGACCGTTCCGAACATTCATTATGTGATTGATTCAGGCTTTGCGCGGATTTCGCGTTATTCCTATCGCTCACGTGTGCAGCGTCTACCGATCGAAGCCATTAGCCAAGCGGCTGCAAATCAACGGAAAGGGCGTTGTGGTCGTATTGCAGCGGGTGTTTGTATTCGCTTATATAGCGAAGAAGATTTTTTAGGTCGTCCAGAGTTTACTGAACCAGAAATTCGCCGAACGAATCTAGCTTCTGTGCTGCTGCAAATGGCAAATCTGGGCTTAGGTACGTTTGACGAATTCGAATTCATTGAGCCACCTGATTATCGCTTAGTTAATGATGGTACGAAGCTGCTGGTTGAACTCGGTGCATTAGTTGAAGGCGAATCAAGGCTCACACCTATCGGTCAGCAAATGGCAAAAATGCCGATTGATCCGCGTTTATCACGCATGATTTTGGCTGGTTCGCATTTTGGTGTGTTACATGACACGCTAATTATTGTCAGTGCATTGTCCGTACAAGATCCGCGTGAACGTCCTGCGGATAAACAAACGCAAGCAGATCAAAAACATGCGTTATTTAAAGAAAAAGACTCAGACTTCTTGTTCTATACCAAGCTGTGGAAGGTTTTAGCTGAACAAAAAGGCGAGATGACCGAGAATCAGCGTCGTAATTTTGCAAGACAGCATTATTTAAGCTGGCTTCGGATTCGTGAATGGAAACAAACGCATAAGCAATTATTAGAGTTAGCGGAACAACTCAAACTCTCATTCAACGAAACCAAGATTTTTGACGAAAAAATTAATAAATATGTTACAGGTAACGCAAGAAAAGCAGAAATTGCAGATGAAGATGGTTATGTCCGTCCCGCGAATTATGAAAATCTGCATCGTGCGTTATTAACTGGATTATTGTCTTTTGTGGCGCAAAAGACCGATCAAAAAAATGAGTACATGGCGGTTCGTCAGCAAAAAACACGCATTTTCCCATCAAGTACATTACATAAAAATAATGCGGCGTGGGTGATGGCATTTGAAATTGTTGAAACCAGTCAAGTGTTTATGCGTACGCTTGCCAAAATTGAGCCTGAATGGATTATTTCGGCAGCGCGTGGATTGCTCAAATATCATTATTTTGAGCCGCATTGGTCAAAGAAAGCAGGTCTGGTGAATGCTTATGCGCAGATTTCTTTGTTTGGCTTGATTATTCAATCCCGACAATTGGTTAATTACGAAAAAATTAACCAAAAAGAATCTCATGAAATTTTCTTGCGCGATGGTTTGGTGACTGCGGAACTTGGCGTAACACCGCCATTCTTAAAGCATAACGTGCAGATGCTTGAAGATGTACAGCGGATTGAAGATAAGCTGCGTCGCCGTGATTTGTTGGTGGACGAAGAAACGCTCTATGCGTTTTACCAAAATCGTGTGCCTGAAACGATTGCCAGTCGGCGTGCATTTGAAGATTGGCGGAGTGACGTTGAGAAGAGCAAACCGAAGTTTCTCTATCTGACTGAAGCAGATATTCTTGCTGATTCTGTCCCAGATACGGATGCGTTTCCAGAGAAGCTACAAGTTGGCAAACTGACTTTACCCGCGCGTTATGTGTTTGATCCTGCGGGTGATGATGATGGCGCGATTCTGACTATTCCTGTGCAAGCCTTACCACAGCTTGATGCCAATGCGTTGTCATGGGGGATTCAAGGTTGGCGGTTTGAGCTGGTGGAGGCATTGCTGAAGTCATTGCCGAAAGATCAGCGTCGAAAACTTGTACCCATTCCTGATACTGCTGAACGGATTTATGATGATTTGAAGCCTTTGTCGGGTTTAAACATTGCAAGTGAAATTGTGCGTGTGTTGAATATGCATGATATTCGACCTGACAGCTTTGACTTTACGACGATTCCGTTGTATTTACGCCCAATGATTGAAGTTATTAACGAGCGTAAGCAAGTGATTGCTAAAGGTCGTGATTTATCTGAGCTTTTAGCGAAATGTAAATCTCAGACGACAACGCCATTAAGCAATGCCAACCAAGACAAATTAGGCGCAATCAACACATTCCCTGAGCGTTTTCATTTTGAAAGTGCGCGCTCGATTTCAGGTTTGCAAGTCAGCCAATATCAAGCCCTTGTTCCTGCTAAAAATAGTTCAAATCAAAATAATGTTTGCGATGAAACTGTTTCTATTCAGATTTTTACTGATGAAAAAACCGCGCGCGTAGCGCATCGGCAGGGTGTTTTGCATTTATTTTCGTTACAGGTAACGGAACTTGCTAAGCAACTCAAGAAGCAATTACCCAAAACATTAATTTTGACGTTTGCGCCACTTGGTAATCAAGCTGCTTTAGAAAATCTACTCATACGAGCAACTTTAGATGCAACTTTTCAAAAGCTGCCAATGAATAAGACTGAATTTGATGCCATGCTTGCGCAAGATAAGCCGAAGTTTTTATCGACTGGGCAACAAGTGTTGAAAGAGCTCACCGAGATTTTTGTATCGTGGCAAACGATACGTCGCCAATTATTGACATTGAATCAAAATGTATTTGGGCGAAATATGGATGATATCGAAGATCAGCTTGATGCTTTGCATTTGAATGATTTTGTTTATCGGATTGATCCCGAGCATTGGCGACAATACCCACGTTATCTCAAAGCATTAGAGCTTCGTTTAGAGCGTCTGCCGAATAGTCTAAGTAAGGATAACGATAGCATTAAAGTGATAGATCCTTTTATGTTGCGTTTGAAAGATCGAGATAGTGAGCCTGCGTTAGCCGAGTTTCGTTGGTCATTGGAAGAGTTACGGATTTCGTTATTTGCCCAACCGATGAAAACGCGAACGCCTGTGTCACCAACAAGACTGGACAAACTCTGGCAAGCGGTGGAAACTAGGCGATAGTTTGTAACAATTTCTTGCAAAACTGATATTTTATGAGAAAGTATCTTTGCTTATGAAGTGATTATTGTTGATGGCTTTTTTATAGGGTTTACTTATCGTATGCCTGAAAATCCCTCCTAACCTCCCTTTCTAAAGGGAGGAACTTTTCCCCTCTTTAGAAAAGAGGGGTTAGGGGAGATTTGAAGGGATTGATAAATAAAAACTTAGAATTGATGGAAATAGCAATCATAGAAGTACAGATAGTTATGCTGTTAAAGCATGAATGTTGAGAATTGATTTTTTAAAAATTGTCGTTAACGAGGTTTGATATGAGTATTCGCATTACAGGTACAGGATTGTACATTCCGCCATTTTCAATTAGTAATGAAGAACTTGCGGCGAGTTTGAATGCTCATGTTGAACAATATAATGCTGAACATGCAGCTGAAATTGAAGCGGGCACTGTTGAAGCCAAGCAAGGTACTTCAGCAATTTTTATCGAAAAAGCATCGGGTATTAAAGCGCGCTACGTCATGAACAAAGACGGTTTGCTTGATCCAAAGCGTTTAGCTCCGATCATTCCAGAACGTAGTGATGATGAAATTTCAATTCAAGCTGAGATTGCAGTTGCAGCGGCAAAGGATGCGCTGAAAGCTGCAAATTTAACTGCTGATGATATTGATATGGTGTTGGTTGCTTGCTCAAATATGCAGCGTCCATATCCCGCAGTTGCGATTGAAGTACAAGGTGCGCTGGGTATGACGCATGGCTTTGGTTTTGACATGAATGTTGCTTGTAGTGCAGCAACTTTTGGTCTAGAACAAGCGTTTAATGCTATTAAAGCAGGTTCAGCTAAACGTGTGTTGATGGTGAATCCAGAAATTACTTCAGGTCATAATAATTTCAGTACACGCGATAGCCATTTCATTTTTGGTGACGTGTGTACTGCGGTGATTGTTGAAGAAACTGATAGTAAGCCTGGTTTTGAAATTGTCAGTACCAAGTTGTTTACCCAGTTTTCTAATGCGATTCGCAACAACTTTGGCTTTCTCAATCGTGGAGATGAGTCAGGCATTGGTAAGCCAGATAAATTATTCCGCCAAGATGGTCGTCGTGTGTTCCGCGAAGTGTCACCTGTTGTTGCTCAAATGATTACTGATCATGTGACAGCCAATGGTTTAGATGTGCATCAACTCAGCCGTTTCTGGCTGCATCAGGCCAACGGCACAATGAATAAATTCATTTTAAAAATGATTTTAGGCAAAGAATCTTCGGCAGATGGTACATCTGATTATGAATATAATCCTGAACTTGCGCCGATTATTTTGGATGAGTTTGCTAATACCAGCTCGGCAGGTTCAATCATTGCATTTCATCGCTATTCACAGGATTTAAAGGTCGGTGATATCGGTGTCATTTGTTCATTTGGTGCGGGTTATTCCATTGGCTCAGTGATTGTTAAAAAAGTTGCTTAACTTACAAATTAAGTGATTGATATGATGCTTTAAGAGTTATATCAATCACGACAAATGATCAATACAGATGACATGGATGTCTTAGGATGAAAGATGCTTGGCTTAAGATAGTAGTCATCTGTCTTGTAATTTATTGTGCTTTGACGAGTTTTATGCATCGCGCTATTCATCATCCAGATGGTCTGGTGCTGGCTGCTCATGATCCCATTCAGACTGATACCACAGATACTCCTTTTCCCTTTAAAGAATACACAATTCAGCCACTTGCGGATTTTGTGATTGATGCACGTGTGTTATCTACGGAACGGTATTATTGGGATGCTGGTTCTGATCTCGTGCCAGTTGATCTGGCATTGGGCTGGGGGCGGATGTCTGATTCAGCAGTGATTAAACAACTCAAGATTTCGCAAAGTGGTCGTTTTTACTTTTATCAATATAATTTTCCTGCACCGATTCCTCCAGAGGAAATGATTTCTCACAGTGCGAATATGCACATGATTCCATCGACTAAAGCAATTGAAAGTGAATTAAAGAGTGTTAGGGTTGGGCAGGTTGTTCATATTACAGGTCATTTAGTTGAAGCAACGATTCCAGAGAAACATTGGAAATGGCGTAGTTCATTATCACGGAATGATAGTGGTAATGGTGCGTGTGAGTTAGTTTGGGTAAAGAGTTTGAGTGTAACGGATCATTAGTGTTAACGAGATGATAGACGGCTCAAACCATTTAGAATAAGTGGATAAATTTTGATATATTAGGCGGCATTTTTTAGATTAAGAAAATCCATGCAATCCATAAAAAAGAGTTTCAATTTTTTTGAGTGTCTCAAAGAGCCTGAAGATTTTCTTAATAAGAAGATGGATCATTATCGTACTTTAAGTGCGATTATCTCTTTTTTATTAGCGCTGCAAGGTGCTGTTTCATGGATCTGGGATTATTATATTGATTCCATTGGCGCGCAAAACACAATTGGGCTGCGATTATATTTTTTATTATTTATTCTTGTCGCTCCTGCATTTAAATATATTAAAAATAACCTGAATCTCGTTTAAGCCCCGACAAAAGACTTGACCTGAGCCTTGATTGTTACGCATTGATAAGCAATCAGCGATGCATAAATATGAGCAATATAACCTTGCCATGAACGATGCCTAGAGTGTTCAAGTCCTAGATCATCCTTCAACTGACTATTGACCGTTTCAATCAAATTACGCTGGCACATATAGTGTTCTTCCTCCTCAGATAAATCTGCCTGTGGCATATTTGCACGAGAACGAGTCACCATTTTGCAATGTTGATTGCTAAGTAACTGCTTATAAAGCTTAGATATATATCCTCTGTCACCAAACATCTTACCTTGGACAGGGTGCATTTGAAATAGTGGAAATAAAACACTGACATCAGAGACATTTCCTGCGGTGACTAGTGCTGAAACGATTTCACAAGCTCGATTAACAATGAAATGAAGCTTGAAGCCATAAAACCAACCAGTCGAAGATTTACCACGACCAGCGGTCGCACGAAAAGTACGATGACGACTAATGCGAGTGTTTTTACAAACCGTGAGCGGTGTTGAATCTACGAAATGAATATGATCTTGCTTTGGCTTAACCAACAATGCCTCAAAGAAAGCTGCAATTGCTTGCGCGTGTTGAGCCACCAACGCATTGATGCGTTGATAAGACGGAAATATCTTAAAATCTTTACGGTGATAAAAGCTAACAAAAGCAATGAAGTGCTTGAATGTTTTAAAATGACTTAGATGAAACCACGTTGCCAAGAAGATGATTTCCGAAAGTTCAAGAAAAGCATTTCTGCATCGCTTGATCACACCAGAATCTTTGAGACTTTTGAGGTAAATTGGCTTAAAACGAATACAAAAATCGTCAATGAGACAGAATAATTCGGTATGATCGTACATGGTGGTTGTCTTGATTGTTGTTTGTGAGAATTCAACAAGTTGAGACAATCACCACTTTTTCAAGGTCTTATTTCGAGATTCTTATCCGAGATTCAGGTTAAATAAGCTCATGTTTTAGATACTACTCCATTATCCAAGCCCAGCAAGCTCCCTCATCAGACGATCTAAAAATAGGTGTTGTACTTCTGGTGAGACTCGCTGTGCA
>JAGWUI010000003.1 GCA_028868515.1 Gammaproteobacteria bacterium
CGCATAAAATATTAATTCGTCATTCTTATCGTGATGTAAATACTTGTTTTTATGAGTTAGCATTAAAAATACAAAAACTTTAATGCTGATTTCATCGTTGAACTGAACGATTGCAATTACGTTGTTCATCCATGATTTTTTTTAACGTGTTTTGCTGATCTAAGACCAGAACCGCAACAACTAATGCACGATGTTGCCTTGAATATTTACTCTTATCTACGGCGCGCATCAGCTCTTTCGAATCCTGTTCATGGGCTGATTTAGCCAACAAAGCATTCACAAGCGCATTATTATTCATATCAATAAAATGACTATTCATCAGTCGGTGGCTATTCATGAGCACGTCCTCTCTGACTCAAAATTTAAACAAGCTGCGTGAACAAAGTTTAAAATCTGATCAGACCATAACACGCTAAGAAGCGACTTTCAGTTGAGAAGTCGTGTTAAGTGTATCGAAACTTTTCAAGATTTACGCATCAAAAAAACGACATATAGCTGACTCATATTTGTTTTATGTCCATGATTATTGATAAATATTTTCAAAAACAGAATCACTATGTGACCTTCATCACACTCGTTACATTTCTTTGCGAATGAATCAACGTGTCCTACTTAACATGATGATTTCTTTTACGTCATAATTCGCCGCGTTTTATTTTTTGGCTTTGCCCAAGCGCATCGTCCTTGCAACTTTTTAACAATAATTGTTTAAAAAAGACAAAACAACAGAAAATCCACTAGAGAGAATCATGAGTAATTTAAAAGTATTAATTCATAAATTATCACCCAACAATCGCCTTGCATTAGAACAAGCCGCCAACTTATGTGTGTCCAAAACACATTATGAAATCGAGTTAGAACACTTTTTTCATCTGCTGTTTGCTCAGCCCAACAACGATTTAGCGGTGCTCAGTAAGCGCTATCAAGTTGCCATCGAATCATTGCAAAACGATCTGATGACAGAGATGGAAACACTACAAAAAGGCAATCAACGCACCCCAGTATTTTCCGTCCCTCTATCACGTTTATTAGAACAAGCTTGGCTACTCGCTTCCATTGATAATGAAACATCGCGTATTCGCAGTGGACATCTGTTGATCGCTTTACTAACTACCCCTGATTTGCGCCAAGCAGCAATGAGAACATCTAAACGATTTGACGAATTTCCAATCGACACCATCAAGCACAAGCTATTAGAACTCTGCAAATTGTCATCGGAAACAGATGTAAGTACGCATCATGCTGAATCTATTGAAGAAGAACAGACCAATGAAACGAATACTAATACGCAGCAAAAAACACCAGCACTAGATCAATTCACCATCAATCTCACTGAGCGTGCGCGAAATGGTGAAATCGACCCTGTGATTGGGCGCGAGTTTGAGATTCGTCAAATGATGGATATCCTCATGCGCCGCCGCCAAAATAATCCTATTTTGACTGGTGAAGCGGGTGTCGGGAAAACGGCCGTAGTCGAAGGTATGGCACTCAAAATCAGTCAAGGACAAGTTCCTGAAGCACTACAACATGTTGAAATTCATAGTTTAGACATGGGACTCATGCAGGCTGGTGCGAGTGTAAAAGGTGAATTTGAAAATCGTCTTAAAAGCGTGATCAATGAAGTCCGCCAATCACCTCATCCGATTATTCTCTTTATCGATGAAGCACATACATTGATTGGCGCAGGTGGTCAGGCAGGCCAGAACGATGCCGCAAACCTGTTAAAACCTGCTTTAGCGCGCGGAGAACTTCGCACCATCGCCGCAACAACTTGGAGTGAATATAAACAGTATTTTGAAAAAGACGCCGCACTCACTCGTCGATTCCAAGTGGTAAAAGTTGAAGAACCGACTGTTGAAGTCGCGATTCAAATGCTCCGCGCCATCGTTCCCGTCATGTCAGAACATTTTGGCATCGTCATTCAAGATGATGCTCTCATTGCTGCTGCAACAGCATCTGCACGCTACATCACAGGTCGCCAGTTGCCAGATAAAGCAATCAGCGTGCTCGATACCGCCGCCGCACGCGTTGCCCTGTCACAAACGGCGCAACCTGCTGCAATTGATCGACTACAGGCTCATTTGCATAATCTAAATTTAGAGCAAACCCTACTCGCCAATGAACAACGCCAAATTGCAAATCAGGAACAATCGGAGCGCCTAACCGAAGTCGAAATCCAGATTAAAAACACAACATCAGACCTTAAGAATCTGACTGATCGCTGGCAGCAAGAATTAACTTTGCTAGAAAAAATTAAAGCCGCAACTGCTGACATTGAACAATCAACCAATACACAACCCGAACTACAAAACAATCTCGATCAACTCCGCACTGAACTTCAAAAAATCCAAGCAGGTTCACCACTTGTTTATGAGCGATTAGACAGTCAAATCGTGACTGAAATTATCGCGGATTGGACAGGCGTTCCTGTTGGAAAAATGATGATTGACGAAATTCAAGCTGTACTCACGCTTGAAGACCAACTCGCTCAACGTGTGATGGGCCAACCCCATGTTTTACATGGTTTAACCCAGCGTATCAAAACTGCGCGTGCACAACTTGAAGATCCAAGCAAGCCACAAGGTGTCTTTTTATTCGTTGGCCCAAGTGGTGTCGGAAAAACTGAAACTGCGCTGGCTTTAGCAGAAGAACTTTATGGTGGTGAACGTAATCTCATCACCATCAACATGTCCGAATACCAAGAAGCTCACACTGTTTCATCGCTGAAAGGCTCTCCTCCAGGCTATGTCGGTTATGGTCAAGGTGGTGTTTTAACCGAAGCTGTTCGACGTCACCCATACAGTGTCATCCTGCTGGATGAGGTGGAAAAAGCACATACTGATGTACAAGAACTTTTCTATCAAGTCTTTGATAAAGGCTCACTGGAAGATGGTGAAGGACGACACATCGACTTTCGTAATTGTTTGATTATTCTGACATCAAACGTCGGCTCATCCACCATCATGCAGCATTGTATCAATCAATCAGTCGCAGATAGACCTAATCCTGCGCGCATGCTTGGGCTATTGCAGCCGAGTCTGCATCAGGCATTCAAACCTGCATTCTTAGGACGCACAACGATCATTCCATTTTATCCAATGCATGACGATCTACTCGCACAAATTATTGAACATAAACTCAGTAAAATCATACAGCGCCTACATCATCGTCATCGCACTACGCTCAGCTATGATGATGATCTGATTGAACTCATTTTGGCACGTTGTACCGAAGTCGATAGCGGCGCGCGTAATATTGACCATATCTTAAGTGGAACAGTATTGCCACAACTCGCCTCTCATCTTTTAACCGCGATGGTTGATGGTAAAACACCAAGCCACATCCACATCACCGTAAGCAGCGATGATCAAATTCATTATCACCTGACCAATCCAATATCCGCGACTCAAACAAAAGAAACGACAAAATCCAAAAAGAAAACCAATCAAAAAACTAAAACCAAGGTAATCGAAAATGCTTGATATAGCATCACTTTACACTCAACTCCTCGCGCCACTTGATCGAGATAATCCGTGTGGCGAAGACATGTCATTTTCATCTGAATTTGATTCGATTCAGCAATCTCGCATCGAAGAAGATCATTCATTAGATCAAGGCGCTTGGGTTACTGAGCGAAAAACTGCCAACTGGCCTTTTATTGAAAAGCAGTGCATTGATTTACTAACGACACGCGCTAAAGATTTGCGTTTAGGACTTTGGTATACCGAGGCTATCACGCACACTCAAGGCTTTGAGGGATTTGCCTTAGGTTTAGATTTGCTCAATGGTTTGATTACAACGTATTGGCAGAACTTACATCCTGTTGCTGAGGATGGGGATCAAGAGGCTCGCATCAGCTTACTCAATTGGTTCGTTCAACAATCCAATCGTCTACTACGACAGACGCCACTGACCCATTCAGCGAAACACACACTGAACTACAACGATCTAGAATCAGCTCACCAGCTAAAAGCGAGTATAGAGAGCAACTCTGATTTTCATAACGAACCTGCACCAGATAAAATCACCTTAGAGCAATATACCGAAAGCCAAAATGCCACGCCAATACAAACGCTTCAACAATCCTTCCAGTCGCTCATAAAAGCTCAGGATACGTGGACAGTTTTCACGACAACACTAGATGAACATCTTGGACTAGATGCACCTGCATTTGGTACGATAAATAAAACTTTCGACCTCATTCATGATCATTTAGATCGAACCTTGCGTGATCACGGCGGAATCCCGAGCCGAATCACTCAAATAGAATCGGTAGGAACTACACCACACAACAATGCTTCACCCTCTATGACGTTTAATCCAAACTCAAATGGACACATCCAAAATCGCCAACAAGCAATGCAAGTATTACAACAAATCAGCGAATATTTTGTGACCTATGAACCTCATAGCCCTGTCAGCTATATGCTTAAAAAAACCATTCGTTGGGCAAATATGCCGCTACACGAATGGCTCGCGCATGTCGTCAAGGACAATAATCCACTCGACTCGCTCAATGAGCTCCTCGGCATCAATCCAGCACATCAAAATGAGTAAATATTTTCAAAAACCATAGTTTTCGACGGCCTAATACTTGTCTAACTCCATTCTTCACGTTAGAATAACCGCCTTCGTCTATCTACATTGATGTTTGTAGACCAAACCAATTACTGAACACAAGTTCGAGGATGTTACATGCCACAAGTTAAGCTTAAAGAAGGCGAACCAGTTGACGTCGCTATCCGCCGTTTCAAACGCTCATGCGAAAAAGCAGGCGTATTGGCTGACGTGCGTAAACGCGAGTTCTACGAAAAGCCAACTCAAGAGCGTAAACGCAAAAAAGCAGCTGCGGTAAAACGCCATGCTAAAAAACTATCACGTGAATCAGTTCGTACTACTCGTCTGTACTAATTCATGATGAGCTTTTGCAGTATTTAAATTTTTGAATGCTGCATGATCTTTAGATTATAGCTCTGATATGTTTTAAAAAGCCAAAGCCGAGCTCTTGTCTCGGCTTTATGCATTTCTATATGTTGATTTATTATCATTTTACTCTTTTATATAAAAAGGAATTCACGCCATGTCCGAATTAAAAACTCGCCTTACCGAATCGGTTAAATCTGCAATGCGTGAACGCCTCTCTGATCGTTTAGCCGTGTTACGCGGTGTACAAGCTGCGATCAAACAAATTGAGGTCGATACTCGTGAAGAGTTAGATGATGCTCGCGTTTTAGCACTCTTAGAAAAACAAATGAAACAGCGTAAAGAATCAATTAGTGCCTACACTGCTGCTGGTCGTGAAGACTTAGCCAATAAAGAACAATTCGAACTCGAAGTTATCAGCGAATTCTTACCAACCGCGATGACTGATGATGAACTCAACGCATTGATCCAAAATGAAATCACGACACAAGGTGCAACAAGCATCCGTGATATGGGAAAAGTCATGAACGCACTTCGCCCATTGATTGCTGGACGCGCAGATGCTGGAGATGTTTCGGCACGCATTAAAGCAAAGTTAACAGCATAAGAGTTAAATATGACCACTGAATCTATTACTCCACTCGTAATTGACACCAGTGGTCTACACTGCCCAATGCCATTACTTAAACTCAAAATGGCATTGCGCAATCACACAGATGGAACGCCTATTCGTTTAATTTCCACTGACCCAATGAGCCAGCAGGATATTAAAAGATATTGTGAAATTGCGGGATTAAGGTGTGAACAACAAGATAATAATATTGAAAAGCATCACTTTATATTTAATATAATACAAAATTAGAATAAGAAAAGTTTTAGACAAATTAACTTAAGGAAAAATATGAAAATAATCTATTTATGGTCTATTGTTATTCTGTCATTCACATGGGTATCTACTGCATATTGTGAGTCTACACAAGTCGATAAACAGGTTTTTGAAAATCTTTATGCAAACTTCAAATCAGCAATCAAAAATAAAGATGAAACAGCGCTTCAAGCCTCACTAGCACCTGATTTTGTCAGTGAAGATATCTCAGGAAATACTAAAAGTTCTCAGCAAATGATTGCTGAAATTTCAAATCTACCTAATGATCCCAACAAAATATCTAAAACTACAATACTATCGGTTTCCATTAAAGGAAATACGGCAAAAATTACGCAGAAATATAAAATGAATACCCTCAAGATAAGTTCAAATGGAAACCTTATGCCTGCCCAGCTTATCGCCATTTCCGATGACACTTGGACCAAATCTCATGGCATTTGGCTCATGAAGAAAACCGTTACAAAACAACTAGATTACTCTTTAGGAAATCAAATTATCATGCACAAAGTCCATAGCTAACTTTGCTTAAGAGCAAATTGAGTAGCTGTAGCAATCTAGCAATACTAGCTATGAAAAATAAACTCATCAGAATAGTCATATAAGCAAGCTGTATTTCTTATGCGTTATTTATCTTTAAGAATTGTTGAACTAACCATACTGTAATGATAGCTTAACTCTGATTCATCTATCATTAAAAAAAGCCATTCCGAAAAGGAACTATCAAATGAGCTCATTTTCAGCAATCGTAGAAACCGAAGTCGCTGGGCAGCTTGATACAGTCTTTAAACATATCGTACCCATTGAACTTGCTTCTATTTTTACAGGATACGGTCCACTTCCATCCGTAACTGGCACATTGAATCAGACAGGTGCTTGGGATGCCGCAGGACAAACACGTACAGTGACATTATCAGATGGCAGTTCTGCAAGTGAACAACTTACAAAATACGATGCCCCAAATTATTTCAGCTATACCGTCAGTGAATTTACTGGTGCATTACGTTTTCTGTCTACATCTGCTGATGGCGAATGGTGGTTCGATACCAACCCTGCAACTGGCGGGACACGGATTAAATGGCACTATGCATTCAATGCACGATCTATATTTGCAGCACCCATTCTTTGGTTCGTCACTCATGCGCTATGGCGTGGCTACATGAATAAAGCCCTAACATTATCCAAAGACCAAATTGAAGATCATAAAAAAAGCTGATGTATTTTTTACATCAGCTTTTCATCAATCGAGTATTTAGACTCAATCTTAAAAAAATTAATAACCTGCACGACTAGACAACATCGCTTCTTTCATTTGCTTAATCGCCGTTTCCAATCCAACAAAAACACTATCAGCAATCAACGCATGACCAATATTCAACTCATGGATGCCATAAATTCGTGCTATCGGTGCAACATTACTTAAATTCAAACCATGCCCTGCATTCACAATCAGATCAAGATCCAGTGCATAAGCCGTCACATCAGTAATGCGCTCTAACTCTAACAATTGATGCTCACCTGTCGTCTCAGCATATCGACCAGTATGAAGCTCAATCACAGGAGCTCCACACGCAATTGCAGCATCAATCTGGTGAATATTGGCATCAATAAAAAGAGAAACCTGACAACCAGCTTTTGTTAATTGAGCAACAGCTTGCTCAACTTTTTTATGATATTTGACTACATCCAGACCACCTTCAGTAGTCAGTTCTTGACGTTTTTCAGGTACTAGACATACATGCTGTGGTTTTACTTCACATGCAAAATCAATCATAAAATCCGTTACTGCAATTTCAAGATTCATACGTGTCTGCAATAAAGGTCGCATCCGTCGAACATCAGCATCTTGAATATGCCGACGATCTTCTCGCAAGTGGAGTGTAATACCATCTGCGCCTGCACGCTCACAAAGCAACGCCGCTTCTACAGGATCTGGATAGGTCGTGCCACGCGCTTGACGCAATGTCGCTACGTGATCAATATTTACACCTAAAAGAAGTGACATGGCCGAACTCCTGAATCCATAAAGCAGTACAATCAAAATTGATCATTAGAATAACAACAAATGATGTTTTATAAAGAAATAATTATGAAAAATGATCACAAATCTTCTTTTTTTAATTTGATACCCGAGGCTTACTCGCAATCCAAAGCGCACGACTTTTCAAGGGTTTATCACCCAACTGAACAGCAAGAGCATTACGCAAAACGCGTGTCAGCATCGAAAGACAATCCGCAGTGACTGAATTGTGAATGAATGATTGAAAATCACTCACCGCAAGAATTGACGCGCCTGTTTCACCTGAAGAATTTAAGGCAAAACCCTCACCGCGTTGATAGCGATATAGCGCATTTGGATCAATGGGCTGCCCCAACCAATCCGATTGAAAATCGATGGCGTACCCCAACTGTTCAAGCAAAACAAGTTCAAAACGACGCAAAGTTGCAATCAATGACTGTTTTTCGGAAAGCGCTTGTAAAGCATCCCCATACGCTCGAACGACTTCAGGCAATGCTTCCTGATGAGGCAATAAGCGTACTAACAACTCATTCAAATAAAACCCTGCAAATAACGCATCACCCATCATCGTGATTGCTGAGCCAGCAGCTTCGGCTTTAGCAAAGGTCTTTAAAGCAGATTTGCCTGTTGCAAATAACAAAGTCGGTTGATAAAGCGTACCTATAGTTTGCCTTGCAACCCCATCAACTCGTCCCGCTTCAAATGATAAAAAGTTGACCAACTTACTATTTTCACGATAAGCACGTTGGTGTAACACATAGCCATGAAGCGGTTCATTGCGCATCGCCAATTCCGTTTAAAGATACGACTCTGATTCAATATTACCAAGAACAATCACAAGTTAAATCAGAAAAATAATCATCCTACTTTTTACTATCATCTGATTTGCTTGAATCATCACTTTTACTCGAATCGTCTTTTTTCTTGCCATCAGGCGTTAAAAGATCAACCGTTCCACCAACAACCGCAACAGTACCCTTTACAGTGTACTTAGTAACATCATATGCGACACCTAGCGGCACCGTCACAATATCTGTGATACATCCCGACAATAAAGTACACGCCAATATGATTGCAACAATTGAAATTTTCTTCATCACTACAGCCCTATCATTTACACATACATTTATTTCCGATCAATACCAATCAGACATCGCCATACCCTAGACTTTTCAGGGCACGTTCGTCATCAGACCAACCACCTTTTACCTTAACCCACAAGGTGAGCATGATTTTTTGCTCAAGTAATTTTTCCATATCTTGACGTGCCTCCACACCAATTTGCTTTAAGCGAGAGCCTTTGTCACCAATTACAATTGCTTTTTGACCTTGGCGCTCAACTAAAATCGTCGCATCAATAAATGTACAAGCCGCTTTAATCTGACCATTTGGTTTAATCGTTTGAGGTTCTTGCTTAAAACTCTCGATTTGCACGGTCAAATCATATGGAATTTCTTCACCTAATTGACGCATGATTTTTTCGCGAATAATCTCTGAAACCAAGAAACGCGCTGAACGATCCGTAATCTGATCCAATCCATAAAGTGGCGGAGAAAATGGCAAATGCTGCGCAATCACTTCATGCAAACGATCTAAATTAGAACCACGCAAAGCAGACACTGGCACAATATCACTAAACTTCATACGTGCAGATAAACGTTCAATATGCGGCAGTAGTGTGTTCTTATTATCTAAAGTATCTGATTTGTTAATCACGAGGACGACTGGCATTTCTGCATGAATTAATTTTTCAAGCACCAACTCATCATCTGGTACCCATTTCAAAGCATCAACAACGAATAAAACCAAATTCACATCACGTAGCGCAGAAGTCGCAGCCTTATTCATCATCCGATTGATTGCACGAACTTCTTTTTTATGCATACCTGGCGTATCAACATAAACCGCTTGCACATTATCACGTGTATCAATACCCACAATCTTATGACGCGTTGTTTGTGGCTTACGGGATGTAATCGAAAGTTTTTGACCCAACAAATGATTCATTAATGTTGATTTTCCCACATTTGGACGACCAACAATCGCAACGAAACCTGCACGAAAATCAGCTGGGACTTCAGGAGAGTTTTTAAAAAACTGACTAATTAAATCATCTGATTGAGAATCTTCACTCTCAGGATTTGAAGCCGATTCACTCTGTTCACTCAAATCAATTTTATGATACGACAATGTATCAAGCTCTTCTTCCACTGTATTTTGAGAGAGATTATCTGAGAGGTCTCGATTAGTTTGGGTCATAAAAAATATCGCTAATAAGGGATGGAGGTAATCTCGAAAACATTGAAATAGATGAGTTCGAACATATGTTGCATTAAATAACAGCCAAATCTACAAATTTAAACGATTAGAGTTTAGCTGCTTCTAATATCGCCAATAATTGACTTGCCGCGCTTTGTTCTGCGTAGCGTCGGCTTTGCCCGACACCAACAGTAACTGGCGCACCGTCTACTTTACACTGAACAGTAAAAGTCTGATTATGAGCCTCACCTTGAGCTGCCGTTAACGTATACTCTGGCAACGGCAAATGCTTCGACTGGAGTAGCTCTTGTAAACGTGTTTTGGGGTCTTTCAGAGTATCTTTAGGCTCCAATGTTCCTAAATATGGTTCATACCATTTCAAAACAATATTTCGGACAATATTCAAATCTGATGAGTCTAAATAAATAGCACCAATCAGTGCCTCTACAGCATCAGCCAAAATAGATTCACGACGATGACCGCCACTTTTCATCTCACCACTACCCAAGATGAGATGTTCACCAAGCTTTAAATCTCTAGCAATCGCAGCCAAAGAATCTTGGCGAACCAGTGTAGAACGAAGGCGAGTTAAACGACCTTCATCTTCATTTGGAAAACGCTCATATAAATAGCACGCAATCACAACACCAAGCAAAGCATCGCCCATAAATTCCAGTCTTTCATAATTAGACTTAGAACTTACAGAGCGATGGGTTAATGCCTGTTGGCACAATTGAGGTTGGTTAAACTGATACCCCAATTGTTTCTGCAAACGAACAAACTTCAAAGATACTGTCATTAACTCCGCGCACTACTTCTATAATTCACAAAACGTATAATGATAAATCACTCAGCACCAGCCTTAATCGCTTTCTGGTCAAATGTTTTCTCAAAATGCACAATAACATCAATATTACCAATAAAGTTATGGCGCACTTCATATTTCTTAATAACCTGAGTTCCGCCATCATTTGTAACCGTCAAGCGATCTTCAGCTTTCGCATCTCGAAGACCATTCATATCAAACTGCTGATTAAGTCCATTCATCAGTGTCGTCGGATCTACATTATTTTGTTCAGCCTTCAACCGCTCTGTAACGATTTTATTAATCGTAAAATCATCCATATAGGCATTCCCTACAGCTAAAGTAAACTGTAAGCCAAAGAATGCAATAAATATCAGAGCTACAATGCCCCAATAGGATACTCCTCGCTGTCCACGCATGTTCATTCCCCTGTCTGCGCTAAATTCTTTTATAAATATACAACAAACTGAGTACTTAGTTAATCACACCATCACGCTGAAAGCTAGGTAAATGAAAACCAGGCTCTTTATGCATCCAGATATAGACTGCACGACCCGCTAAATTTTCATCTGGCACAAAACCCCAGAAACGGCTATCTGCGCTTTGGTCACGATTATCACCCATCATAAAATAATGTTTTGCAGGAACAGTGACTTCCCAATGATGACCATTACTGTTGACGAACTCGCCATTATTTAACGAATTAACAAAGGGTGCTTGAGATGCACTCCAAACATCATTGAGCTCACGTGTGACATGAGAATGTGTACCCATCTGTTCTTGAAAGAAATGCTCATATGTTGGATCACCCATATCAGGTATAGCAACCTTTGAAATCGCTTGCCCATTAATGGTCAACACACCTTCATTATAAACAATTTTATCACCAGGCAAGCCGATCACACGCTTAATGTAGTTCACAGAAGGATTTAACGGATAACGAAATACAGCAACCTCTCCCCGTTTTGGTTCACCACTATCAATAATTTTGGTATTAATAATTGGCAAACGAATACCAAAATCAAACTTATTTACGAGGATAAAATCACCTGTCTTCAGCGTCGGATTCATCGACTCGGAAGGAATATTAAAAGGTTCAAATATAAATGAGCGAACAACAAGTACAAGTGCTAATACAGGGAAAAAATCATAAGCTAAACCAATCCATATTGGCTCTTTAGCAATCTGTTTAGCCTTAAATTGTTTATGCTGCTTCCAAATAAGTTTATCCAGCAACCAGATGATAAAAAATATCAACGTCACAGGAACAAGTATCAGATTAAAATCAAAATCCATCGCAGCATAACCTTTTTATTAGAATCTGCTCACATTCAACTCGCATTGAGGCAAACAGATTGATATGCAAATTTTAAGCTGTTATTCAATCATTATTCAGCAACAATCAAATAACAGACCATCTTCAATTTACTTCTTATCCACTTTCAGCACAGCAAGGAACGCTTCTTGTGGGATTTCAACACTACCCACTTGCTTCATGCGTTTCTTACCTTCTTTTTGCTTATTCAGCAGTTTTTTCTTACGCGACACGTCACCGCCATAACATTTTGCAAGTACGTTCTTGCGCATTGCTTTGACAGTTGAACGGGCAATAATTTGACTGCCAATTGCTGCTTGGATTGCCACATCAAACATCTGACGAGGAATCAAATCTTTCATTTTTTCAACCAAGGAGTTACCACGGAATCGTGCATCTTCCATATGTGAAATCATCGCCAGCGCATCAACTTTCTCGCCGTTGATGAGTACATCAACTTTAACCAAACGCGCAGGCTGGAAACGTACAAAATTGTAATCTAGCGATGCAAAACCACGAGATACTGACTTCAAGCGATCAAAAAAGTCGAGCACAACTTCTGCAAGAGGAACTTCAAAGGTTAAAGAGACTTGATTACCTAAAAATTTCAAATCTTTTTGCACACCACGACGCTCAATACACAAGGTCATGACGTTACCCAAATAATCTTGTGGAACAAGAATATGACATTCAGCAATCGGCTCACGTAACTCTTCGGTTGTACTGCCATCTGGCATTTTTGATGGGTTATCCACCAAAACAATATCGCCATTCTTTTGTACAGCCTCATAGATTACGGTTGGCGCAGAGGTAATCAAATCTAGATTGTATTCACGCTCTAAACGCTCTTGCACAATCTCCATGTGCAGCATTCCAAGGAAGCCGCAACGGAATCCGAAACCCAAGGCATCAGAAGATTCTGGCTCAAAAAACAATGCCGAGTCATTAATTTTAAGCTTCTGAAGTGCATCACGGAACGCTTCAAAATCACTCGAATCAATCGGAAATAAGCCTGCATAAACCTGAGGCTTAACTGTCTTAAATCCAGGTAAAATCTCAACATCTGGTGTTGATTGCAACGTAATCGTATCACCAACAGGTGCACCAAAAATATCTTTAATGCCAGCAATCACGAAACCTACTTCACCCGCTTGCAGATGCGCAGTTTCTTGATGTTTTGGATTAAATACACCCACAGAAGTTACTGGATGACTTTGGCCTGTAGACTTTACAAGCATCCTGTCACCTTTTTTAATGCGACCATGACGGACACGCACTAACGACACAACACCTAAATAATTATCAAACCATGAATCAATAATGAGAGCCTGAAGTGGTGCTTCAGCATCACCCTCTGGTGCTGGAATACGGTCAACAAGCGCAACTAATAAATCGTCAATCCCCAAACCAGTCTTTGCAGATACACGCGGTGCATCATCCGCAGCGATCCCAATAATCTCTTCGATCTCATGAATCACACGTTCTGGTTCAACTTGTGGTAAATCAATTTTATTCAGAACTGGAACAACTTCTAAGCCTTGCTCAATCGCGGTATAGCAGTTAGCAACTGACTGCGCTTCTACGCCTTGCGCCGCATCCACAACCAACAGCGCACCTTCACATGCAGCCAAACTGCGTGATACTTCATAAGAAAAATCGACGTGACCAGGTGTATCAATAAAGTTCAATTGATAACGCTCACCATTCGGATGGTCAAAGTACAGCGTCACAGAATGCGCTTTAATCGTAATTCCGCGCTCACGCTCTAAATCCATAGAGTCCAGTACTTGCGCTTGCATTTCACGATCTTGCAACCCACCGCAGCGTTGAATAAAACGATCCGCCAAAGTAGATTTACCATGGTCGATATGAGCAATAATCGAAAAATTACGAATATTCTTGATATTAGAGTGGCTGGTACTAGATGACATTCAACAGAATCCGAAATTTAACACATAAGTTTGTACATAAATTTGTACGCGATGAGAAACGCAGCATAAGAACATCACTGGCGTGCGTATAGTATATAGCATTAAATCTGTAGGCAATAAAAAACAGCCGACTTGGTTGATTCTAAGTGGCTGTTTCTAAGTGGCAGTCTGCTTACTACATTGATCTATTTTTGTTTGAATCCCACGCTAAGTGAGAAACAAACCAATGGCTTTACATCTCTACTGCATCATCAGCAATATCATATCCGCCATTTTCAAACTCTAACTCAAGTTCTTCAGTTTCAAATTCGAATGCAGCATTTACTTTCATCTTTAACATTTCTCGTATTTTCCTTACTTTGTCCTATATTTTTATAGGATCTCTCAATCATTATTTCTCTTGATATACCATTGTTTACTTATTAAAAATAACACTCTATCCAGAGAATTCTCAAATTTAGCTCAAACAAACTTAGACTTCTTTTCTATTTTTATAGAAAAATACCAGCGATTTATATGAGCAACGGTGTGTATTTGATCACACCAACATGCAGATGCTATGACGAATTTATTTCAAATATATGAAAAATAGTGATGATGACTTACATGCTATTTCGACACATTAAAAGTTAGACATATCGAAGCGTAAACTTTTTCAATCGCTAACGTAGAAACATACCTATTATTTTAATGAAGCAAACAACACTATCAATTCAAAATGAGACATTTTGCATAAGACTACATGCACATCTATCTGATGCGACTGATTTTATACAATGTTATACACACAGTTATCAACATCTACTATGTATCAATATATTACAATTGTGTAAAATTAGCTCATTTGTTGCATCAAATCTTGCAAAAAGGCTAATCGTTCTTTTTCATCCGCTAGATTTGCATTCACACGCAAACGACGACCGCCTTCCATTTTATAGAAATTTGGTTTTGCCTGAATGATTTTAATAATTTTCATCGCTTCAACTGGCGTATCTGTTGCAAACTCAACAATACCGCCTTTAGCATTGAAATCAATTTTTTCGATGCCTAGCTTCTCTGCAACAAGACGCAAACGATGAACATGAAAAAGATTCTGCGCTTGTAATGGTAACAAGCCAAAACGATCTATCATTTCCACACGAATTTCATTGAGCGCATCATCACTTTCAACATGGCTAATGCGTTTATAAAACAACAAACGCTGATGCACATCACCTAAATACGCATCAGGAATCAGCGCTGGCAGATTCAAATTAATATCACTGGTCAACGAAAGTGGTGCTTCAATATTAGGGGACTTACCGTTCTGAATCGCCTTCGTCGCACGCTCGAGCATATCCATATACAGGCTGAAACCAATAGCCTGCATATTTCCACTTTGCTCTTCACCAAGAAGCTCGCCTGCACCACGAATTTCCAAATCCTCTGTGGCAAGAATAAAGCCTGCCCCCAGATTCGATGCGCGCTGAATCGCATCTAGACGTTTCTCTGCATCACCTTTCAGATGTTTAATCGACGGAACCATCAAATAGGCATAAGCCTGATGGTGGGAACGCCCAACACGACCACGCAATTGATGCAATTGTGCAAGACCTAACTTATCCGCACGTTCAATGATAATGGTATTTGCATTCGGTACGTCAATACCTGTTTCAATAATCGTTGAACAGACCAGAATATTGGCTTGCTTGTGATAGAAGGCTTGCATCACTTGTTCAAGTTCGCGTTCACGCATTTGACCATGAGCAACTGCAACACGCGCTTCAGGTATCAATGCACGAAGTTCATTCGCTGCACGTTCAATGCTATCGACATCGTTATGCAGGAAATAAACCTGACCGCCACGCAACAGCTCACGCAAAATCGCTTCTTTCAGCGCAGTGCTGGTTTTCTCAATCACAAAGGTTTTCACCGCCAAACGACGTGCTGGTGGTGTAGCAATAATCGACAGATCACGAATCCCTGAAAACGCCATATTCAGCGTGCGAGGAATCGGCGTTGCGGTTAAGGTCAACATATCGACGTCAGCACGCATCGCTTTAATTTTTTCTTTATCACGCACACCAAAACGATGTTCTTCATCAACAATCATTAAACCTAAATCATGAAAGCCAACGCCTTCTTGAATGAGTTTATGTGTACCAACAATGATATCGACTTTACCAGCTGCAAGATCTTCTAAAATCTTGGTGTGGTCTTTCTTCGTGCCAAAACGTGACAAAACTTCAATGCGGACAGGCCAATCGGCAAAGCGATCCATGAAGTTTTCATGATGTTGTTGTGCCAGCAAAGTCGTCGGCACAAGTACCGCAACCTGTTTACCGCTATGAACAGCCACAAAAGCAGCACGCATTGCCACTTCAGTTTTACCAAAACCAACATCGCCACAGACCAAACGATCCATGGGCTTGGTTTGTTTCATATCATAAATGGTTGCCGTAATTGCATTCGCCTGATCTGGCGTTTCCTCAAAGGCAAACTGACTAGAAAACAAGTCATAAGCGTGTTCATCGACAGCAAAAGCATTGCCCTCTCTTGCTTGACGACGTGCTTGAATATGTAAAAGTTCAGCAGCCACATCATGAATTTTTTCTAAGGCTTTGCGTTTTGCCTTATTCCACGTATCAGTACCGAGTTTGTGTAGTGGCGCATGATCTGGATCACCGCCACTATAGCGACTGATCAATTGAAGATTTGCAACAGGCACATAAACCTTTGCATTATCAGCATAGTCAAGTTGGACAAACTCATGTGTTTGGCGATCAATTTCTAAAGTAACTAAACCGCCGTAACGCCCAACACCATGATCAATGTGAACCACAGGCGCACCAATCGACAACTCAGACAAACTACGAACGAGAAATTCTTCTGAAACTTCTGAAACCTTACGTCGACGACGTTGAATGACGCGCTGACCGAACAGTTGGTTTTCAACAATAATAGCGAGTTGATCATCTAGCAATAAACCACGCTCAAGCGCAGCCGTGCTTAAAGCAAGGCGCGTATCTGTCGCTAAAAAATCACTCAGACTATCAACTAAATGAATTTGACCCAAGACAGGCGAAATGAGTTCTTTTAAGGTTTCACGGCGACCCGCGCTTTCCGCAATCAGTAAAATGCGACCTTTAAACGTATTTACGAAACTTGATAACGCATGCAGCGGTTGCGGACTTTTATGATCTATTGGCAAAGATGGCGGAATACAAGCATTCGCATTGAATGTGCCGGGACGCTGACTAAACTCTTGATCAGAAAGCACTAATCGACCAAACGATTTCAATCGACCAAATAACTCATTGACCGTTAGAAATAACTCATTTGGTGGCAAAATCGGCAATTCAATATTATGACGACGATCTTCATAACGTTGATTAATGTCCAACCAAAAATGATCTAATACCGAATCCACCTCTGAATCGGTAACGATGAGCGTCGATTCTGGCAAATAATCAAACAGCGTACCGCCTTCAATAAATTCATCACGCGCAAAAAATAAGGGTTGGTAATATTCCAAGCCTTGCGCAAAAACACCATTAATCACATCTTGATAAAATGGAATTCGCTTGGGACTTGCATCAGGAAATAAATCACCGAAACGCTCACGGAACATTCCACGACCATCAATCAATGGAAATTCTTGAGCTGGTAATAAACGGAAGTTATCGGTATGGGTCGTTGTACGTTGCGTTTCTGGATCAAAGAATCGCAGCGACTCTACCTCATCATCAAACAACTCAATGCGAATTGGTTGCGCTTGTCCCATCGGAAAAATATCCATGAGACTACCGCGCAGTGCGTATTCACCGGGTTCAAATACCGTTTCAACGGCTCGATAACCTGCACGACTTAGACGCTGACGCTGATTCTCAAAATTGAGTTTTTGACCTTTTTGAATATCAAAATGCTGTCCTAATAGCCATTTCGGCGGAGCAATACGCTGGGCCAGCGTCGATGCGGCAACTAAGATAACACCTTGTTTAGGAATATTAGACAGTAGCGATAGACGTTCAGAAATGATACTTTGATGAACTGATAAGCGATCATACGGCAAAGTTTCCCAATCGGGAAAAACATGAGGAGTCACACCAAAAAAGCGTAACTCCTCATCAATCAGACTGACTTGTGCGCTATCTTTTGCCACCATGACGACCAAAGACTGTGAGCGCTTCACTAATTCTGCAAGAACAAGTGATGGCAACGCACCCTTCAGATTCCCCAACCAACGACGCTCACCCACAGGAATCTGAATCAGCGTTCCCGTGATCTTATGCAAATCAGATAGGACAGCAAGCGTCATTGAAGATTAACCTTCTTTACGTCTCATATGTGGGAACAAAATCACATCACGAATACTCGCCGCATCAGCAAACAACATCACCAAGCGATCAATACCAATCCCCTGACCTGCTGTCGGAGGCAAACCGTATTCCAACGCCTCTACAAAGTCCGCATCGAAGTGCATCGCTTCATCATCACCTGCATCTTTTTCAGCAACTTGCTGGCGGAAACGTTCAGCCTGATCAATCGGATCATTCAACTCGCTAAAACCATTTGCCAACTCACGACCACCGATAAAGAACTCAAAACGGTCAGTGATATGTGGATTGTGGTCATTACGACGTGCAAGCGGTGAAGTCTCCGCTGGATATTCAGTGATAAACGTTGGTTGACGGAGTTTAGTCTCAACTGTTTCTTCAAAGACGATGGTTTGCAATTTGCCCAAGCCAAAACCTTCTTTGACTTTTTCCTTGAGTACAGTTTGAACAAAGTTTGCCAAAAACTCGCGGTCTTGAACTTGTTCAGCACTAATTTCTGGATTGTGCTCCAGAATCGCGTCCGCCATAGAAATCTTTTTATATGGTCCTTTAAAACTAAACACTTCACCTTGATAAGGCACATCGGTTGAACCCAAGATTTGTAGAGCCAAATGCTCCAGCATATCTTCGGTCAGCTTCATTAAATCTTTATAATCCGCATATGCTTGATAGAACTCAATCATCGTAAATTCAGGATTATGACGCGTTGAAACACCTTCATTACGGAAGTTACGGTTGATCTCAAATACACGCTCAAAACCACCAACGACCAAACGCTTCAGGTAAAGCTCAGGCGCAATACGCAGATATAACTCCATATCCAAAGCATTATGATGCGTTGCAAACGGACGTGCAGCCGCACCGCCGGGAATGACGTGCATCATCGGCGTTTCAACTTCCATAAAACGTTCGTTTAATAAGAATTGGCGAATACCAGAAATGACTTGGGCGCGAATTTTGAATGTTTTACGGGTTTCATCATTGGTAATCAAATCCAAATGACGCGCACGATATTTCGCCTCAGTATCACTTAAACCGTGAAATTTATCTGGCAATGGACGCAATGATTTAGTCAACAACTCGATGCGAGTTGCATGAACTGAAAGCTCACCCATCTTAGTGCGGAACACATAACCTTCCACACCGACGATATCGCCCAAATCCCAAGTTTTAAAATCTTCGTAAGTCGCTTCATCAATGTCATTCTTCGACACATAAAGCTGAATACGACCGCTCATATCTTGAATCGTCAGAAAACTTGCTTTACCCATGACACGCTTCAACATCACGCGACCCGCAAGTTGAACGATAACTTTATCGCCTTCAACCAGTTGTTCTTGTGTCACATCTGCATAAGTGTCATGTAAATCTTGTGCATAATGATTGCGACGAAAGGTGTTTGGGAATGCGTTGCCACCTGTTGCAGCGGTCTTATCGATAATCGCTTTTAGCTTGGCATGACGTTGGGCAATCAGTTCGTTTTCGGATACTTGTGGCTCTGTGGTAACTGATTTTTCAGAGTTTGCTGGAAATTGCCCTTGCTGCGTCATGGTGAATCTCTTGATAAGCTGAGTGAAATCGAGAACGTATCGAAACGATCAAGTGGAGTACTAAAAAATTTAGCGAAGGATAGCAGATTTATGCCCTGGGTTCATGTCGAACCAGTTAGTTATTGTTTTTATCTGAACAAAAAAACACCCATATCTCACATTTAACTTATTCATTTAATCTCTTCTTTAAGAGCATTTACAACCATTAAAATCATTGTTAACATTAACTCAAGTTATTGAAATTATTATTTTCATTAAGATCAAAAATACACCAAATTGCAATAATAAAGAAACAGGGAAAATTATGTTGATGCAATTAGACAATAATCTCAACTTGCATTTTTCTGCGCGGATTGAGCGTAGTTTATGAGTCTTTCTACAGAACAAATTCTTGCATTAGCCCCTGATTCCAGCTCTGCAAAAGCAGGTAGCGAGTTAGCCAAAGTGACATCTTGGTCAGAATTAGGATGTACACCATCGGCGCTATGGGGCTTCTGCAAAGGTAGTGGAAAAAATCCTTATAAAACTCAAATCGACTTATCGGAACCTGCATTTAAGTGTTCTTGTCCTAGTCGAAAATTTCCTTGCAAGCATGGATTAGCACTTTATCTAGTGTATGCTGAGAACGCTGCTTTATTCGATCCCGCTACCCCACCTGACTGGGTTGAAACTTGGCTTGATAGTCGACAGCAACGTGCTGAAAAACGTCATGAAACTCAAGAAGCGAAGCAGGAAGCTCTACTCTCATTAACACCAGAAGAACGTGCAAAAAAAGATAAAAGTCAACAAAAACGCCAAGAAAAACGAGAAAGTCTGGTCAATGGAGGTGTCGAACTCATTGAACTATGGCTCAATGATATTGCTCGAGAAGGCATTAATACGTTAAAAAATAAACCTTTAAAAGAATGGAATGAATTAGCTGCGCGTATGGTCGATGCACAAGCAACTGGTTTAGGAGCACGTATAAAAAAAATGAGTAGCTTAGTGCATGACACCAACAAAAATGATTGGGAAATGCAAATTGCTACTGAACTAGCCAAGCTTTCATTACTCACGCAGAGCTATCGCACAATTCAAAATTTAGACATTGATTTACAAGCTGACATTCGTAGTGAAATAGGTTGGACGATACAACAAGAAGATGTGTGCAAAGGTGAAGCGATTCTTGATCAATGGTATGTTTTGGCACACTACAAGCAACAAGAAGATAAACTAACCACACGCTACACTTATTTATATGGGCAAAAGACCAATCGTTTAGGTTTACTTTTACACTTTGCTGCTGGGAATCAACCACTTCCTGTTGCGATGACAGTGGGAAGCTATCGACAAGGAACAGCTTACTTTTATCCAAGCGCCACTCCACTGCGTGTGGTATTTAACACCGACCCTGATGTAGACAATCCGATAGAATCCTCAAACTCTCTCGAACTATCATCGACCATCAAACAAGATATTCCTATCATATTAGATAGTTATGCCAATATTTTAGCAAAAAATCCATTTATCGATGAGTATCCGTTTTTGCTTCGTTATGTAATGGTTGTTTCACATGCTAATAAATGGATGATCGTCAGCCCCGATGGTGTTTATGCATTGCGAATGACACCGACATTCAAAAATAAATGGATGCTATTAGGGATAACAGGTGGACAACCCGTTGATATTTTTGGATTGTGGAATGGAGAGTCTTTTACTCCCCTTTCCGTTCAGACTCATGGATCAAACTATAATCTAGAAGGATAATGACATGAGTACAGCGACAAATGTCTTCACCAGCGATTTTAAACGTACACTTATTCTCGGGCTTGCACGTGCACCTTTAACCGCCAATGCACTCACCCTTCCTCTCATCCAAAATCAAGATTTAAGCCAAACGATTGCGCAAAATAAGCCTGATCTTGCAATTTGGCAAACCATCGCAACGCACAATTTAATTAAAAAAGCAGGATATATTCCACCCAACATCAAACTACGTTTAAATCCACCCGCTTTGCCTGATCAAAAAATCAAATGCCCGCAACAAGTTGAGCATTTTTTAACTTTAATTCTGAATGATATACATCCAGAACTATTGCCAGAATGGCTTTATTTAATGCAACTGAATCATTTTTCTGTATCGCATCATTTTTTACCTCGCCTCATTGAAAAAGGAAAAAATCCAAAACTCTGTAATGCCATCTACTCGGTCATCGATGCACGAGGTGCGTGGTTAATTCATCAAAATCCACTTTGGAAATCTGCGTATAGCACCATTTTAGAAAAAAATAATTTAAACGATCCTAATCAGCAGAAAAACAACCTTCAAACATGGAACTTGGGCAAAATTGATGAGCGCGTACACGCTTTAAAAAATATGCGGGCGCATGATCCAATAGCAGCGTTGGCAACGTTACAACTCGAATGGGCAAAAGAATCCTCAGAAAATCGCTCTAAGCTTATCACTGCGCTTGAAGTTAATTTAAGCATGAATGATGAAGCTTTTTTAGAATATACCTTGGATGATTCACATCGTGACGTACGCGGATTTGTACAGTTTTTATTGACAAAACTCCCAGAATCAAAGCTAGTTCAACGCTGTAAAACAATTTTACAAACCTTAATTCGATCTGAAAAAAGACTTTTTCGTGCACCAAAATTAGAAATTACCCTGCCTGAGTTAAATGCCTCAATGCAACGTGACGGCATTGATCAGCATCAAGAACAGGATTTAGGACCTAAATTAAGTCTTTTAGTACGCTTAATTTCAATACTTCCTTGCAATTACTGGCTCAATGCATGGCAAATATCCATCCAAGAACTAATCCAGTTAATAGATATACATGAATATCGGAAAGCTTTTTTTACTGGGTTACTGATGTCAATTGCTAGGGAATTATATTCTTTATCATCAAGTACAGAGGCGAATCCTACAACGCTTTCATTTTATCAACACTTACTCAAGCATGTCGTCACCTCAGAAAATCTAATCAATTTTGATCGTATTCCAGTCACGAGTTTTAAACTTTTTGATGCAACAACACAAAATGAAATTTTAGAAAGCTGGTTATCAAGTCAAATTCCTTCAGATCACATACCGGCATTAATTATTTTATGTAGTAACGCCATCGACACATGTAATTTTATTCAGATTAATCAGTTATCTAAAAAAATATCACCATTGTTTAAGCAAAAAATGCTGAATATGCTTGATGCTCAAAAATACTATCATCATGCACTATATCAACATCTTCGCAAGCTAACTCTAACTGTTCTGAATCGCTCAGATATCGATGAATTAGTCAATTTAGCTCAAAACAATCATACAGAATCCGCCTTAGAAAAATGCCTAAAAGAATGCCAAGACATCATCATTTTTAGAGAGTCTATGCAGCAAGCATTTTTACATCCGATCGATATAAAAACATGATGACTTCAGATGAATCAATCATATGCCCCACTTTTTCTTAACTTTCTTTTGATAATCAATATAAGGAAACTACGATGACAATAGGATTAGATGCAATGACTGAACTAACAACCACAATTCGTCAAAGCGCAGAACAACAATACGCACATGAACTAAAAGCCTTAAAAGCATTAGACAAACGCCAGCGTCCGCCAAATTGGGAGCTTTCTCCATGGGCTGTTTCTACTTACTTATTGGGTGGAACTTTAGAAGATGGCACACAAATTAGTGCTAAATATATTGGTAATCGTCGCCTCATTGAAATCGCAGTGGCAACCTTAGCGACTGATCGTGCTTTACTATTGCTTGGTGTGCCCGGCACAGCGAAATCGTGGGTTTCTGAACATTTGGCTGCGGCTATTAGTGGAAATTCACTATTAGTCGTACAAGGAACGGCTGGTACACCAGAAGAAATGATACGTTACGGATGGAACTATGCCGAACTACTATCTAAAGGACCAAGTTCCAATGCGATTGTACCAAGCCCTGTAATGCGTGCCATGACAACAGGTAAATTAGTGAGAATCGAAGAGCTAACTCGGATTCCCTCTGAAATCCAAGACAGCTTCATCAGTATCTTATCTGAAAAAATGATTCCGATCCCTGAACTGGATGAATATGTACAAGCAGAAAAGGGCTTTAATTTAATTGCAACCGCCAATGACCGTGATCGTGGGGTTAATGAGTTGTCCAGCGCACTGAAACGACGTTTTAATACGGTTGTTTTACCGCTGCCTGATTCAGCCGAAGAAGAAGTAAAAATTGTCGCTTCACGGGTCGCTAGTTTAGGACGAGCATTAGAACTACCAGCAGAGCCACCAGCACTTGAAGAAGTTCGTCGCATTGTCACTATTTTCCGCGAATTGCGTAGCGGTCAAACAGAAGATGGCAAAACCAAAATTAAATCTCCATCTGGTAATTTAAGTTCTGCCGAAGCCATATCTGTCATGACCAATGCTATGGCACTTGCCGCACATTTTGGAGATGGGACATTAAAAGGCGACGATCTTGCAGCAGGTATCGTTGGTGCAATCATTAAAGACCCTGTACAAGATCAGGTAGTCATGTTGGAGTATCTCGAAACCGTCGTCAAAGAACGCGCAGATTGGACAAATATTTATCGCGCTTGTCGCGAAATTATTTAAGGCGCATAGGCGAATCAGCTCATGAGTATTCACTTTTTTGGTATACGTCATCATGGCGTCGGTTGTGCACGCAGCTTACAACAGGCGTTTGAGACGTTACAGCCTGATATCATTCTCATTGAAGGCCCGCCAGAAGCAAATGATTTGCTTCCACTGGCAAGTCTAAATAGCATGCACCCCCCTGTAGCGATATTAATCTATGCACCGTTACAGCCCAAACATGCAGTTTATTATCCATTTGCAGTGTTTAGCCCAGAATGGCAGGCCATTCAGTATGGGCAACGTGCGAATATTGTCACTCGCTTCATTGATTTGCCGCAATCACATCAACTGGCGGAGAGTATCAATGCAGAAAAAGAATGGCTTAATAAACAACAAATTGAACTAGATAAGCTAAAACTCGAAGATCAACAATCTGATCAAGATCAAAATTTAGGCGTCACAACAGATAGCCCTGATACTCATGAATCACTTAATAAAATGCTTGCAGAAACGACCGAATTACATTCAGGAGATGCCCTAAAGTGGCTTGCAACTGCGGCGGGCTTTAGCGACGTAGAAACATGGTGGGATCATTTAGTTGAGCAAAGGGAAGATAGTTTAGATTTATTCACATCTATTGAAAAAATGATGACGGTTGCTCGTGGTGCATTAAACCAGACTTTAAGTGAACGTGAAGCCAAGCGTGAAGCTCATATGCGCCAAATGATTCGAATGGCAGAAAAAGAAGGTTTTCAAAAAATTGCCGTCGTTTGTGGAGCTTGGCATGTACCAGCTTTACAAGATATGCCCAGTATTAAACACGATGCCGACCTACTCAAAAATTTAACCAAGGAAAAAGTAACAGCCACTTGGACGCCATGGACATACGGACGACTTGCGCAACAATCTGGTTATGGAGCAGGAATTCAGGCACCAGGTTGGTATGATCATTTATGGCATCGACCTAAACAAGCAGCAATGTATTGGTTAACCGATATTGCGCAGCTTTTGCGTAAACATGATTTAGATGCTTCGTCGGCACATTTAATTGAAATATTACGCTTGGCAGATACTTTAGCCAGTTTACGCGAACGTTCACGTGCAGGTTTAGTTGAACTGATGGATGCCACCCAAAGTATCTTATTTGGTGAACATCATGCGCCCCTACGTTTAATTGAAAAAGACCTATTAATCAATGATCGCTTAGGCACAGTTCCACCTGAAACTCCACTGCTGCCATTGCCTGCTGATGTGAAACGCCTGCAAAAAAATCTTCGGTTTAAAATCAACACTGAAACCCAAATTTTAGAATTAGATTTACGTCAAGAAAATCATCTAGAAAAAAGTATTTTCTTGCATCGTTTAAATTTGCTTGGTGTTGCTTGGGGAAAAATTAAAAAGAATTATGGCAAAACAGGAACATATAACGAAACATGGCAACTTGAATGGCAGCCAGAATTTGAACTACATCTGATTGAAGCAAATATCTGGGGTGCGAGTGTTGCCGAAGCAACCAATCAAAAATTATGCTATGACGCAGAAAAGACAACACGTCTTGATGAAATTACGCCATTAATCGAATGTATATTATTAGCTAACGCAACGTCAGCCATTGAACCAGTGATGCTGCGGATACAGTCACTTGCAGCAACAACACATGATGCAAGTACGTTAATGACAGCGATAGCACCACTTGCAAAAGTCATGCGTTATGGCAATGTCCGCAAAACCAATCTTGATGCTGTTGCCGCTGTACTCGATGGGTTAATCCAACGTGCTTGTATTGCTTTACCTCTAGCAGCAACTGGTATTAATCAAGAAGCAGCCAACCAACTAATGACCGCCATCAGAGCAATGGATAGTGCAATTCACTTATTGCAACAACCAGCACATACTCATGCATGGTTTAACGCATTAGGAAAATGTGCGCGCATGCAAACCACACAAGCCTTAATTGCAGGTCGTTCAGTACGCATCTTAACTGAGCAAGCAGTTTGGTCGGTAGAAGAAACTGCACAAGCCTTAGCTTTTGCTTGTAATAATCCAATCAATCCATTACAAACTGCTGATTGGATTGAAGGTTTCTTACAAGGCAGTGGATTACTTTTAATTCTCAACGATGTGTTATTCAATATTTTCAATCAATGGGTTTCATCACTACCCGATTCAGTTTTTATAGAGTTACTCCCATTATTACGCCGTACATTTTCAACCTTTACATCGCCTGAACGACAACAACTAGGTCAGCGTGCCAATGTCGATGGATCAGCACAACTCATCAGCCAAAACGATGATCAACAACCTATAGATGCTATTCGTGCACAACGGGTTTTACCATTACTTGGACAAATCTTTGCAACTGCGCATCCAATCTTTTCGGAACAATAATTTAGTCATGACAATACCAACAAATAGTCAAGAACCATTACATACTGATTTACCAACCGAAGTTCATGAAAATCCAGTCATCATGAACAAACGTTGGCGCTTAATGCTGGGGAGTGATGCTTCCAACATCTCCTTAGATGAAAAAGATATCGCACTTGATCAATCGCTTGAAGCACTTTATGGCGTAAAAAACCAGCAAGGAGGGCTACAAGGCTCCGCGCCTAGAGTTTCTAAATGGTTGGGCGATATTCGCAAATACTTTCCATCAAGTATTGTTCAAGTAATGCAGAAAGATGCGCTAGAACGTTTAGGGTTAAAGCAAATGCTACTTGAACCCGAAATGCTTCGTACCGTAGAAGCCAACATTCACTTGGTATCCACATTATTATCTTTAAACCGAGTAATGCCAGCAAAGACCAAAGAAACCGCACGCATTGTTGTACGTAAAGTCGTCGATGAGTTAGAGAAAAAACTCGCCAACCCTCTACGCCAAGCCATTAATGGCAGCCTCAATCGTGCGGCAAATAATTATCGCCCTCGCCACAATGAAATCAACTGGTTAAAAACCATCCGTGCAAATTTAAAACATTATCAAGCAGATTATCAGACGATTATTCCTGAACAAAGAATTGGATTTGCACGAAAGAGCCAAAGTCTAAAAGATATCGTTTTATGCATTGATCAAAGTGGTTCGATGGCACCTTCAGTGGTGTACGCAAGTATCTTTGCAGCTGTTTTAGCAACGATACGAGCTGTTACAACACAGGTTGTCGTTTTTGACACGGAAGTCATTGATTTAACTCATCTACTATACGATCCTGTTGATGTATTATTTGGCACACAATTAGGTGGCGGAACAGATATTGATAAAGCACTTGCCTACTGCCAGACCTTAATTACACGTCCCAACGATACTATCTTTGTGATCATCAGTGATTTATATGAAGGTGGAAATGCTAAGCAAATGCTCGCTCGAGCAAAAACTATCGTAGACAGTGGAGTGCAAATGGTCTGTTTACTCGCATTAGATGATCAAGGTGCGCCCAGTTATGATCGTCGGCATGCCGCTTATTTTTCCAGTATAGGCATTCCCACTTTTGCCTGTACACCAGATCTTTTCCCAGACTTAATGGCTTCTGCACTCAAAAAACAGGATTTAGCCGCATGGGCAGCAGATGAAGATATTACCGTGATTAATTAATGGTCGTACTGAAAAACCAGTAACTCGAACATCGTAAAGTTTTGTTGAATTTTTTAATATTGTGTACAAAAAAACACCCACATGATGCAGGTGTTTTCATTGATATAATCAATCTAACAAGCAGACCAATTAAGCATTCAATGCTTTTTCAATATCACCAACCATCGATTCTGGTTTGGTTGTTGGCGCATAACGGTCAATTACATTACCGTCTTTACCGACCAAGAATTTAGTGAAATTCCACTTCACAGCTTCACTACCTAAAATACCTTTCGCTTCTTTGGTCAGGAATTTATAAAGAGGATGTGCATCACTACCATTCACATCAATCTTGGCAAACATGGGGAAACTAACACCGTAGTTACGCTGACAAAATTCACCAATTTCATTATTTGAACCTGGATCTTGCGAAGCAAACTGGTTGCATGGAAAACCAAGAACGACTAGGCCTTTGTCTTTATATTCTTCAAAAACTTTTTCCAAACCTTCAAATTGTGGTGTAAAGCCACATTTGCTGGCCGTGTTCACAATCAACAAAACCTTTCCACGGTAATCCGCAAGACTTTGCTCTCCACCTTCAAGTTTTTCTGCACTAAAATCATAAATGCTGGTCATGTCAATTTTCCTTTAAAATGAAGTGATCATTCAAAAATATGAATTCAACTGTTTCAATACCTGACCGAGAGTAGACCTACCTGCCTCAGTCCGCAATCCCCAAACATCAACTCGTCGTTCATTTATTCTTGTCTACTCAAGCAATTGCAATGATTCGCCAACTGGTGCTCATTTTTCCTCAAGATTCAAACAAGCCGAATTAATACAATATCGCAAACCACCTGCCGTACGCGGTCCATCATTAAACACATGCCCTAGGTGCGAACCGCAATGATGACAAGTCACTTCCGTACGAATCATCCCGTGACTCAAGTCACGATGTTCATCAACGTTTTCATCTTCCATTGGACGGGTAAAACTCGGCCAACCACAGCCTGAGTCAAACTTATCATCTGAACTAAATAGCTCAGTATTACAACCCTTACAGCGATAAACTCCTTTAGTTTTGGTATCCCAATACACTCCTGTAAACGCTGGTTCAGTACCTTTTTGACGCAGAATACGATACTCATCTGCTGTCAACTCTTGGCGCCATTCCTGATCAGTTTTATGAACTGTAGACATAAATCCCCCTTATTCGACGTTGATTCACACTGATATGAAATGTGCCATATTTTTCTATTTTTTCATGTGTTAAATCGGTTAAATCTCTCGTTAATGCAAGCATAACAACGCCAAAAACTACCTACCCAAAAAAATTGACAGATAGTACAAACATTAGATTATTTTTACATAAAAATACACAATAATTGCGATGACAGATATATGTCAATCTAATTTTATGCGATAGAATGCCGTTCATGAATCATCTGACAGAACTTTTTTTGACATCATCAGTATTTTTTAGAGCGATATGACATGTATTTCGTGAACAAAAAAAACAACATTCAAGTTCTTGTTTATTCTGGATATGATTCAGAAAAGAAAAGAGCAACGTCTAAAAATCTTGGAACTTTCAAGACAGATACTTATGCACTATCTACCGTATTGCAAACAAATATTACGATTCAACCTGACGATACCGATGAAACACAACGTCTCAAAAATGAATATCGCCAGCAGATTGAATCTAAGATCAATGAGTTAAAACAGAAATCTACACTGAAAGACACATCGAATCATTCACGAAGCAATGCTTCACAAACCAGAAAACCTTCAACAACTGCAACCAAAAAGAGCCCTATCATGTCTCGTCAAATCGGTAAATCCGCAAAACTCGATAAAGTCTGTTACGACATTCGTGGACCATTGCTGAAAGCCGCCAACGCGATGGAAGAACAAGGGCACAAGATTATTAAACTCAATATCGGCAACCCTGCCCCATTTGGCTTTGAGGCACCGCAGGAAATTTTGTCGGATATTGCATTTAATTTGCCTAACGCTGTTGGTTATAGCGACTCCAAAGGTATTTTCTCCGCTCGTAAAGCAGTGTTGCAGTATTACCAGCAAAAAGGCATGACCGATGCAGTCAACGTCAATGACGTATATATCGGTAATGGCGTGTCTGAACTGATTGTCATGTCCATGCAAGCGCTCTTGAATACTGGCGATGAAATGCTGATTCCAATGCCAGATTATCCACTCTGGACTGCGTCAGTGAATCTAGCAGGCGGTCAAGCTGTACATTACAAATGTGATGAGGAGAATCATTGGTATCCAGATATTGCTGATATGGAAGCTAAGATCACAGCACATACACGCGGTATCGTGATTATCAATCCAAATAATCCAACGGGATCTGTTTATCCACGTCATATTTTGCAGCAAATTGTCGATTTAGCGCGTAAACATGATTTAATTTTGTTTGCGGATGAAATTTACGACAAGATCATTTATGACGGCATCGAGCAAGTTTCTGTTGCAACGCTTGCACCTGATTTGCTCTGCATTACCTTTAATGGCTTGTCTAAATCACATCGTGTTGCAGGTTTCCGTTCAGGCTGGATGTTGATTTCTGGCAATAAAAACAATGCAGCAGACTACATCGAAGGCTTGGATATGCTTGCATCCATGCGCCTCTGTGCCAATGTACAAGCACAGTATGCAATCCAAACGGCTCTCGGCGGTTATCAAAGTATCAATGATTTAACCAAACCGGGTGGTCGTTTTTACGAGCAGCGCAACATCGCATGGCAGATGCTCAATGAAATTCCAGGTGTGTCGTGCGTTAAACCTGAAGGGGCGCTGTATTGTTTCCCACGTTTAGATCCTAAAGTTTATCCAATTGAAGACGACACAAACTTTATGCTGGAATTACTCAAAGCAGAAAAAGTCTTGCTTGTACAAGGAACTGGATTTAACTGGCCAACACCAGACCATTTCCGAGTCGTATTCTTGCCAGCAGAAAGTGAGCTCAAAGAAGCCATGACTCGAATTGGAAGATTTTTGGCGACAAAACGTTAATTGCTTAGCTAAAAAGAACCACACTGATCGAAAGCGTGGTTCTTTATATTAAATAATCAATAAAAGTGTGATTAAAATCACATTAATCATTGCCCAAACTGAATACTTATTGCACTATAACATCCATAAATTTACCCTTGAGCAAACTACTCACGTCATGCTCATCAACAATCAAATTTAAAAGTACGTAGGATTGCGCTATGCACAAGAACTTAAAATCCAGTTTACTCCTTGGATTATCCTTGACGATTATGCATTCTGTTGCATTTGCTGATGCAAGCACATCAGACACCTCACAAGTACAAAATCCAGAACCGTCTTTAGAAGCGCGAGGATTATGGCAAGATCCTCAAAGTAAACTGATTTGGTCACGCTGCTCTCTTGGTCAGGCGTGGACTGGACGTGAGTGCACAGGCACACCAGAACAATTAACTTGGAAAGATGCAAAAGAAGCCGCAAAAAATGCACGGATAGATGATAAAAATGATTGGCGTCTACCTACACTTTATGAATTAAAGTCATTGAAACTGAGAGATGCAGGAAATCCTGAAACCAGCAAATATCCTTGGTTCTACAAACCAGATGGTGCAGATGGCTATGGTTGGTATTGGACCGCAACACCTTATAGTTATTTTGGTGGAACGTATGCTTGGGCTGTCGATTTGGATACAGGCAAAGGCGACTATATCGATAAAGAACGCAACGTCCGTTTATTCTTAGTTCGTAAACCAAAATAATCTCAACTCAAGAAATAGAATACAAGGTAAAGTGCATTTACATAATGTGCTTTACCTCCAAATATAAAACCTCAACTTCTCCACACGATCTGCACACTATGCATTTTGGATTTTACAAATGTGTCGGTGTTGTTCTAAACAGGTAATTCCTTCGATTTCACACTTATACTGAATACAGCACAAAGGCATAACCTTCTATTTTGGTTAGCTTTTAATATTGACGCTGATCTGTTCATTGAGGTGAATCATCATGAAAAAACTCATTATTCCAATCTTAATGATCATGACATTAAGTCTGGGTGGTTGCATTATCGTTCCTGATTACTGGCATCATCACCACCATTACTGGGACTAAAATGGCCTGACCGTTAAATTGTCATGAGCGATCTAAAGCAACATGATCTAAAGCAATGTAAAGCAACTTTTAGTTAGTTTTCAAGAAGAAATCATAAGATCAATACACTTTTGAAGTGCAAATCTTCTGATTTCTGATCTTGATTCAATCTGTCATCATTTACCGTCAATCATCGCCAAACAGCATTTTTGTATCTCTAGTCACGCTTCTATTAAAAATTTTCCACTGCGTTAAGCCTATTCGACCGATATGCCCGTGTTATCATCGCTCTCTCCTTGTGAACGGTAATCGGAACCAAGGAATTTTATCGTTGATGTGGAACGTGATATGACTTTTATTCATTTGGGTGTACATAGCGAATTTTCGATTATTGATTCGATTGCTCGCGTTGACGAACTTGTCGAACAAGCCGCTGCCTGCAATATGCCTGCGCTTGCACTCACTGATCTATCAAATCTCCACGCGGCTGTGAAATTTTATAAAGCGTGTCGTTCCGAAGGCGTCAAACCGATTCTTGGAAGCGAAGTAAGACTAGAAGATAATCTTGGTCGTGTCACATTACTTGCCATGAATCAGATTGGCTGGAGACATCTGACCGAAGTGGTATCACAAGGTTATATTGAAGGTTTAACGCTCGGTACACCACTGATCAAAACCCAATGGATATTCAATAAAAATAATGGCTTGATCGCCTTACTTGGACAAAACAGTGATGTCGGTCAAGCACTTAGAAGTGCAACACCTGAACGCGCGGAAACGCTACTTGAGACATGGCGCAGCCACTTTGGTGATCGGATTTATCTCACCATTTCACGGACAGGTCGCATTGGCGAAAGTGCTTATGTCGAAGCTGCATTAGAACTCGCAGAACGCTTACAAATTCCAGTTGTTGCGCAAAACGATGTGCGTTTTCTGGTCAGTGATGACTTTGATGCACATGAAGCGCGTGTCTGTATTGCCAGCAGCTTCGTCCTCGCCGATGAACGCCGTCCACGTGAATACACCAGCGAGCAATATTTTAAAAATACAGAAGAGATGGTTGAATTGTTTTCGGATGTGCCTGAAGCAATTCAGAATACAGTCGAAATCGCCAAGCGCTGTACGGTAACCATTGAATTAGGCAAAAACTACCTTCCCGATTTCCCTGTACCTGAAGGTTATGACATTGCTCGATATTTCTCTGAAATTTCTAAGCAAGGTTTAAACGAGCGCTTAGATCAGCTTTACCCTGTTAAACCAGAAGACTGGGAAACACGCCGTCAAGTTTATGACAACCGCCTCGCCTTTGAAATTAAGACGATTAATGACATGGGTTTCCCAGGCTACTTCCTCATCGTCATGGACTTTATTCGCTGGTCGAAAAACAATGGGGTTCCAGTTGGTCCAGGTCGTGGATCAGGTGCAGGATCGTTGGTCGCATACAGCCTTGGAATTACCGATCTCGACCCACTCAAATATGATCTGCTCTTTGAGCGTTTCTTGAATCCTGAACGCGTTTCAATGCCCGACTTCGATATCGACTTCTGTATCGCAGGTCGTGACCGTGTTATTGACTATGTGGCAAATACTTACGGTCGCGAAGCGGTGTCACAGATTATTACCTTCGGTACGATGGCAGCAAAAGGTGCTGTGCGCGACGTGACTCGTGTACTCGGTAAACCATTCGGTTTAGGCGATCGTATCTCCCGATTAATTCCAAGTAAACCACCTGGTATTACCTTAAAAGAAGCATTGGAAGTCGAACCTCAGTTAAAAGACTTAGTCATGAATCAAACAGGTTCTGATTATGATGATGTCAATGAAATCTGGGAAATGGCAACCAAACTAGAAGGCATCACTCGAAATGTAGGGAAACATGCGGGGGGCGTACTGATTGCACCGAGTAAAATCAGTGACTTTTCCGCAGTGTATTGTGATGACGAAGGCTCACGGGTCAGTCAGTTCGATAAAGATGATGTTGAACAAGTTGGATTGGTCAAATTCGACTTCTTGGGATTACGTAACCTAACTGTTATCGATCAGGCTGTCGACGCGATCAATGCCCGCAACGCAAAAAGTGGAAAGCCATTATTAGACCTTAACCATATTCCGCTAGACGATAAACTCGCATACAAAATTCTTCAAGATGCCAAAACCACAGCTGTATTCCAGCTTGAAAGTAGTGGTATGAAACGCATGCTGAAAGAAGCCAAACCGAGCAAATTTGAAGAAATTATTGCGTTCGTTGCACTGTATCGTCCAGGTCCAATGGATCTGATTCCCGACTTTATTAGTCGGATGCACGGGATGGACTTTGAATATTTACATCCACTCCTGACAGATGTACTTAAACCGACTTATGGCGTCATGGTTTATCAAGAACAGGTGATGCAAGCCGCCCAAGTCTGTGCAGGCTATTCACTCGGTGGCGCAGACTTGCTTCGCCGTGCGATGGGTAAGAAAAAACCTGAAGAAATGGTCAAACAACGTGTCACTTTCGTGGAAGGGGCTGCAACAAAAGGCATTGATGAAAAGAAAGCCAATGAAATTTTTGACTATATCGAAAAATTTGCGGGTTACGGTTTCAATAAATCCCACGCTGCTGCCTATGCACTTGTTTCATATCATACGGCTTGGCTAAAAGCGCACTACCCTTCTGAGTTTATGGCGGCGGTTCTCACTTCTGAAATGCAGAACACGGATAACATCGTCTTCCTGATCAGCGATTGCCGTGAACTCGGACTCAACATCCTGCCACCATCTGTTAATTGGTCAGACTATCGTTTTAGAGCATCAGATGCCAGCACGATCATCTATGGTCTCGGTGCGATCAAAGGCGTTGGTGAAGCCGCGATGGAATCCGTGATGGATGCGCGTAAACAAGGTGGCGAATTTAAAGACATCTTCGATTTCTGCCAGCGCATTGATTTGAAAAAAGCTAACAAACGAACGCTTGAGGCATTAATCCGCTCTGGTGCGTTGGATTGCTTAACCGAAGAAACTACAAGCAGCGCACGCGGTGAGTTCCGCGCAGTCCTTGCAAGCCAACTCGAAGAAGCGGTTAAAGCCGCAGAACAAACTCGACAAAATAACGATAGCGGAATCTTTGACCTATTTGGTGAAATTGAAGTGCCCGCTCGTCATGCGCCACCAAAAGTCCCAGCTTGGGCCGATGAAATTCGCCTAAAAGGTGAAAAAGACACTCTCGGACTCTATCTGACAGGTCACCCAATCGATGTCTATGCCGCAGAACTCAAAAACTTTATTCGCTGTAAATTAGCGGATATTGAAGCAACGAAACGAGGTGTCACAACCGTCTTTGCAGGATTAATATTGGATGTTGCTAACTTTCCAAATCGCGTGGTCGTGACCTTAGATGATGGCAGTGCACGTTTGGAAGTGAATTGCACGCATGAGAACTTTGCACGCTACAAAGATATTTTAAAAATTGACACGATTATTGTCATCGAAGGTGAAATCAGTGAACGCGAAGGCTACGATCATCCAATCGGTCGTTTGCGTAAAGCTTTTACAATGAATGAAATCCGTAGTCGTCGAACGGAAGCAATTTCTTTAACACTCACTCAAGACAATTTAACGTCCGATATTGCAAAACGTCTACAAGCAATTTTGCCAGCGTTTACTCATGAAACTGCAACTGAACAGCGACGCGTCGCTCTACAATTCCAGATCGATCATACTTACTCAAAAGCAACAATAAGCGTGGGTGAGCATTGGTATGTTCGCCCAGAAGATGAGCTATTGAAGCAACTCCGTGAACACTTTGGAAAAACTGCTGTCAACGTTCTCTATCAGCGAAAAACTCAAGCTGCGGAAGCGAGAACTGGTTAACAAACCATTGATTTTATAATATTGATCGTTTATCTGTTGGGATATTGTATTTTTTCGTGAACTGTAATAACGTCACGGTATCTAGTGTTGCCTTAAAATAGATTAAAAATAGAGATAATGATGGCAGAACCGATCAATACCGCTCAGTTGCTCGAACTAAGAGAGCTATTAGGCGACGAATATGAAAATCTTATCCAGACTTTCGTTCGTGAAAGCACGACGGCAATGCGCGCCATCCAATATGCATTTGAACACTCAGAAAACTCAAGTGCTGCACCTGCAATTGCCTCTCTCAAAGGCGCAAGTATCAATCTAGGCGCAACAGATCTTGCTGCATATTGCCAAAATCTACTTTTAGCATCTAAAGAAAATCGCTTGCAACACAGCGACGTACTGCTACATGCGACACAAGAAGAATTGCAACGCGTCACCCATTTCCTACAACACGAAATAGCTTAAAATCAAACCACCACGAGGTACACACACTGGATTAAATTTCTGTGTAAAATGACAGGTCTTTTTTGATGTCAGTGAGTGTGTCATTGTGGATGCTGTAAAAACTAAAAATCAACATCCATCCGCTTTAGATCGTATTCGTATCGTCATGGTCAATACCACGTTGCCAGCCAATATCGGCGCGGCAGCACGAGCCATGAAAACGATGGGCTTATCACAACTCACGCTCGTCGACCCAAAAACATTCCCAAGCCCTGATGCTACCGCTCTAGCGGCTGGTGCAGCAGACATTTTAGATCGAGTAACCATCGTCAATACGCTCGAAGAAGCGATTGCGGATTGTGTCTTAGTCTTTGGAACAAGTGCACGTAGCCGCACAATCCCTTGGCCATTATTGGATGTTCGACCTGCCACACAACTTGCCGTGAATGAAACACAACATGGTGATATTGCAATTGTTTTTGGTCGTGAAGATCGTGGGCTGACGAATGAAGAACTCGCACAAGCGCAATATCACTTGACGATCCCAGTCAATGAAGAATACGGTGTGCTCAATGTTTCCGCTGCCATTCAAGTCGTATGCTATGAACTCCGCATGAACGCTTTGGCATACCAAAATCAAAGCTCATCACAAACCACGACCTCTGAATTAGCGACAGAAGCAAATCAAATGCCTTTGCTCGGACACATGCAATGGGATGAACCATTGGTCGATCAAGCCATGATGCAGCAGTTCTACCCACATCTTGAAGCCATGCTGGCAGATATTGATTTCTTGGATCCAAATAACCCACGTTTATTGCCACTGCGTCTTCGTCGATTATTTGGTCGAGTACGATTAGACCGCATGGAATACAATCTATTGCGTGGTATTTTTGGTCGTGTACAAGCGCTGAGTAAAGGAACATGGCCTCCAGCATCACTACGTCAATCAACGACATCCACAGAATCATTACCATCTCACCGTGATGAATCTTTTTAAAATCAGGTTGATCGACTAAATAAAAGACTACACAGTCAAAATTAGTTATATAAAAAATAGCAATATAGATCGTAGAAATACTAAAATCAGGTCTACATCTTCCGTGATAGGCATCGAATAATGTTTGACCAACTTCAAGAAGACATTCAAGCAGTGTTTGATCGCGACCCTGCTGCACGCAGTGCGCTCGAAGTTTTACTCACCTATCCAGGCATTCATGCAGTACTACTGCACCGTGCAGCGCACAAACTTTGGCAACATAAGCTCAAAGGCACTGCTCGTGGTGTATCTATGTTTAATCGATTCTTAACAGGCATTGAAATTCATCCTGCAGCAAAAATTGGTCGACGTTTATTTATTGATCATGGCATGGGTGTCGTCATTGGTGAAACTGCTGAAATCGGAGATGATGTCACGCTCTATCATGGCGTCACCTTAGGTGGCACAACATGGCAAAAAGGCAAACGTCACCCAACTTTAGAAGATGGTGTTGTGGTGGGTGCGGGAGCTAAAGTGCTAGGACCATTTACCGTTGGTAAAAATGCAAAGATTGGCTCTAATGCCGTCGTGACCAAAGCAGTTCCATCCGAAGTCACTGTCGTCGGTAACCCTGCTCGGTTTATTGAAAAAGACACAGACAAAGCCATTACCTCTGCGCAACAAAGCCAAATTCTAGATTATGCCCACTCCATTGGATTCCAACCTTATGCAACCGCTCCCGATCTTCCAGATCCTGTTGCGGAAGCATTCCGAGTGTTGCTCAATCACATGCAATCCACAGACAAACGCATTGATAAAATGTGTGAAAGCGTCTGCCAATTAAATCCTAAATTTTGTGATGAAAAAAATCAGCCTTTAAATGAAGATGATTTAAGTATTATCCAAGATTGTAAGGGCACATCGCTCTCTCAGAAGTAACGATTAAGGCCTGCATAGAGCGCTCTCTTCTGTTGCGGTTTTACAACGAGAGTGCCTATTTTTACGGTTGTTATTTAATTTTTTTTAGTTATAGTCTTTAAATACTGAAATAACAGGTATCTGCTGAACATAACTACTAGATATAGTTAAATTTATGCCAAGTAGTTATCAAAGTTGAGCACTCAGCTTTATCACTTATGACATGGAATTCAAAACATGCTTAAACTCAATATGAAACATAGCCTGCTTACGGCATCAATTCTGACTGCATTGACGCTGTCAGCATGCCAAGAAACAAAAGTTGCACCACCTCCTGCGCCAGCACCAGTTGTATTGCCTGCATTAATCGTACCACCTGTTCCAGAAGATCCATTAGCAATTGAAATTAAAGCAATTGACCGCTCAAATATTGATGCTCGCATCCTACTCATGGGCAAATATGCAAGACATTATCCACCACATTTTACTAATCCACGCGCACGTCATGCTGCCGAAGCAGAAGTCAAAGACCTGCTCAAAACACTAAATCCGATTGCGTCTAATCCACGTGCAACTCATGCAGAGCTTCTGCAAGGATTTAAAGCAAATGGTCTGGCTCGTAATTTGGATATTGGTTCAAATACGACATCGACTGCAGATGGCTATATTCGTCGCGCGCTCAAAATGGATCCAAAAGATCCAGAAACCAACTTCTGGTTTGGAGTGTTGTTGTCTGAAGGTGGCGGCATGACGGAAGGTATCCCTTACCTCAATAAAGCAGCAAAAGGTGGCTATAACGAAGCTCATCTCTCTCTTGCGAATGCTTATTTACAACTCGACAAAAAGCAAAAAGCACTTGCCGAGCTTAAAGAATATCAACGCTTAATGCCTGATGACACACGCGTTCCAGACATGATTGATGCTGTAAAAGCAGATAAAGCGTCGATTTGGTAAAATTAACCCACTGCATGTACACCAGCATACGACAACTTTCACTAGAAGGTTGTCTATGATTATTCACTGAATGAGAGTTCTTCTATGTCACTCACCTGCATTACACAGCCGCATGCTAATTTAATTGCACACCTTGACCAATCAGGTGTTCTAGAGTTAATCCTCAATCGCCCTGAACGTAAAAATGCAATTTTTGGTTCTTTCTATCTTGCGCTTGAACAAGCACTGATTGAAGCTGACGCCAATCCAGATGTACGCGTTGTCCTGCTACGCGGTGAACAAGATTTCACTGCGGGCAATGATTTACAAGATTTTGCCATTGAATCTAAAAGTGATGCACCAATGGTAGATGCTCCCCCATTCCGTTTATTACGTGCCGCTAATTCGCTTTCAAAACCTCTTGTTGTTGCGGTTCGTGGTGTCGCAATTGGAATTGGAACGACCATTCTACTGCATGCCGATTTGGTATATTGCGATACAACCGCAAAATTCCAAATGCCATTTTTAAGTCTTGGTCTAACCCCAGAAGGTGCATCAACCTTGCTCTTGCCACAACGTGCAGGTTATTTAAAAGCAGCTGAATTGCTGTTACTTGCGGAAGTCTTCACCGCAGAAACTGCACTAAGTGCTGGTCTAGTCAATCAAATTGTTGCCGACGATGTTTATGCTCATGCACGTGCTAAAGCCTTAAAACTGACTCAATTCCCAGCAGTTTCAATCAAAGCAACCAAAGCAATGTTGCGCGATGACACCCCAACTACAGGGATCGACCGTATTAATGCGGAAGCGCATATTTTTGGTCAACGCGTTAAATCACCAGCAATGACTGAAGCCTTGACTGCATTTAAAGAAAAACGCGCGCCAAATTTTAGACAATTTGATTAATGAGATCATGTCATTCACACCAAATGATCATGATATAGAGCATCAAATCAAAATAGCCACGAACTTAAGCTAGTGGCTATTTTTATAAAACAAAATCTATTTAATCCCAAAAGCAACACTTACAACACATCAAACTCAATCCGACGATTACGGCGACGCCCTTCATCCGTTGCATTATCCGCTATCGGTTTCGTTGATCCCAAACCTTGAGCGGTCAAGGATTCTGCATGCAATCCTTTTGTAATCAGATAAGCCTTCACTGCGTCCGCGCGAGCCAATGACAGCGCCAAGTTTGTGGCGGGAATTCCCTGATCATCCGTATGACCGATAATACGAACCGAACGACCACCGACTTTATTTAATGCGACCGCCATATCATTCAAAATTCCTTGACCAACTGGTGTAAGTACGGCACTCCCCGATTGAAACTCGATAATTCGATTGGCAAGTGCTTTATCTACAACAGCTTGTTCTAGTGCAACGACTTCAAGCTTATTATTAATCGTATATGCTGTCGAAAGCCCTTGCCCAAGTTGTGTCTCTAACTGTGAACGCATGCCATCACTGGTAACATTGCCATGCAATGTAATATTAGCGCCAGAAATGTCCAAACGTCCTTGCGTCACATTTTTGAGATTGGGCTGAAGGCTCGCTAACACTGTTTGAGACCATTGTGGTGGCGTTCGAACCTTACCGACCTTTAATTGATCAACAACCCGATCACCATAGAGTTCACGTAACCGCCTCAGAATTGCTTGTTTCGTTGCATCATCAGGCGCAGTCCCACTGACGACAACAGGAGCAGTTGAGGTTGTCATGGGAGCAACATTAGATTGAGATAAATCTGCATAAACCGTTGCAGACATGCTCACGACAAAACCTGTGATGATTGACCGATATACTTGTGTTAGATTTATCGGATTCATCTTATTTTTATTGAGCAAGCTCTTATTCTCTAGCATTTTCTTTTACTCAAAGTTTCTATTAAAGATTGTGAAAGTGAAGCTGAATATTATGTGTTCAAAAAAACATCCTTAAACATTTTCATAATATCTAATAGTGGAATATCGTCATCATCAAGAATCTGCTCCAGCCGAGCTAGGCCAGCATCATTTTCTAAATAAGAATCTATCCAAGCTGAATCAAATACATGTACCCAATGATCTCCACTTAAATCATCCTGCATCAAACCTGCTAAGGTTGTGGAGTCAGCCCCTTGGAATCCAACAAGGAGAAGAGGTTGTGCATGGCGATGATAAATTAATGCTGAAACCTCTATGCTGTGGTTCTGAATAAATCCTGAAATCAGATTCAGCCAAAACGTTGCAGCACGCGTGCTATTTCCACCTTGTGGTAGCGGTAGAATCAAGGCCTTATTCAAATTTTCTGCACCTTGATGAATGACAGGTTGCAGCAATAACCCTAATGCAATTAAGCCTTGGATAAACTTCCCATCATGCTTTGCCATCCTCAAATCATGACGGAAACTGCCTACCGTCTGATACATCAAATAAGTTTGGTACTCTAAACTCCCACCCACACCGACGGTCAAAGGTTGTGATAGACATTGCATCGCAATCGTTGGATCAGGGGTATGAATAGTCTCCGTATTTAATAAACGCGTACTTTGCCAAAGCGACTGAAGCAAAACTGGAGCTTGCCCCATAAACTGACTCGGCTTTGCAGGCTGCATCCGAATCCCTGTAATGAGTGGAAAGCGCCTGTGTGAGATATCGCGACTGGTAGTCAACGTACCTGCCAATGCTAATGGCATTCGTGTACTACAAAATACAAAATCAAGCGGTGGCATCTGATCATACTGACTCTGCCAATTCACATAAGTTGATTGAGCCTCAAGCGCTTGAGCAACCCACTGATCCAAAATATGTAGCATCGCACCATGACCTGCACTACGAATAAAATCTCCACGCGCAGGGCACTTCCCAAAATAAAAAGGTTCAGCCTGATGTGCCAAATGATCATTCATGAGTGACTTCCTGTCTTCTGAGTGGTGGTAGGCTGTGCAGCACTCGTGATTGCAGTTGGTGCAATACTCACAGTTTGACTCGAAGTAATCACAGGAACTAACTGTAGACCTTTTAAACTGTTTCCTCCTGCGGGCGAATCAGTTGTGCTTGCTGTACCTGTCGCGGATGGCTGAGAATTACCACCACTAATTAATCTAAACTTCACCGTCACAGAGGTCGGAGATCCTGCTTGCGGTGCAACTGTGCTAACCCATTTCAATTCAAATGTTCCATCAGCAAGTTTCTTGCGCTGCGCTGAGCTCATCATGCGCTCTAATCCATAAGCACCTGGTACATCCAAAATCGTGACCAGCCGTCCCTCAAAATCCATGCCTGTGATTTTTACACCGGGTTGGCTTGAAGGATTTGGCCAAACAAAACTTGTCCATTCCTGCAAACCATTTCGATAGCGCATACGCTGCCCATCGACCTCAATGGTATATTCGCTCAGACCAGCGACAGGAACTGGCATAATCTGGAAAGTTGTTTGTGCAGGATTATTTGACGCGGCAGCAGGAGAAGCGGAACTACTTGTCGGTGTTGAACCACCAGCAACAGGCGCTAAATACCTTGGAAAATCGGCAATAAATTGGGGCTCTAAATGAATCCCAATATCATTCCAAGTTTTAGCCGATAGTTGATCACCACGTCGAGTCACAATTGGATCAAGTTTAGATGAAACAAATGTACTTACACTGCCACTCTCTCCAAAAACTCGACCAATTTCTGCACCTGTTGCTTCAACATGCGCATTGGCTGTAAATGGGTATTTTTGAGCGAGATCACGACTAAACGGTTGATAGACTTGTGCAGCCCAAACCTTGTTAAGTTCGTTTTGAGCAGGGGTAATCAACACGGAAAAAGACTGTGTTAATGGTTTGATTAATAAAGGACGAAGCACTTGCTTCATACTATCTGTTGCACCAGCCAGTATTTGCTCATCGATGAGCTGCTGCGTTGAATTCAGTTCAGAGCCGCCCTCATTCAATGTCTGCTTCACCATGTCCAGAGACCCAGGACCAATATCTCCAGCACTTTTGATTTTGTTTAGTCGAGTACGGATTTGAGATAAATTACTCAAATAAATCATCAAGAATGATCGTTTCTGATTATCGTCTCGAACTTTAACGATATTATGAAGCGGAGCAAACTCAGCCCCTAAAATTCCCAATGCAGGAGAATTTGGATCTTGAGTCCCAACATTTACTTGAACCTGCGATGGCGTTCGTTGAAGAACTATGCGTTTCACCCATTCAAAAAAACCAGTCTTTGCTGTCGATAAACTACTATCCACAGCCGAAGGATTATCCCAACCTGTTTCACGATCAAGCACCGTAAATAACTTCAAGATCGGAGAAAGCTCAGGATCGCCTAGCCCATTCATCAGTGTCACTTCCTGATTGAAATCAGTCGCAGGCACATAATCAATCGACTGGATAAACTTCTTCCACTCCGCAATGTCGTCGCGCTTATACATTGCGATCAGATCCTTACGGATTTGCTCAGGACTGCCAGTTAATGTCAGATCATCATTGCGAACTGTGTTCAGCACCCAATCCTGCCCTTGTACATTTTCTGTCGCTGCTTTATCGATCGCTTGGCTGATATAACCATCCCAAGCAGCCTTGGTAAATGTTCCAGCAATGACATAGTTACCTGTCATAAAGCTCCGATTCTGCTCACCGACAATTTGCGCAACAGTAATCGTTGGATAACGAGCGGATGCACGCATTTTTATTTCGGCATATACACGATCACGAGCAGGCATCCCTTTGACGACACGTCGTAAGTTATCTCGTGTTTGATCAACCAAAGCCAGATTGGTTTCCAAAACAGGAAAATCGGGAGCATTTGATTGAGATAAAGAATAACTAATAATACGCTCTGCGCTGCGAATCATATCGCTACGAGACATATCACCACGATTGGCATCGAGCCATGTTCGCCAGAACCGAGTGATCTGATCATTCAAATGACTTTGATCCATGTGGGTATGATCACCCAACATCAGATATGCTTTGAGCGCGTTGTAGGCATCTTCAACATTGGTTGGCGAGGCTTCTTTATATTGCTGTGCGGCATTCACTGTCATTGCTGCGACAGGCTGATCTGTTGGTTGTAGCTGACGACCATTTGCATTCACCTCACCCAAGAATTTTTCTAAATTCTCAGACACAGGTTTCAGCATAATTTCTTTAATGCCCAACAAATACTCTTGGCGTACTTTAGTTTTAAGTGCATCTCCTTGATACAAACCAAAGCGCAATGACCACGGTCGATCATGATCATATTGATCTAACTGTTCTAAACGATCTTGCAAAATTTCCAATGATTTGAGTTGACTTGGCATATCGCCTTGCCCTGCACTTTGAATCCGTTTCACTTGCGCCAAATCAGCAGCAACACGTTGCACTAATTGTTGGTTATTCATATATGACCATGTCCACAGACTGAGCAAAATGCCAGCGGACAATAAAGTCACTAAAAATAAAATATGGCGACGTTGGCGACGATCACGATTGGTATGCTGTCTCACCAAATGACGATCAGCAAGAATCACTTTTGAAAATAAATGATTCAAGAAATAGCCATGCTGAATCGTTGGTGTTGTTGCAGGCTCAGGCATCTGGCTCGAAGCTTTTAAACCAAAGCGCTCCAGCATCTGTGCAGTCATTGGACTACCCAACTGCCCCTCTTGTAATGCACTCGTGAAGTAGAACCCACGAAATACAGGCTTAAACTGGAATGGATTATCTTCAAATAGCGTCGCGATGAATGTCCGAAGTGCAGGACGAATCGCTTTAAACTCAAGCGGAAACGTCATAATACTTGGCGACAAGGTTTGATGATGGCGCATCGTCAAATGAGTTGTTCCCAGATCTTTTAATCCGTCATACAACACATCGAGTTGCTGATCAAAATGTGTAACTGCATCCATTTGATCATGTTCTTTAAATGGAATTGTTGCACCCCAAACCTGCGCTCGATCCTCCTGATCATAGTCTGAAAAAAACTCAGTGAATCCAGACAACAAGTCCATCTTGGTAAAGACAATATAAACAGGCGCAAAAACTTCTAATTTTTCAGTTAAATCCTGTACACGACTCCGAAGATTTTTTGCCAAAGTCACCACATGTTCGGGATTACTATTCGTTAGTTCAGCAACACTGACTCCGATAATAATGCCGTTAATTGGTGCACGTGAGCGATGCTTTTTTAGCAAACCTAAAAAGCTCAACCATTCTTTATGATCTTCTTCATGAACGGCATAGCGACCTGCGGTATCTAACAAAATTCCTTCTGTTGAAAAAAACCAATCGCAATTTCGCGTTCCGCCAATTCCTCGAATTGCTGGACCACCCTGCTGATCTGCAAACGGAAAACGTAATCCAGAATGCTGAATTGCAGAGCTTTTTCCTGCTGCTGGATTACCAATCATCATGTACCAAGGCAACTCATACAACGCCGCACGTCCTGTACGATCACCTAAACGCGACTTGCGAATAGTACGAATAGCATCATTCATCCGCATGCGTAAATGTTGAGTTTCCTCATGATCCTGTTGGGTTTTCTTAAAACTTCTGACTTGTTTATTTTCTTGCAGAAGTTCGATTAACTCATCTCCACTGCGACGAGAGCGATGATTCTGATACCACCAGATAAATATCCATAAGATAAAAATGGTCACGATACTCGCCACCACCGACCAATAAATTTTAGGTGGAAAAACACGTTGCAATGCAATCAGCACGATTAATCCACCTAGTGTGACAATAAAACGCGGGTCAGAAATAATTGACCAAATACGATTAAAATTCATATTAAACTCAAAATGATATCGGTAGGATTATTAATAAAATCATGCATTTTTAGGAATCTCTTTGATTACTTCTTCTTGGGTTACCGCATCTGTAGCAATCGGTGAATACGATGTGGCTAACCACAATCCACGTAAAAGATCTCCAGAGCTAGAAATCATGGGAACATGCTGCTCGGTTGATTCAGCATGTTGCATCGCAATAGCGAGTGAGAGACCTGGGGCTAAAGCGCTTGTGCTTTCTAACAAAGAGCCGCTATAAATCAGGTTTTCTGTTTGCAAATCAAAAGGTTGAAGTACCAATGCTAATTCACGAAGATTCATGTTTTTCGATGAATTGATATCCGTGATTAAAATGCGTTGATCAGACACTAAATTCACGATATCACTCGGATAAAAATGACGAAATTCATCAAAACAATGATTGAGTGCAGTAGCTTCAAGTAGCTCACCTACACGCATTGGCTTTTGTCTGCCTTTCAGAATAGGCATCGTTATCCGAGACAAAATAGGTAATGTCGGAATCGGTGTCAGATCATTCGTGATTAAAAATGAAAAGCTCGATTCTGTTGGAATAAGATTAGGGCTTTTAGGAAGTAACTGATCAATTAAATCTTGATCTAAATGAGAATCCACACCCATCACCAGCAAAACTGAAGACTCGGAAGTTCTTGATTGTGCGGTTATTGTTTGCTCAAGATATTGCAGAGTTTCATCAGCATCTTTGGTGATACGATGAGTCCACTGCAGTTGATCGACTTGAAAACCATAGTTCAGCATTTGTTCAACAGCAGCTTGTTGTAGATATTGCTGATCTTGAACAGACAGATGATGTGGCAGTAAATGTAGGATTTTTAGCTGTTTAGGCCATACATATAATTGCTCTGTAATAGAGTTCTGAACAGACTCTGTCGCTTCTTTGCCCTGCCAAGCAGGATGTAAAATCGCTTGCTGAGTATAATGCGGCTCTTGCGATAAGAATGTCTCCGCCATTCCCTCAGCAATCGTTGTTAAGACCGAATCTAATTGATCATAGATATTCTGAGTTAAGGCTTCTATACGACGAGCTCTGACCGATGAGACATATCCATTAGCGAAATTCGTATGATCATCGGAATCCACTATTGAACTATTCATCGCCAAATCAATACGACGACTTAATAACTTTGCACCATTTGCATTCCACAACTCCTCATCACATACAGCAGTTTGGAACTGCCTTAGACCTTCTATGATTTGATCAGCATGATCACCCAATTGTGTTTGGACTGTGACTGCATAAACGGATAACCAAGGCATTTTTGAGTCGTCAGTCGAAATCTCGTCATGACGTTCAGGGGGTTGTTCTAGTACAACATTGCTCCGCGCTTTAAACCATTTCTGCAATCGACAAACACCATACACGCTCGCGATAATCAAAATTGGCAACCCGATAAGTACCAAAATCAATAATGCAGGCGATACATCGGCGCTCGTTTGACGCCAATATGAAATGGCAACTAAGCCGCAAAAACCAAACACGCTAGCAATCAATAAAATCCAACGCAAACGACTACTCCAATCTCTCATTTATTGTTATTTGTCATCATGCTTTCGTCAAAAATTAGCTATTTCCAATGGTTAAAGCTTGATTCGCGATAAGTAAGGCACCACATGCTGTTTGGTCACCATGTCGAGCAACGGCTTTGCCATTCACAATCATGGCTTGGTCTCCACTGACAATCGTTGTGGTTCCACCATGTCCTTTGATAGGACAAGTCACTTGATCACCGACACAAGCAATGGCAATCCCATTGATCGTCAGTGTAGAACTACCTTGAATTACCGTTCCACCATGCGATGTAGTTGCACCCACAGTAATCAATGCTTTAGCCATCATGCCCTCTCGTTATTTTGCAATATGCAGCATCACTTCTATTGTTAAAAATTACTCATAGGCTGGCGCATTAGGATCGACAGATTCTGACGTCAGCTTCTGAGCAATATCAGCATTCCCCAACACACCACGCATCCGAAATTCGGTATGCCCTAAATCCATCATCTTCCAGCGCCCACCCCATGTCAGTCCTACTGATTCAGCAACCTCACCATAACGCTGATATCCTTGCATTGCCCAAGGATCCTTTTCAGTAATCACCACCTTACCGCTACGCAGGAATGCAACATCTCCAGCCAATCCAAATTGGTGGTAACTCCGATAACCTGTTGCATGCGTAACATTTGCACCCATACCAGCCAATCGATTTTGCCGCTCTGGACTGCGATAACCTTCTAACAAAACAAGATCGTATCCATAACGCTCTTTCATCAATTTAAAGACCAAGAGTAGCCGTTGAACATATCGTGGATTCATCTTGTTCCATTTCCGATCTGCGGTTTGTAGCATCCGTTCCGCTGGTACAACGGAACCGCTTTGATCGATCATTTCAGCATGACGAGCAATCTTTTCTGCATCGACAATCAAATCCGTCGCAACTTCGGGTGGAGGCACCAACATTTCACCTTCCAATAACGCATAAACCTGCGGATCAGTATCCCGAAAAGACTCATAATCCATCGGAGGCACCGAAGGCTGACGTGTTGCCACCCAAATCACTGGGGTAGTCAACAAAATCAACCCTGCGACTAAAATCCAAATTGACTGGCGATGCTCGGCAGTTTTAAGTTCGGTCTGTGGCGTTGGAACTGCCAAAAGAAAACGACGAGTCACTAACCTTGAAAACTGACGAATCACCCTAGGCCATGCTCGAACATAATCTCTCGCACTTGAAGAAAGTAATAACGTTCCAGCACTTCCAATCAGCAAGAAATAGCCAAAAATCATTAGCCATATCATTAACTAATCTCTTTTATCATTTCTAAATACATCAATGAGTATCGTCACTAGCCTTCGCTTTCGTCGTGATATTGGCTGCTAGAGGACGATCCATCGTATCGAGCATGCTCTTGACCAGCAGCACATCTTTATCATGCGAGCGAGGTTTCTTTTGTGTTACGACAGCATGTGTAATCGGAGTCGATTGATCATTCTTCGTTTTATTTTTTTGAGTGGTATCGGCAGAGTGTTTATCCTGTTCCAATTTTGGTTTTTCAATGGATTGGCTACCCACCCTGTTATTTGTGATATGGGTTGGCGCTGAGACATCGCTATGCTCAGTCTTCTTTTCAATTAATCTCTGAAGCTGTGCATCATCTTTGGAGGGTGAGAAATTATGTGCTTCAACTTTTTGACGACCTGTTTTTAATCGAATCGTTTTCTGAATATCATCTTCTTTGAATGAAACCAATGGATTCTTGATTGGCAAAGGACTCAATGTTTTTTGTAAGCGATCCTCTTTATGATCAATTTGTTGATGATCATTTTTTTGATAAGCAATAGGCTGCATCGGCATCGGTTTTGTAGGTTCAGGAATCGTCTTAGGGATGGTAGACGTTGCTAACTCGGAGACTGGAGCAGAAGGTTGATCCGTTGATTTCAACAAACCAACAGCTCCACCACTTAAAACCCCACCTGCAATAAAACTAATAATCGATAGTCCAATCGATTTTTGCTTAGACCAACCCAAAGGTTGCGCAGCACCGAGGATGCTGAACGCCGTTGTTGTTCCTCGAGGCTCATATAAACTAGGGCGATTTTGTTGTTTTGAATGTTGTTCATGACTCATATTATTACCCTAAAATATCCAAAGCGTTGTGTCTCAACGACAAAACTAAAAAATATTAAGAATTATAAAAATACAGCTCTTTTTTCTAAAAAATAACCTAACCGAAATCACACTAAGGCAAGTAAACGGTAATATTGGCTTGTTGTTCTGGCATTGCAATCAAATGGTTATAAGGCACCATCGTTTGTTGATTTTGGCGATGTAAAGACCAATCCAATCCTACAAATGCACACGCAGTCATCACACCGAGCAGAAGTAATATGAATGCCATCGGCAACTCACTCCGAATCGCATGTTTCACTTGATCTGGAATCGCCCAAAATGGCGCAAAAGGTTGTTTTTTACCTTTCAAAAAAGTAATTTCATCGCCAAGACGAGCAATTAAATAGTTAATTTTCTCAGGTGCCTCTAAACGATATTTACCGTGAAAGCCAAGCAACAGACAGAAATGAAAAACTTCCAGTGCAGGTAAACGCATCGCTCCCTGTCCACGCAATGTTTCGAGCATGGTAAAAAACTGCTCACCAGCCAGTTGAGATCCAAACAAAGTTAACTGCAATGGCGCACCACCCCACTCAGCTTGAACGGTTTCATATTCTGGATTACGCTGGGTCATCAGCGTCTCATCGACTAAAGCACAATACGCATACTTCGCATCATGAATATTGTCTGCAGAAAATTCCGCACGACGCGCTTGACGTTCAAAGTGAACAAAAAAATCCATCAGTTTTTCACGCAAGGATTTTGCACTTTCAGGCACATAGCCATTACGCAATAAGAAAATCAAATAAAACCCATCGTACATATAATCTACGAGAGACCGCTGTCCAACGCGGGAAAGCATATCTTGACTCACAAGATCTCCTCCCGATCCACGACCAATCTCGCCACTGGCAAAAAGTGACGGTGCACCTGCTGAACTTGCAGAACCATAAAGAGGCATACGTCCTAAATCATTGCTCATGATTGCATTACCGCCATTAACTCGATTTTTAAATCAGCAAAGCCATTGGGAACATACAGACAGATTGATTCTGCTTGGAGCATTTGTTCGTACAATGCGCCATGGGGTTCCAAAGCAAAATATGAACTCCCAGGACGAATTGGAATTGCAGAGGGCACTTGTGCAATATGCGTGATCGCCACGGCTGACAAAGCTGCCAAAACACGTTTTTCAACATCATCTGGCGCACCAACTTTGAAACGAATTGGAACAGATGCAACCAATTCATGCGCAGGCATCGCCGAACTCACCGCAAGATATAAACGCGTTCCACGATCAATTTTGTCTGATTCAAGACTCCCTAACCAATAAGAAGCACGTGTCTCGCGTAATGGAATTGCCAAGAAACGACTAGAAATTACGGTATCCAACAAACTACGAATAATTTGATCCAACAATATAAACCCATTCATTGGCGCATCATGGATATAGGCGGGAAGATCATCGAGCGTGTATGACTTCGCAAATGTCATCAGTCCGCCCGCCATACGTAATAGTTCTTGATGCAATCGCTCAGGATGAAAGCCATTATTTTGGACAAAATGAGATAATGTCGCATACGAGCTACTCAACGTATGCAATAACCAAAATGAAGCAATATCACCAGAACGAAACTCAATCACATCTTGACCAGGTTCACGATGATGACCGTATAAAGTCGTAATCTTGGCTTGCATCACGCCCATTAAACGGCGCAATAACGCCATCACGGTAGGAGAACTGCCAATACTAATAACTGGTGGAACAAAAGCAGAATCCAGCTCAAATACGCCCGTCGTCGTACGATAGAGCTTCGCAATTGGCAAAGAAATCATGCCATCCATTGCAGAATCATCACCATTCAACTGGCTACCGCCTAACTGACCACCCAAAATCAGACGACCTAGTCTTTGTAGAACTGTAATTTCTGAAGTTTCGGCATTAGTCATAAGGTCATCAACAGGCGTATGCTTCGACACAAACCGTGCAGAACCACTTTGTTCTTGCACACTGACATTACTTTGACCAACGCGAAGGATTGGGATTGCTAAATACACTGTCAACTGATCGGGTAAAGAGTTCACATCCAGTTGAATTGGACTAGGTAATACATCCCGCTCTGGCGCTAAATAACTCTCTCCATCTGGCCAGATCACATTCGCCTGAGAAAGCGACAACAAGCCATTAGACAACAAAACTGGATCAATCGTGATCGAACGTACACCAAATGCATACGGATGCAGAACCTTTAAGGCTTCAGATAAGCGCTGCTCATGATATTGATCTTGCATTTGAAAATGCTGGGGTCTCAGAAACAAACCCTCACCCCAAAGCACTTTTGCTGTTTGATACATGATGTTTTGCCCTTATTGACACACCGAAGAAAGTTCCGCCTCAATCGAAGACGTTTGAGGTTTCTTTACGCTGGATGTCGTTTGTGTTGATGCAATTGGAGCCATAGGCAACAAGCCATCTTTGACACGAACATCACAACGACCGAGAGCCAGACGCAATGGCTTATCGCTCTGCAATCTCTTAACTGGAATCAACAATCGCCAGCGATGCGCTCGATTGTGAAGCTGAAACTGCGCCACAACGAACTGGGAATCAGATGGATACTTGACCCGTATTTGAGTCACATGATTGGGTAGTATTAATTCTTCTTGATAAGGTAAAGCGTTATGGCTATCCGCTTCCTCTAAGCCAATTTTGTTGAAAGTGGCACTGTCTTGTAAGGCATAGAATCTAAATATAGTACTAAAACCATGCCCTTCCTTATCACCATTGGCATCAGTACTCGCCTCCACGATCACGCTATGACTACGAGGAACTTGGCTGGCTGCAAAGTCCTTAGCCGCTTTTAATTGTTCCTTTGCAGCCACTTCTGCTGGGGAATCTTTTAATCCAACCGCAACCATCAAGCCACTGAATACGCCACCAACCGAAAATGGCGGTTTGGCCGCTGAATCTAATGTGGCATCAGCAGATTTAGAACCCAATGAATCCGTGACCATACCAATAGAACTTGATGTTGTACTCACAGCAGTACTGGAGGCATCGATTGCACGAAATGATGAAGTCATCGCAGCAGACGTGGGAATCTTTTGAGCAGATAATACGATTTGGCTAGCACCATCCACCGATTCAGCCAAAGGCGATGGCGATATATTCGGTGATATCTGACAACCCATTAACGATAACTGCGACACAATAATTATCGAGAACAGAATAAAAGAAAAACGCATTTTTTACTCATTATAAATATAAAATCCGAGATATTAAAAATTATTAGATTTAATTTTGGCTGCGCATTATTAACACTTAAAAATAATAGTAAAACCCACAATTTGTTATTAAATTGTAAATAAAATTAGTTATCCTCACATAAAACTAGGAAATATTAATTGTCGTTAACCTGTACAAATTTTTAATAAAAAACGCTTGCCATACTAGAAATTGTGCACTAGCATTCTCCAAAATTGCTCTAACAACATTGGTTTAACAACAAATAAATATTTATAAATTTATTTATGTGCCGTAGTTCTCACTTTAACAACAAATGAAATTAATAATGAAGAAGATTTATCATGATTAATAATTTTATTAACACTACTTATAAATTCAGAGAAACCGTTATCATTTTTCATTTTTAGAATTTATTTATTTGTAAAACAAACGAGGTTTTTTATGATTAGTTTTAATACTAAGGCTTACTCGACTCTATTTATTATATTGGCACTAGATATATCTGGCTGCTCAACTATGGAAAATAAAAATAAAGTCGAAAAAACACGCATTCTGGGCGTTCCAACCGCAACTATTGAAACCAATCCAGAAATTCTTAATCTTGAAGCAAACGTACGGAAATCTCCGAATGACCCAGTCGCATGGAGTGCTCTTGCAAAAGCATATTTCGATCATCAAAAGTATGATCTTGCGATTCAAGCAGGCAATTCGTCTTTACAACTTAAGCCTGATAATCCTGATGTCCGAAATATTGTTTTTGTATCAGGCTTGCGTATTGCGAGTTCGAGCTTAGACGGCATCCGTAAAGATCAGCCGCTGACAGGCAGTAATCTTGCAGATGCTCAAACACTCGTTGGCACAATTCGACAATCTCTCGGTGAAACATCACTGACGAACGCGAACACTCAGGCACCAGAATCAGAAAAACCCGTTATACATCATACGAAAAAGAAGAAAAAAAATTATACTGTAAAACATGAGAGAACCGCCCCTCTCCCCAAAACAGATACAACTCTTGCAACATCCAGCAAATCTAATGTGATTAGCAATCAGCCTGTCGGTGCACCAAAGCCTGCACAGACTCCAGCAGTTCAAGCCGCAGCAAACAACCCTTTTGGGGCGTTTAAATAATAAGTTCAACCCATAAACCAGATATTGGAAATAAAAAATGGCTAAACGTGAAAGTGTACAAAAGCGTCTCCAACGTGTTCGTCCTCCTCGAGTTCAACTCACCTATGACGTTGAGGTAGGAGATACAAAAGAATTGAAAGAACTACCATTTGTAGTGGGTGTGATGGGGGATTTTGCTGGCTCATCTATCGTTGAGCAGGCAAAACTTAAAGATAAAAAATTCGTGAATGTGGATTTAGAAAACATTGATGAAGTCATTTCTGCAATGTCACCGCGTGCAGTATTTCGTACACCCAACCATTTAACCGAAAAAGGTGGTGAATTTGGTGTCGATTTGACCTTCAAATGCATGGAAGACTTCCGCCCAGAAGCAGTCGTTCAACAGATCGATCCATTGCGCGAACTTGTTGCTGCACGTGGCCGCTTAACCGATCTACGCAATAAAATTTCGACCAGTGAACGCCTTGAGGACTTACTCGACGATGTTCTGCGTAATACCGAGCAAGTTCAAAAACTAGGTAAATCGACTGCCGTAGGAGATCACAATGCGTAATCTACAACAACAGGCTGACGCAACGTTCCACACAACGGCTGAATCAGAAATTAGCTTATTAGATCAAATTGTCACTGAAAGTCGAATTGCAAAATCTGATGTCGAGCATGAACGTGCGAAGGATTTAATTGCAGAACTTGCCCGTGAGGTCATGTCTGGCACGGTTGTTGTCTCTGATAATCTCTCTGCCTCTATTGATAAACGTATTGCCGAACTGGATGAGTTAATTTCCAAGCAATTGAGTGCCATCATGCACGCACCAGAGTTTCAAAAACTCGAATCATCATGGCGTGGTCTACACTACTTCTGTAGTGAAACACCATCAAATCCAATGCTAAAAATTCGTATGCTCAATACCAATAAAAAAGAGCTTGCGAAAGACTTTCAAAGTGCAATCGATTTTGATCAGAGCGCGTTGTTCAAAAAAATCTACGAAGAAGAATACGGCACTTTTGGTGGTGCACCTTATGCAGCATTGGTGGGTGATTTTGAGTTCACGCGCCAACCATCGGACATTTATTTATTAGAACAGCTGTCTCATGTTGCCGCTGCCGCACACGCTCCGTTTATTTCAGCAGCCTCACCAGAAATGTTTGGTTTGGACTCATTTACCGAAATGGGGCGTCCACGCGATTTATCCAAGATCTTTGAAACTGCTGAATATGTCAAATGGCGTTCATTTCGCGAATCAGAAGACTCACGCTATGTCGCGCTGACATTGCCACGCTTTTTGGGTCGCCTACCATACAACCCGAAAGATGGCACTACTGTTGAAGGATTTAATTTCATTGAAGATGTGAGCGGTGCAGATCACAGCGAATATTTATGGGTCAATGCAGCCTATTCTTTTGCGACACGCCTGACCGATGCCTTTGATATGCACGGATGGTGTGCTGCAATTCGTGGAGTTGAAGGCGGAGGTTTGGTTGAGGGACTGCCTGTTCATACATTCAAGACTGATGATGGCGAAGTTGCGTTGAAATGCCCTACCGAAATTTCAGTCACTGATCGTCGTGAAAAAGAATTGTCTGATCTGGGCTTTATTCCATTGGTTCACTGCAAAAATACCGACTATGCAGCGTTTTTTGGTGCGCAATCCACTCAGAAAGCGAAGAAATATGAAAGCGATGCAGCAAATGCAAACTCTATCTTATCCTCGCAAATTCAATACATCATGGCAGTTTCTCGCATTGCGCATTACTTAAAAGCCATGATGCGTGACAAAGTCGGTAGCTTTGCATCCGCAGGTAATGTCGAAACCTTCCTCAATCAATGGCTATCGCGTTATGTCCTACTTGATGATGGTGCATCACATGAAGCCAAAGCTCAATTTCCATTAAGAGAAGCCTCTGTAAAAGTGGTTGATGTACCTGGTCGCCCAGGTGCATATAAGTCGGTTGTCTTTTTGAGACCGCACTTTCAGTTGGACGAGCTATCTGTATCGCTTCGTCTTGTAACCGAATTGCCTCAAGCTGCAAATGGCTAAGGCAATTTTTAAAAACCGTTTTGGTTTTCATTTATAAAAGGAAAATACAATGAAAGATATATATGTACAATTTCGAGGTAAATATAAAGTTGATGGCGAATCACGTGATAGCGAACATCAAAACTGGTTAGAAGCACATAGCTGGACTCATCAGATTCGCCAACCAAAATCGGCAACCGCCAGCAGCGTAGGTGGTCACACCGCCGAACGTGCCGAACATGACGATATGATGTTCATCAAAGATCTGGACGCAACCAGTCCAAAAATGTGGGAAGCCTGCTCAGCGGGTTACACCTTCGATGAAGTACAAATCGACTTCTACCGTGCAAACGGCGACAAACGTGTGAAATATCTACAAATCAAACTGAAACATGTGTTGATTTCTAGCGTCACACCACAAGTTTCTGATGAAGGTGTGCCAACAGAAGCATTTGGTCTGAAATATGCAGCTGTCGAATGGACTTACACACAGCAATCGATTGATGGCACATCAAAAGGTGCAGTGACCAAGAAATGGTCTTTGTCGAATAACACTGCAAATTACGCAGCATAATCACAACAATAAAGAAACGCAGATCAAGGGTCATGATGACTCTTGGTCTTTTTAAGCTCTAAGAATGGTTTCTAAGAAGATTGTAACTATGCAACAAACTCGTCTCACTCATCTTGGTTTTGCACCGACATTATTTGACAAACTATTTGATGACCAACCTCGGTATGTCAGTGAGATTAATCCATTACGTCGCTTAAATATTGAAGAATTAAAAGCTTCGGTCGCACGTGACTTGGAAGCATTGCTCAACACGCGTCGAAGCTTTTCAAAAACACTCTATCACTATCCATTGGTTCGTCGATCTGTGTTGAATTTTGGCATTCTAGACTTCGTAGGCTTAAGCACAGCGAATCCTGAACATTGTGATCGAATCTGTCATGAAATTGAACAAACCATTGCCGATCACGACCCTCGTTTATCGCAAATCCATGTCGAAATGGAAATGGATAGCGATCATGTCGGATCACTTCTATTTACAATTCGTGCAGTTCTGGTGGTCTATCCTATCAATGAAATGATTTCCTTCGATGCCGTATTACAACCCTCAACCCAGCAATATTCGATACGCCATAGCACTGGCAATTACTAAAAAATAGGATATTGGAAGAATAAACTTTGGAAGAACTACTCCCCTATTACGAACAAGAACTCGCACTCTTTGGTCGTCATGCCAAAGACTTTGCACAGCTCTATCCAAAAATTGCCAGCCGTTTACTCATGTCAGGCGAAGCCGTTGAAGATCCACATATTGAACGATTAATTCAAGCATTCTCGCTCATTACGGCACGCATAAATAAAAAGATGAATGACGGCTATAGTGACTTTACAGCCTCACTGTTTGAGGTGTTATATCCTGACTATTTAAGACCATTTCCATCGTGTTCAATCGCCGCAATGGATACAGGACAGCGCCTTAACCAGTTGACTGAACCATTGCTCGCCGAACGCGGAACCATGTTGCAATCAAAAACTATTCGTGGAGTCAACTGTCGCTTCCGCACAGTTTACCCAGTAAAGTTAATGCCAATTGAAATTACAGATTTAAAATTCAGCTCAACAATTGACTATACAATTGACTATGAATTTTCAGGAAAATTTAATTCATCCATCAAACTTAGTTTGAATCGTTTAGTCGATAATTTTGATTGGCAACATTTACTTCGCGAACCGTTGCGCTTATTTATGGATACAGACGCGTCTAGCGTTGCACGACTGCGTGAAACCTTACTAGATGACAAGCATATTTGTCGTATTAAGCTCGGCGATCAACGCCAAATATCGGCTAAAACCCTATTCAAACAAGTCGGATTTCAACCCGACGAGTCAATATTGCCGATTGAACCACGTGCACAACAAGCCTATCGACTGATCAGTGAATATTTTACATTTCCTGAAAAATTCAACTTTATAGAGTTAGATTTACAAGCTTTAAAATCATTTGCAAACTCAACATCTAAAACACTCACCGTTGAGCTATTTTTTAAAACAGATTTGACGGATATGGTAAAGCTCAAAGCCTTTGAGCAACTCAATAAAAGCCACCTAAGACTGTTCTGTACCCCTGTTGTCAATTTATTTAAACGTCCTGCTGAACCAATTCGAATAGACCATAAACAAATGGAATATCCACTGATTGTAGATATCCGCCAGCCTGCATCTTATGAAATTTATTCGATTGATCGCGTACATCATGTTCGAGAAACACAGCATGGACAATCTACACATGAGATTTATCCATTTTATTCACTCAACCATCATCAGAGTTCAGCTCAGAATCACTATTACCATGTTGTACGAGACTCATTAGTTGCCAGCACGAATCCTGGCTTTGAATGCCAATTAATGATGATGGATCAAAAATTCAATCCATCAGAAATACAAATTGAAGTCCTCAGTGCCGACATGACCTGTACTAATCGTCATTTGGCGAGTCAGCTTCCTTACGGACAACAAGGTGGCGATTTATTTCAGGAACAAAATGGTGCTTTTCGTCAAGTTCAACTTTTACGTAAACCAACGACCAGTTACCGATTCGATCATGCAGGCGAAGGACGCTGGCGACTTGTGTCTCATCTGTCACTGAACACATTGTCATTTGCTCAAGAAGATGCAGCGTTATTGCGAGAAATGCTAACACTGTACGATCTCCCACAAACCAACCAAAATCGTAAGCAAATCGAAGGGATTTCTAGTATTAAAGCAATTCCCTCAACAACACGAATCGCAGCTCATCCTTATCCATTATTTGTTCGAGGATTAGAGATACACATTGGCTTACATGAAGATCATTTTGTTGGCTCTGGAATATGGCTATTTGGCGATTTATTGTCTTATGTCATGGGTTTACAAGTTGGTTTGAATAGCTTTGTTCAAGTTGTACTGAAAAGTGCTGATCACTCACAGGAGCTGCATCGATGTCCGCCACGCAATGGTCTACGCGCACTAGTATAATCGAGGCTCTCGAAAGTCATCCCGAGCAGTTTGATTTTTTCCAAGCAGTTCGTTTATTGCAACTTTCGCTACGACACTCAGACCATGTTGACCCTGAATCAGCGATCGGCTCAGAGATTCGTTTTACTTCATCACGATCACTCGCATTTCCAACGAGCGAAATAGAATCCATCAGGATCAAACAACCGACTGTTAATGAAGACTTAAATCTGATCAAGCATCAAGCCAGTAAACATTATCGACTATGTCCAACGATGATTGGGCTAACAGGTCCACTTGGCGCTTTACCAGTGGTTTACACTCAAGGTTTAAACGCTCAAATCACGTTAAAACAAGACAGCGCAGCAGCGGCATTTTTAGATTTATTTAATAATCGTTTGATTAGTTTATTTTTTAAAGCAGCAACACGGTACAGCTTGCCTCTGCAATATGAAATCAAAGGTCGCCAAGCCTACCTTGATCACCTTCATGCGCTCGCTGGTTATACGCCACCTCGATCATCAGAATCGACCATTGATGAAGCCTTTGCTCAATTTGGTGGACTCATCCAAGGTCAGCAAGTATCAGGTGAAAGTTTACGCCAAGTCCTCAGTTCATATTTGAATGAAACAGTCAGCGTCGATCAGTTTATCCCTGAATGGTTTGAAATCCCAGAAGATCAACAGACTTGCTTAGGCGGCAGTTTTGCGCAATTGGGACAAACGACTTTTTGCGGTGCGCGTGTTCAGCAAATCGATAGCCGAATTCAATTAACAATTGGACCGCTGTCACAAGAAACTTATGACGCCCTCCTCCCGACAGGAAAATCATATCTTGCCATGAAGCAATTAATCACACGCTGGTGCAGCCCAACCACAACAATCGAAGTCATTTTAGTTTTAGATCAAAATGCCACTAAACCTGCGCAACTAGGAAATTTATCCCATCAAAGTTTAGGGCGAGGATTATTTTTATTATCAAAACCTGTTGACCAACACCAATCGCAAACACGGTATTTGCTTAATTAAGAAGTATGTTACATGAAACAAAATTATAAAAAGAAAGAACCAGATTCGTCACAACTTGCTACAGTTAAAAAATCATAAATAATCACAGCTCCATTACAATTTACACGCATTAATTGTGGCAAAATAAAGAACTCAGATTTTGTGCCATATGTTGCATTTCTTAAAGCACTGCAACTTTTATAAATGATTAGGAACTTTCATGAGCGCAAGTACATTGAGTGACCCAGCACAGGCTACTACAACGCCAAGTGCATCAACACTCATGCCGCTTAATTCGGTATCTCTTACTGCTCCAGGTGTCAACCTCGGAGCATATATCAACACGATTAGCCAAATCCCAATTCTTACGCCAGAACAAGAAAAAGAACTCGCGGAACGTTATTTTTATGATGGCGATGTCGAAGCCGCGCGTGAACTCGTACTGTCTCACTTACGTTTCGTCGTGCATATTGCGCGTAGTTATGCAGGTTATGGCTTACCACAAGGCGATTTGATCCAAGAAGGTAACGTCGGTTTGATGAAAGCTGTGAAGCGTTTTGACCCCACAATGGGTGTTCGCTTGGTATCATTCGCCGTGCATTGGATCAAAGCGGAAATTCATGAGTTCGTCATTCGCAATTGGAGGATTGTCAAAGTCGCCACGACGAAAGCACAACGCAAACTGTTCTTCAATCTACGTTCGTTGAAAAAATCGAGTCGTAAATTAACACTGCAAGAAGCAGAAGACATTGCACGCGATTTAAATGTCACTGCAGCGCAAGTGCTGGAAATGGAAGGACGCTTGACCGCGTATGACGCATCATTTGAAGCGCAAGCCGAAGATGAAGAAGAAGGTCGTGTTGCACCCGTCATGTATCTTGAAGATACACGCTTCGACCCTGCTCGTGAAGTTGAAGAAGAAGATTGGGAAGAACATAGTAATAACGCACTGGCGAATGCTATGGGCAAACTTGATGATCGCTCACGCACGATTCTTAAACGCCGCTGGTTGGATGACGAAAAAGCCACGTTGCACGAACTGGCTGCCGAATACAAAGTCTCTGCTGAGCGTATTCGTCAGTTAGAAAAAAATGCCATGGATAAAATCCGTACCGCAATGTCAGTAGGTTAAGGCTAAGCAATGAATTGGTTGGCAATCGCCGCAATAAATCTCGCTGCTGCGGTCATGTTTGGTGCTTTTGGTGCACATGCGCTAAAAGCACGGTTAAGTAGCGAACAGCTTGGCTGGTGGCACACATCAACAGAATATTTCTTCTATCATGCGCTTGGCCTGCTAGTCATCGGGGCATTGATCCGCGCAATCCCTACTCTCGAATTACGCTTGCCTGCAGGTTTATTACAAATCGGGATTCTCATTTTTTGTGGTTCACTCTATGCCATGGCGCTTGGCGCACCACGCTGGTTTGGTGCAATTACACCCATTGGCGGGACAGCATTTATCGCGGGTTGGCTGCTTTTGGCTTGGTCAGCATTTAAAGGATCAGCGACATGAGTATGACTTTACTCGTCAATGGGCAACAGCTCGAAACCCCAGCCAAAACCTTAGCAGAATTGGCGACCGAATTAGGTCTAAATGGCAAACGCTATGCAATTGAAGTTGATGGCATGTTAATTTCCAAGAGCCGTCATCCTGAATACATATTAAGTACAATGCAAAAAATTGAAATTGTTCACGCAGTTGGAGGCGGCTAATGGCAACTTGTTGTGATATCCACAATCACGAAGAATCGCATCATGATCATCAATCTGATGTTTCTCAAGCAATTGTGCTCAGTGAAGTATTTTGGCCGGAATTCGTCTATCACGATGAACGCATTTATTTAGATGCTGCGCCTGATAGCGACGACTATCTCGAATTGCTACTCGCCTGTGAATATGACAAAACCACCGTGCAAGCACTCTGCAATCATCGGCATTTGCTGGAATATTGTCTAGCCACTGACGCGAAAAATACACCGACACGTGAGCAACTGATTGCCTTTGGTCATCGTTTACAAGCGATGTGGCAAGCCAAACTCGCACAAGATTTTCCAAATCTGAATGTCATCGTCGCATTTGATGCGCAAGACGAAGATCCTTTGGATGATTTACAAATTGTTGTTTACCAAGAAGATGCTGAATGATGAACGCCATGACTACTCCTTTTCAAGATCAACCGCTCATTGTTGGCACACGCTCCTTCTCCTCGCGCTTATTGGTCGGGACTGGTAAATATAAAGACCTCGCTGAAACTGGCGCAGCGATTAGCACAAGCGGTGCTGAAATTGTCACGGTTGCGATTCGTCGCAGCAACATCGGACAAAATCCTGATGAGCCTAATCTGCTGGATGTGATTCCACCTGATCGTTATACGATTCTACCGAATACTGCGGGTTGCTTTGATGCCGACAGTGCTGTGCGTACTTGTATGCTGGCGCGTGAATTACTCGATGGTCACAACCTCGTAAAACTCGAAGTATTAGGCGATACCAAAACCCTCTACCCGAATGTCGTAGATACGCTGAAAGCTGCGCGTACATTGATTGATGATGGTTTTGAAGTGATGGTTTATACGTCGGATGATCCGATCATTGCCAAAGAATTGGAAAACATGGGCTGTGTCGCAGTCATGCCACTCGGCAGCTTAATTGGTTCTGGTTTAGGTCTGACCAATCCACATAACATTCGCCTGATACTTGAAAATGCTAAAGTTCCAATTATCGTGGATGCTGGAGTGGGAACTGCTTCGGATGCAGCAATTGCGATGGAGTTAGGCTGTGCAGGCGTGCTCATGAATACCGCGATTGCAGCAGCTCAGAATCCAGTCTTGATGGCTTCAGCAATGAAAAAAGCTGTTGAAGCTGGGCGTGAGGCGTTCTTGGCTGGTCGTATGCCTAGAAAAGCGTATGCCAATGCAAGCTCGCCAGAAACTGGGTATTTCTTTAAGTAATTAGAATCCAAACAATTATAGGGTGCACACGGTGCACCTTTATATTCTTAATAAATCAAGAAAATAGCACACAATATGTGTCATAAAACAACTATAACGTAAAGGAGCATATGATGTCCGAATACACTGCTGAAGTTTTTTGGCTGCGCGGCGAACAAGACTTTCTCAACAACCGTTATAGCCGTAGACATTTACTTCGTTTTGATGGCGGCTTAGAAGTTGCTGGCTCCTCCTCTCCCCACGTCGTGCCTATTCCCATGTCAGATGCATCAGCTGTCGATCCTGAGGAAGCTTTTATTGCATCCCTTAGCAGTTGCCACATGTTATGGTTTCTATCAATTGCAGCTAAAAAGAAATTCTGCGTAGATCGTTATCAAGATCACGCCGTAGGAATTATGACAAAGAATGAGCAAGGGAAATTATTCATATCAAAAGTAACGCTCAAACCCGCAGTTATATTCTCTGGCGAACATCTGCCAACCCACGAAGATATTGATCAGATGCATCATGAAGCGCACAAGGAGTGTTTCATTGCAAATTCAGTCAAAACAGAAATACGCTGCGAACCTGTTTATTGCCCCGCTTTCAACACCACCAACTTCACATCCACCGAACCATCATCCGACGACACCAAAATCTCATCATCCTGAATCGTAAAACTCAATCGCATGGAACGATCAACCAATGCAGTCAATGCCTCACTTTGCTCAGGTAAAAGCTGCAGAACTGTCACGTTATCTAAACGCGCAATTTTATTTTCAATACCCTTAAACCACACATCCGTGCTGGCGTTATAACTCAGAACAACAACTTTCTCTGAGCGATTCGAAGCTTTCTTAATCCGCGTTTCATCAGGTTGACCCACATCCACCCAAAGCTGAATAGCATCCGTTAAATCCTTATCCCAGATATCAGGCTCATCCACCTCAAACAAACCTTTAGTAAAGGTCAACGACTCAGTGGCGTACAAACCAAACATCAGCACACGCGCCATCACACGCTCCTCGGTTTCCGAAGGATGCCGCGCAATCGTCAATGAATGCGATTCATAATAATGGCGATTCATATCAGCAATTTGCAGATCTGCTTTATAGATGGTTGCTTTCAATGCCACGATGAATCTGCCTTATGAATAGATGTGTAAAAAGATGCGTAAGCATAGAGGATTCATGTCGCTAAATCATTATTTTTCTATTGGTCGATATATTTATTAAATGGGGATCAACTGTGAGAATGAGAAAGTGGAATATGACACAACGTGACGCTCTAATATACCCATGAAGCAAAACGACCAGAAACCTATGTGAAATTTCTGATCGTTTGAAGAGTTAAATTAGGCTTTCCTTTGAGCAAGCAACTTCATAATAAAGTCCCATGCCATGAGCAATGCACCAAACGCAAAAACAATATCACCAGGCATCCGCATCCATTGCCAATAAATCGTAGTATCGTAGAACGCTTGACTGCGTGCATATGCATAGCCATGTGTATACACCGCCTCAAGTTGTGGCCATCCGACTGGATAAAAGTTCATGAAAGTCCACATCACAAGCCCAATGTTATAGAGCCAGAACGCCCATTCACCAACACGATCACTCCATGGTCGCTGACCTGTCAGATAACGAAGTACCATGTAGAGCAGCCCGATTGCCAATAATCCAAACGCACCAAACATCGAGGTGTGTGCATGATTTAAGGTCAGAAAAGTACCATGCTCATAGTAGTTAACTAATGGAGCATTGAGCGTACCTCCACCAAATACTCCTGCACCAACAAAATTCCAGAACGCCGAACCCAGAATGTAAAGATATGCCAGTCGATATGAAAAATCCTGCTGGCCTTGAATGTGGCGTTGTTGTTCGATCGCTTCAAGTACAAGAAGAATCAGAGGCAGCACCTCAAGGAAAGAAAACATGCTACCCACACCAACCCACAGATCTGGTTCACCAGCCCAATACAAATGATGCCCTGTTCCAAGCACCCCGCCAACTAAAATCAAAATCCATTCAAACAGCACCGCCCTCTCGACCATTTGACGAGAAACCAAGCCCAATGCCATCAGGAAGTAACCCGTAATCGATGCGGTAAAAAGTTCAAAGGCCAACTCTACCCACAGATGCACGACCCACCAACGCCAAAAATCTGTAATGGAAAAAGAAGGATTAGGTGAACCCAATGGAATCATGCCGAATGCATACAACAGAGCAACACTCAAAGTACTCATCCACAATAAATGCTCGATGCGGAACCAACCGTAGAATGAGCCACCAGCCTGTTTGAATAGTGTCACCAGCGTCGACCAAAATGCACGCAACAAAACAAGAGACCAAACCATCAAGCCTACAAAAAACAAGATTTGCCAGAAACGTCCCAACTCCAGATAGGATAACCCTTGATTACCTAACCAGAACCAATGCTGATCAATCACACCCATGATGCCCAGATAATCACCAACTAGTGCACCACCAACGATAACAACTAATACCCAGAAAATCAGGTTGACCAAAAAACGCTGACCTTTAGGCTCTGTTCTGCCAATCATAGGTGCTAGAAACAATCCAGCACCAATCCAACTCACACCAATCCAGATAATTGGAGCTTGCACATGAACACTACGTAAAAAAGCAAAAGGCAGCCATTTATCCAGTTCAATGCCATAAAAACTGGCACGATCCGTATAGTAGTGTCCCATAATGGCGCCCACAAAAATTTGCAATAGCAAGACTGCTGCCACCACCAAAAAGTATTTCCATAAGGCTTTCTGGCTTGACGTGGGTGTTTTAAATATACGCAGAGTGGGTTCAAAAGTTTCATTTTCCGCTTTAGGTTCAATCCAAAGCCGAAATATCACCAATACCACACCGACGGCAAACAACATTAACGTCAATGAAATCCAAGTCCACTCGAAGGTTGCTGCGGTAGGATAATTGCCAACTAATGGTTCCGACGGCCAATTGGTTGTCCATGAAAAATCTTTATGGGGACGGCGAGCAACAGTCGTCAATGATGAGTACAACAAGAAATCTGCCGTTTGTTTAGCCGTTGCAACATCAAGTGATCGTGCTTTCGTGTAGCCTTTGGCAAAATCATCCTGCCGCAGTGATATGCTGATGCGCTCACTGAGCGTCCGCATCGCCTGCGCCACAGCATCAGGCAAAACGACGCGAGGTTGTGTTAGATCAATGCCTTGTAATTGTGACTGCATGGTATGGGTGATACCAAATTGCTGATCAGGATTGAGAGCTTCAAAGGTTTTGCCGTACTGCGCTTGAGCGAGATTGTTTTGCACAGTTTTGGCAAGTTCAACCAAATACTCAGCAGTAAAATCAACCCCAAAAGCAGAGCCCATGCCATATAAACTGCCATAATCCATCAAATCCGCTTTTTGAAAACCCGACTTTCCCGCAACGATATTGTCGTAGTTCGTGACGATACTGCCATCCAGCGCAACCATTTGCTGTGGGATAGGAGCAGCCTGCTGATAAGTAGCACGAGTAGCGAGTACCATGCCAAACCAGCATAACGCCGTGGCAATCAATAGTACCCAAATCAGAATTTTGCTGACCTTATCTTGTGGACCAGCGTGACCGTCTGTCACCATTGTCTCCATTATTATTTTTCCTATATTTTCCAATTAGATAATCCAAAACATTACACTACTTTAAATTCACATGAACAAACATGTTGCCAACAACCCCATAAAACACATATATCAAAAGATATGCCAATTTTTAAAATCAATTAACTAATTGAAAATTAAACACAAAATATAAATTCACAATCAATAATCAGCAGATTTACTGACAAAAATGACAGAACACATGATAAAAATGACATACGCTAGGGCTTATTGCTATTGGTGAATCACCTGCATTTCGCCACAAGATAAGTCTGATAGAATGCGTTGCTACATCAAAAGTGGCGCACACTCGCTGAAGTACTAGACATCAGCGAACGAACCTTGTATCGAAAATTAAGTAGAATTGCAGGATAAAAATTGTCAATTTTTTTATTTTTTAGGCGAAAAAAAAGCCAATTGTTAAAGGAGATCAATTGGCCCTGTTCTAAAGCAATTTGGCTTTATTTAAAGTAAGCGCCTTCCCGCTTGGTATGGTCTGTCTTATCAATCACGCGTCCAAGCTCTGGAATATGTTGTTTAAGCGAGGTTTCTACGCCTTGCTTCAATGTCATATCTACCGCCGAACAGCCCTGACAGCCCCCCCCAAATTGCAATACTGCTGTCAAACCATCCGAAGGATCATCGAACAACTCAACTAACGATACATTGCCGCCATGCGCCGCCAAGCCAGGATTAATCTCAGCTTGCAACACATAACCAATACGCTCCTCAATCGAAGCGTCTGCACCAATTCTCGGTACTTTTGAATTCGGTGCTTTAAAAGTCAACTGACCGCCGAAACGATCTTTGTTGTAATCAATCACAGCATCTTTTAAATACGGAACACTTGGCTGATCAATATACGCTGGAAAATCTGGATAAACAATTTTCTCATCAGTCGTAATTTCTTCACCGGGCGTACTATACGCCATACAACATTCCGCACGCGGCGTTCCCGCATTCTCCACAAAAATCCGCACACCAATGCCGGGAGTATTTTGTTTAGCAAGTAATTCTTTGAGGTATTCCTGCGCTGAAGGGGTGATCTGCATATTTGGCTGATCGTGAGTAGTTTCAGGCGCCTCTAGAACAACCGCTTCACTTGCTACATCTGACATTGTTTCTTCCTCAGTTACAGCTTTACAATAAATAAACCACCGCGTAGAGCACCTAACAAATAACGCTGCCGATGAATGCGCGGTAGTGTCCAGCAGCTATCGCTGAACCAAAAAGGGCTAGGAGTCCCTATGGTAACATCTATGGGGTTTGATCATGCATTCATCAAGTGTATTTACACACAAAAACATCAACAATAATGTCAAAAATTTTTATAGGGTTTTAAACATATTTATAATTTAAAACCCTTGTCTAGACTAACTCATGCCGCTTCTGGCTTAGGCAATGAAGCAAACCACTCCACAAAATGCGTGCGTTCAGCTTCGCTCATGTGTAGACCACACTTAGTGCGACGCCACATCACATCTTCTGCTTGCCACGCCCACTCAGTACGACGCAGATAATGCACCTCGACCTCATATAAGCCACCACCAAAATACTGACCTAAATCAGCCATGGTTTTTGCAGAACCCAGCACTGCTGGCGTGACCGTTCCATATCGACGCGTAATCGCTGCCAAAAACACTGGATCCAGCTCAGGATATTGTTGAATAAACTCAGCTTGCCATGCAGCAAAGCCATTCCAACCTTGTGGAATATCACCACCATCCAAAGGCTCTTTATCCGTCCAGCCGACTGGAAGATTAGTGCAGAATTTTGCCAAATCATCCATCGCATGTTCAGCCAGTTTACGATAGGTCGTTAACTTTCCGCCCATCACGGTCAACAATGGCGCAGTGCCATCGACAGCATCAATCTTTAACTCGTAGTCACGAGAAACTGCTGAAGCATTCTCAACATCACCATCGTCCATCAGCGGACGTACACCGCTATAACGCCAAATGACATCTGCAGGTGTTAATTCTTTTTCAAGATAATGGTTCACTGCACCACATAAATAATCGACTTCTGCATCGGTCATTTTTGGTAATTGATTTGGATCATCCAGTGGCAAATCCGTTGTACCAATCAAGGTGTAATCACGCTCATACGGCAACATGAAAATCACACGGCGATCAGTATGCTGCAAAATGTAGGCATGATCACCTTCATAGCAACGCGGAACAACCATATGCGAACCTTGAACAAGACGAATTTGTCCAATATCTTCCGAAGGCTTTTTCTTGCTGCCATCATCTGTTACTGGAGTATTTTCAATTTTGGCTTGAACTTGACTCACCCAAGGACCACTAGCGTTGACCAGCATTTTGGCGCGAATATGAGATGAGGTTTGCTCTAAAAATGGATGAGCATCTGTTGGCTTAATCTCGATTTGCCATTCATCGCCAACTCGTTTTGCGTGTTCAAAACTCACGCGCGGAAGCAGTACTGCACCATGTTTTTGTGCGGACAAAGCATTTAACAATACCAAACGCGCATCATCTACCCATGCATCAGAGTAAGTGAATCCACGACTGAACATTTCTTTCAATGGCTTACCCAGCACTGAGTTTGTCAGTACCACAGCTTTTGATTTTGCCAGTGAAATACGACCGCCCAAACGATCATAAAGAAACAATCCTGTACGAATCATCCAGCGTGGACGCAGACTCGCAACATGCGGCATCACAAAATTCATTGGCCATGCAATATGCGGCGCAATTGCCAATAAACGCTCACGCTCTGCCAACGCTTCACGTACCAAGCGGAATTCATAATATTCTAAATAGCGCAATCCACCATGAATCAACTTACTCGACGCACTCGAAGTCGCACCCGCAAAATCGCCTTTCTCAACAAGTAAGACTTTAAGCCCACGACCCGCCGCATCGCGCGCGATCCCTACGCCATTAATTCCTCCGCCAATGACCACGAGATCATAAAGATCGGTCTGGCTTTCTTGCGCTACATTATCTTGCTCTGTCATTTATTCAAATCACTCTCTCAATAAAACCCAAACTGTTTTCTACTATTTCTTAGAATCTGCATCTTGTAATGCTGCATTCTGCGCAGCCAATCGCTTTAACCGCACAATCGTTTTTTCTAGTCCATCAGCGAATTGCTTTTTATCACGATCAGTCAATGGCGGAGGTCCACCAGTCTGTACACCAGCACCACGCAAACTATCCATAAAATCACGCAAATGGAGTCGCGCGCGCACATTCTCAATCGTAAAAACCTCACCTCGTGGATGTAAGGCTGTACCACCCTTCTCAATCACTTGAGCTGCAAGCGGAATATCCTGTGTCATGACCAAGTCGCCAGCTTTCATCCGCGACACAATTTCCTGATCCGCCATATCTGCACCACCCGAAACCTGCATCGAACGGATCAGATGAGATGGCGTAATACCAACAGGCTGATTAGCAACAAAAACCGTAGGCAATTGGTGCCGATCAGCCGCCCGAAAAATCACCTCACGCAAAATACGTGGACACGCATCCGCATCAATCCACAAAGTCATCGTAGATTTTGGCTTTGGAGTAGATGTTGCTTGAGGTTGATCAGTCATTAGCGTGGTTGCATCCGAATAGCACCATCAAGACGAATGGTTTCACCATTCATAAAGCTGTTTTCAACAATTTGTACAGCCAGTTTTGCGTACTCTTCTGGATGACCTAAACGCTTCGGAAATTGCGTCATTTCAATGAGTGGCAATTTCACGTTATCAGGTGAAGCATTCATCAGTGGTGTATTAAAAATCCCTGGGGCGATGGTATTGACACGCACACCCATCACCGCCAAATCACGCGCTAATGGTAATGTCATTCCGACTACACCACCTTTCGACGCGGAATACGCAACCTGACCAATCTGACCATCAAATGCAGCCACAGAAGCAGTATTGATAATGACACCACGCTCATAATCTTGATTATCTGGCGTATTGTGCTGCATCGCTTCTGCCGCAAGACGTGTCACATTGAATGTACCAATGAGATTGATGGTAATCACTTTGGTAAATAATTCGAGTGAATGCGCGCCATTTTTACCCACTGTACGGCTGGCTGAGCCAATACCTGCGCAGTTCACTGCGATATGCAAACCGCCAAAATCTTGTACAACTTGATCAATCGCGGTTTTGACAGAGACTTCATCGCTGACATTGACGGTATAGGCACGCACTTTTGAACCTAACTCTTTCGCGACCAAATCCGCTTGTTCACGATTCAGATCAAAAATAGCAACACACGCCCCTTTTTCTGCTAATAGACGTACTGTCGCCAGTCCTAAACCCGATGCACCACCTGTCACCAACGCAACTTTTGGTTGTGATGAATTGTTGAAATCCATGAGGTATATCCCTATGTATAGTGTAGGAAAGTTAGAAGGTGAATAGCTTAGGCGATTTTCAAACCGTTTTGTCATCCTTGCGACGATATTTATTAGATACTTTACTCTAATCACACTAGACTAAACCGACAATGTTATTTACATTCAATGCAGTAGAGCTAGGTGCAAAGAAAATGGCAAAACTGTTCAAAAAAGCCACAAAGACTTACCGCACCAAATATTTTTATTTCAATCAGCAATCATATAATGGATACCCTATCGCATGAAGCCTGAACTCCTTAAAGTAGACTGTGACATCCTTGGCGATCATGGTGTTCATTGGCAAATTCTCACTGACTCTATCAGTACCACTGTGCCTAAATGGTTAGAGCAATCTATTGATGATGCGGTGATGCCCCGCGGTCTTGATCATATTGATCACAACACTGATGACAACGCTGCACATTGGTTGATTGCTGGCCCAGAAGGCGTTGTACAAGTTGCTCAAATTTTAGATGTGACCAATGGTCGCCCTTCTGCACTACGCACCGCCTACCCACTCTTAAATAGTCAACGTGCGACAACAGTACAAGTCTCTCGCGTGCTGCATTGTGAGCATTCGCTGGAATCCGTTTTAACCTTAGAAACTGCGGATGGCTCAACGTTATATGCATTTGATGCACTTTATACAGTCAATCAGCATCATTACCATGCCAATGTAAACTACAGCGCTTATCTTGGCGCGTTTGCCTATGAAATTGAGCATGTTGGTGCAGATGAAACTATCGTCGTCGATGACCCAGCCGCTGTTCGCCATCATCGCGCACTCAATGACATCTTGGCAAAAAACAACGGTGTCGCACCAAATAATCTACAAGAACAACTTGACGCATGGCAGCCTAAAACACCCGATGATGAGGCACCTGTCACTTTAGATTTATCAAATATGGTCGCTTATCTATTTGGTGAAAACTTTGGACAAGAAGATGAAGCATGGTTTCAAGGCGAAGTCCTAGGCGCTCAGCCGCTACCATTCATGTCGGAGTCAGGACAGCTATTAGATGTTGTGATTCTCAGAGAACCTGATGCTGCACCTGTCGTCATTCAAATTGCTTACTTCCCGCGCGGTGAAGCAAAAGCAGTCAAAGTCGGCGAATTTATTCGTGGCAATATTTGGCTGCAAGCGGCGATTTATAACACTGCGCCGTGAAATAATGCTGTTGATCGAAAGCGGCATAGCTCATTGAGCGTAGTCAAAATGCGCGGCGATACGAAAACCACACTTCGACTACGCTCAATGTTCTTGTCTCTCTCATAAAAAAACCGCCTAAAGCAGGCGGTTTTTTTGACTTAAAAACCTATCGATTATTCAGTCACAGCAAGAACGCTTTTGAACAAGTCTTTTTGTTCTTGGCTTGGACGTGCAGTTTGCAACGCCATCAATTGAGTCATATCGCCTTGTACTTTGATTTTGCCAGACATAAATGCTTGCATTGCAGCAGACATATCAAATTCTAAAAATACTTTACGCAATGTTTCTGCATCCAATTGCAATGTAGTTTTTGCGTTTGATGACAGACCTTTAACAATTTTTCCACCGTCTAATGCCATATCAACATTACCGTCAGCACCACCGCTAACATTCATGTTCAGCGCTAAATTAGCGAGTGTTGGTGGCAAATTCAAATCGCCAGCAGCTTGAGTCATTTTCTCGACGGTTTCAAACCAATCGTTTGTCAAAAAAACTGCCATTTTGGATTCCTCGAATTGTGGATTAATCAATCCATTAAAAAAAATATTTCAGAAGCCGATTTTGTCATTCACATTCACTGAAGAATATAAAAATAAAAACGCTCTCTATCATCACTTGGATGAGACATATCTTGTCCACACTCCAAAAGCACGTCACTTTATATCAAAAACAAAAGTCAGGCGATATAGCATATCTGTTGTTTTTTCCAAATGATGATGGAATTTTTTGCTAGTAAAACGACATTTTTAGTGAGTGTCCGATGAACTACTCATTCCACCATGATGGTAAAACAAAGTGCTTGAGCGCTTGGCGATGTGATTTGAATGCTGGATCTACCGCATACATTTCCGCCCAAAAATATGGCGAGTGATTAAATTCACGCGTATGGCATAACTCATGCAGTAACACATAATCTAATAATTCTGGAGGCAGCAAAATCAATGACGCATTTAGATTGATTTTGCCGAGTCGTGAACAACTGCCCCAGCGTGTTCTAGCATGTCGAACGGTACAGCCAGAATATTTAAACTGATGCTCCGCCGCAAGTTCAGCAAGACGAATGGGCAAATAAGACTGCGCTTTATTTTTGACCCACTTTCGAAGATGCTCGTTTTTATTGATCTCAGGAATACACAGTGTGTATTCGTATTCCTTTACCCGAGCATAGTCACAAGAAACATCGATCTGCCATATGGCTTGATACACAGGAAGATGAAGTTGAGTATCGGATACAGGCTTGACCGCCAGATGCGGGTTTAGGGCTAACTCGGCATCACGTTGTAACTGTTGTAACTTGCGTTGCTGGAGTTTATGCCATTGCTCTTTGAGCCAAGCATTTGTTTCACGCAAGAAGCGATCTGTCGTTGCTTGAGAGGTTCGTGGCGGAATCGTCACCCAAACGCGATCAGCTTTTAAGGTTAGACGCAGTCGTTTGGCGCGGGGATTGACACGCCATTCAATTTCAGGAAGTGGCGTTTCTATAACAGAAGAATCAAGCAAAGGAAAATCAGTCTGACTATTCATGACTGAAAATTCCGTTGCTTGATTTGCATAGGCTGAATTTACAAATTAAAGCTGGCGCGTGACTTCACGCACACCATTAGGTCCAGCGAGTAATGCTAAATCAGCACCTTGGCGCGCAAACAGACCATTACACACGACACCTGCAATGTTATTCAGCTCTTGTTCAAGTGCAATCGCGTCTAGAATATTTAAATTATGGGTATCGAGAATCAGATTACCATTATCCGTCACAAAACCTTGACGATATGCAGGAGAACCTCCCAATGAAACCAGCTTACGACCAACTGCTGATCGTGCCATAGGAATCACTTCTATCGGCAATGGAAATGCACGTCCTAATTGTTCAACCCATTTTGATTCATCAGCAATACAGATAAAACGCTTAGCAACAGATGCGACGATCTTTTCACGCGTGAGTGCACCGCCACCGCCTTTAATCATGTGTAAGTGACGATCAATTTCATCCGCACCATCAATATAAATATCCAAGCTGCTGACTTGATTCAATTCAACAACTTCGATGCCGACAGCTTTTAAACGATCTTCGGTAGCTTTAGAACTGGCAACCGCACCCGCCAGTTTGAGCTGCGGTAATAAATCAATCAAAAAGTTGACAGTACTTCCCGTGCCCACACCGATCACACCACCTTTCGGGATATGCGCCAATGCAGCTTGGGCAACTGCTTTTTTTAATTGATCTTGATTACTCACAACAGCCATACGCATACACTCGCAAAAATACTAAAGGATATTAGGGCGTATTGAAGTTTGATCCCACAGCCATTTGTGCATAAACAACTCAATTTGTGACGTTGTTTTTGCATAAAAAATGGCAAAATTGGTCTTATCCTGCGTTAATCCGCTTGCCAATATACCGATATTGTCTGCACGGATTGCCTTGTCTAAGTCCAATTTTGCTCATTTTTCATCGCAAAGATCAAACCTCAATACGCCCTACAATAAATTCGCGCTAGTTTATCGTACTTACCCACTCCAAGCGTAGCAGTTTGTTCAGCAATCTCAATCCAAAACCATTAAATTTTTGCAGGCAAATTACGATTCACTCGAGCACGTAATTGCGCTAAAAATTCAGAGACTTTACTGGTTTCAGCTTTTTGAGTCGGATCAACAGGTGCTTCAACAACTTGAGTTTGCAAACGCTCAGGTTGCGCCTTCAGTGTACGATGACGTGCAATTGAAGACTCAATGCTTCGACCTAACAAACCTTTACGGACAGGTTTAGGCAAATAGCGAAACACTTGCGCCTGATTAATCAGCTCAACCAATCGAGACGTATCTTTAAAATTCGTTAAAATAATCGTTAACAGCTCTGGATGTTCTTGCTTCAATGTTTTAATCATCGAGCTCAAATCAACATCGCCCAAGCTCAGTTCAGTCACCATAATCGCGATAGATTGGCTGGTCAGGATATTCAGTGCTGATCCGACATCCTGACTCCAGAACACTTCGTGTGACGCACCTAATATGTCTTTAACAACAAGATAAGTATCTTCATCACGATCCAGAACTAAACATGCAAGACGTTTATTAACGATAATTTCTGGTTCAACCACAGATGAAGGTACAGTGTTTACCAGAGGTTTTGGCAACAAAGCTCCCAGAGTTCCCGCAATATCTGCCGCTTGAGCAATAGTGTCACGTAACTCTTTTGGCCCCCAAGGTTTATTGATATAACGGAAGATTTCTCCATCATTCAAAGCATCCAATGCAGCATCCGCATCAGAATAACCCGTTAATAAAATTCGAATGGTATCTGGTGCAATATCACGAGCCTGACGGAGCAGTTCTGTACCCGTCATAATCGGCATACGTTGATCAGAAATAATCACATGGATTTTTTCTTGGCGCAAAATCTTCAGTGCTTCATTGCCATCACTGGTCGCAAAAATTTGATATTGCGTGCGTAACAACATACTTAGTGAACGTAAAATTCGTTCTTCATCGTCTACCAATAAAATCTTCGGCTTATCACTCATCATCTTTCTCCTGTCCAGCCTCCGCCCACAAACTTCCGCAAATTTGGCTGGTTGAATGTTATGCTTCGGCTAAAACAGCTTGTGTTGGTTGTACGGCTTGGCGCTGACGCGGTAATGAAATACCAAATCGTGTTCCACGCCCCACTTCCGATGCAACACGAATACGACCACCATGTTGCTCAATGATTTGGAATGAAATAGATAATCCTAAACCTGTTCCTTCTCCAACAGGTTTAGTCGTAAAGAATGGATCAAAAATCTTAGCAACCACTTCAGGCGGCATACCTTTGCCCGAGTCTTGTACAGAGATATAAACATTGGTTTCATCTGCCCAAGTCTTCACCAAAATCTTCCCTTCACCTTCAATCGCTTGAGAAGCATTGGTGAATAGATTCAATAGCACTTGATTAATCTGTGAAGGCGCGCAAGCAATCTTTGGAATATTGCCAAGCTGCTTGATCACCTCAATTCGATTTTTTAGCGTGTTTTTAGCAATCAATAATGACGAATTTACACATTCATTAATTGACACACTATCGGTCATCGCTTGATCTAGACGACTAAAGTTTTTCAGACCAACCACGAGCTCATTAATCTGTTCCAAACCATATACGGTGTCATTAAACATGGCTGAAATATCATCAAACAACAGATCAGGTTGAATCTCATTTTGTAGATCATCCAGTTCCGCCAACTTCTCAGCAATCGCGACATCATTGCTATCAGGCGACAAGATCACATCAATCAACTCACGATGCGATGAATGCATTTGATGCAGTTGGGTCATGAACTCTTGCACAATTTCAACGTTGTTTTTGACATAGCCCAGTGGCGTATTAATTTCATGCGCAACGCCTGCCACCATTTGCCCAAGCGATGCCATTTTCTCGGATTGCACCAACTGTGCTTGTGATGATTTCAACTCACGGTACGCGTTTGACAACTCACGCGTATTTTTAGCTACTTGTTCTTCCATCGCACTGAGCAGCGCGATCACTGACCCCAAGCCCAGATATTGTCCATTTTCCGTAATCACAAAATCTTCTGATAGCGGCGAACGAATTTTGGCAGAAACATAATTAGCAGCTTCTGCAACAGGCGTATTTACATCCACTGACAAAAAACTGCGCGCCATAAAGTTTGCAACAGGTTTACGACCAAACAACTCACGACCAAAATTTTTCATAAAAATGCCGTGAAGCTGGTGACGCGTAATCACACCAACAGGGAAACCCTCATGAACGATTGGAACTGACAAAATGGCTTCATACTCTGGCAACAACAATTGTGCAGCGATTTCATTGACCGAATCTGTCGGTGCAAATGCAGGAATATGAAGTGCTAAGGAATAAATATCCGTAGTTGAATTTTCTTTCATGATACTCACATTCAATTTTGCCAAAATATATTGACCATTCACCAGATCGTTATAAAGTCACGATATTTGCTAGTGAAAGTTCTGTCGTCTATGTCTCAGTTCCACATCTAAATTGGATAAGCCTGAAAACAACGAATGAATGCGAATAATCATGAATAAATAGCATTACTCATAAAAATTCGAATTATTTGATTATTTAAAGGTTATAAATGTGGGAAAGTCGGAGAACTACATAGGACTTTAAGGATAATCACAAAAGATGACAAATTTGTGAAAAAAATGAAAAAATAATGATCAATTTTCCAAACAGAAACAAATGCTTATTTATTATTCAATTATAGTAATGAACCATCGCGATATGATTCAAATATGAGTTTTATCATCATAAAAAGTCAACTAATCGTTCAGCCTAAGCATAAAGCTAGGCCAAACAAAAAGCTGTCGATTACACCATAAAACAGTTATTTAAAAATAAGGCTGACTAAGCTCATGCACCGCATCAACAAACACACCTGCATGAGTCGGATCAACCCATTGAGTAATGCCGTGTCCAAGGTTGGCGACATAGCCTGTCTGACTAGCATCGGTTCTGTATACATCTGCAAGCATTGCCGCCACAGATTTACGAATTTGCTCAGGTGAACCATATAAGGTGCTCGGATCAAGATTACCCTGTAAGGCAAATCGCCCTGAAGCAAGATGACGCGCATCTGCGAGTGATGTCGTCCAATCTAGCCCTAGAGCATCTGCACCGCTATCGGCCATTTGCGGAATCCACTGACCGCCACCTTTCGTGAATACGATGACTGGCACGCGCCGACCATCATGTTCACGAATCAACCCTGAAACAATTTTAGTCATATACGCAAGTGAAAACTCAGCATACTCGCGATGTGCGAGGGCGCCACCCCAACTATCAAAAATCTGCACAACTTGCGCACCAGCAACAATCTGCGCATTTAAATAATCAGTCACTGCGACTGCAAGTTTGTCCAACAGAGCATGCAACAACTCAGGTGAACGATAGAGCATTTCTTTGGTATGGCGGAATTCACGCGAACTGCCACCTTCAACCATATACGTTGCAAGCGTCCAAGGACTACCAGAGAAACCAATCAGCGGTACGCTGCCGCCCAACGCAGAGCGAATCGTACTCACCGCACGCATCACATAATCGAGTGAATCATTCGGATCAATTTTTGGTAATACTGCAATCTCAGATTCAGTACGCACCGTTTTTTGGAACTTCGGGCCCTCTCCTTCTTCAAAATACAAACCTAAGCCCATCGCATCAGGCACAGTGAGAATATCACTGAACAAAATCGCAGCATCTAAAGCAAAACGACGCAAAGGCTGCAAAGTGACTTCACACGCTAAATCTGTATTTTTACACAGTGACAAAAAATCACCAGCTTGACTACGTGTCGCCTTATACTCAGGCAAATAACGCCCCGCCTGCCGCATCATCCATACAGGAGTTGTATCGACAGGTTGACGTAATAACGCACGAATAAAACGATCATTCTTCAGTTCAGGTTTAGACTGTGAATTTAAATCACTCATGATTAAGCTCGACTATCATCTTCTTCAAAAATTAACTATAAAACTTTCTACCCTTCATCCTATCAATTTAGGTGAATAGAATTTCCATCGTTTTTACACCTAGCTTTCACACTTTTTTGCCACATAGCTAACATCGCTGCGACAAAATCCTGTGCAAATTGTTTCTCATCAAAAACAGGCGTCTGCTTGACTTTCGCTCGCATTCCCTCACGAAGTTGGGAAAGAACAGAATATTGAGAAACGTCCAAATTTCCCCACGCAATTGCCTTTTGCACATACTCATCTTCACGATGTGCAACCCAATCTGACAATCCAGCGTTAATCAACAACGCCTCACCTTGTCGCCCAAGCATCCCCACCATCGACAATGTCAAAGTCGGAACACCCATCCACAAGGCTTCTGCAGTGGTCGTTCCCCCTGGATAAGGGAAAGTATCCAATAAAATATCGACGTCTGCATATGATGCAAGATAATCTCGACGATCCATTCCCGCTACCAACGTAACACGTTGAATATCAATGCCTACTTGGCATAGGCGCTCAACGAATCTCACTTGAGTTTTATGATCGACAAACTCTTTCGCTTGAATACGAAGCCTTGCTTGAGGACAAGCTAACAAAATTTCCGACCAGCATCTTAAAACGCCTTGATTTATTTTACGCACATTTTGATAACAAGCGAACGTCACATATCCGCGACTTAAACACGGCGGATTACTAACCTCTGGCGCATCCTTTGGCGGTGAAAAGCAATAACGTAATGATGGGAGTCGCCAAATTTTTTCAACAAACCATTTTTCTTCATCGACAGGGACAGAAATAGGATCAGCCAATACATAATCAATGTTCGATAACCCTGTTGATCCCCAATACCCGAGCCAACTGACTTGAATGGGGGCTGGCTTGTGAGCAAACACCGCTAAACGATTGTCATCAGTATGACCTGACAAATCAATTAAAATATCAATCTCATCTTTCTGAATCTGCTTAATAAGTTCTTCATCACTCCAAGAGTGAACTTGGTACCACATATCAAAGAGTGATTTAAGCTGCTGTGTCGTGCGATCCTGCTTACTATTTGTATGATAAGCAATTAAAGAAACTTGTTGATTTAATGCTGGATCATGATTGATTTGCGCAAGCGTACTTTCTAAAAAATAGCCAACAGGATGAACACGTAAATCGCCTGAAACAAAGCCGATTCGTAATGGTATATGCAAACGACAGCTTCGCTGCTCGACTACGGTTGTTTGCTTGAAAAACTCACAGCATCTTTGCAAATCATGCTGGTATGCATCCATACTTAATGGATACCGATTATGCCACATCAATAACATACTACTCGTTGCACTGAACGAACGAGGCTCCTGTTTCAGCACATTTTCATAGGCTTGGTATGCACTTTCGATTTGGCTATCGTCTTGGAATGTAAATCCTTGATCTCGAATTGCTCCTGCAAGAAAGAGCATCATCTCCACAGACTGAGGATTGTATGTTAACGCTTGTCGATAACTGGTAATGGCCTGAGCAAAATCATAGTTGTTTGATGCAGCTAGACCTAACCCGAGATGCGCAGAGACGTTATCAGGTTGAACACGAAGAATACGCTGAAAATACTCAATGGCCTCTGCATATCGCTGCAATTGAATCAATACAACACCAATATTACCAAGATTCGCCACATCAGCTGGATTCCAAACTTCGATATCTTTCCACTGCTCTAAGGCCTGTTCATAATCGAATAATTTCATGAGCGCAGCTGCATAAATTCCTTTTGCAGAATGATGATATTCTGGACGATCATGAGTACCTGCAATACACAACTGTGTAATACGGCAAACCTCTTGCCACTGACTGTTCTGAAGTGCTTGCATCGCTTGATGTAAATATCCACCAGCCGTCACAACATCAAGCGATTGAGATACAACTTTAGGCGTGATCATAGGTGCAGTAAACTGAAGTGAAACGGGACGCGTATTACCTTTCTTTTGCTTAAAACCGTTCTTTTTTCCCATATCACTTCCTAAGACTGCTCAAATGAGCACGCGAATTTGCTCAACCTTATTGGCGTTAAAAACTTATACATTCTCTAAGACAGGCACACCGCCGTGAAATCTCATTTCAGTATCTGTCGACTCGATCAGCTCACGCTCAACCTCTCGAAACAATGCAATCCGATCATCAATTGCAATTCTTTCAGAATCAGGAACCAATGTCCGCGCTAATGTCAAATAATCCTCAAAATGACGCGACTCTGACTTCAACAAATAGCGATAAAACTTCGCTAACTCGTCATCAACAAAGGGCGCTAATGCAGCAAACCGCTCACACGAACGCGCTTCTACAAATGCGCCGACAATCAATACATCCACCAATGCCGCAGGTTCATGCGTTCGAATATGCTTACGCAATCCTTGTGCATAACGACTCGCACTCACAGCTTCCCACACCTGTCCCCGCTCGCGCATAATGCCAATCACTTGCTCATAATGCAGCATCTCTTCACGTACTAACTGAGCAAGTTTGACTTGTAAGTCGGTATGATAGCCGTAACGGAACATCAAATTCATTGCCGTTCCTGCTGCTTTTTTTTCACAATTCGCATGATCTTGTAGCAACAATGGGATGTGCTGACATGCCACATCTACCCATGCTTGAGGCGTACGGCAAGCCAGAAAATCATAAATTGGTTTCAACAACTCTACAGCAGCATTCATTCAAATCAACTCAAAAGTTACATGAAACTTTTTAAAAAGTTCAAAGTAAATACTAAATATAAAAACAGCTCAATAACTTACAAATTAAAAATAGATTCCCACATACCTCAGGAATAAAAACTAACTTTTATTTGTTAAACTGATCTTCATAAAAACGGACCACGTATTTGACTTCGCAAATCAGCGATAAATCATAATGAGTAATTATGACGCATTTCTCGAGAAAAATTTGTATGAAAAAAAACATCTTTGCCATCTTAATAGGATTATTACCATCCTTCGCTTTTGCCGCTGGAGGTGAAATGCATGAGGAACTTTCAAACATTCTAATCTCAATGTTTTGCCTAGTTCTCTCCGCTCAAGTTCTCGGTTGGCTGATGTCCCGCTTTGGACAACCGCGCGTGATTGGACAAGTACTCGCAGGTGTGCTCGTTGGACCAAGTTTGCTTGGGCTTGTACATGTCAATGTCACCTTACAAGCACTTGCTGAATTTGGTGCAATTTTTCTGATGTTTGCCGTAGGTTTAGAAAATCGATTACGAGATCTACTGGTGGTAGGCAAAGAAGCAATTATCGTTGCAATCTTAGGGATCATCTTACCATTGCTCGGCGGATATGCCTTCGGATACGTCCACGATCTGACCAAAATTCAAAGCCTCTTTATCGGCACATCAATGGTTGCAACCAGTGTTGGTATTACAGCTCAAGTCCTCAATGATCTCGGTGTGATCAATAGCAAATATGCACGCATTATTTTAGGCGCAGCAGTGATTGACGACATTTTAGGACTTGCGATTTTAGGTGTTGTTTCAGGAATGGCGAATGGTGAAGAAGTCAATATCATCGGTGTTTCAACCACTTTGGCAATTTCTTTAGGCTTTGTTGGGACTGTTCTATTACTTGGCGTTCCGTTAATTAACTACATTCAATCTCACTTGAATCCACAGAAAATCTCTGGTGGCTTCGGTCTCATCATTTCCCTCAGCCTAGGTTTTGCTGCGCTTTCTGGAATTGCAGGATTAGCACCAATCATCGGTGCATTTCTGATCGGAATGGTGTTAGCGGAAGTCAGTGACAACTATGATTTCCACGATAAAGTTCATGCTTTAGAAAGTTTTTTGGCTCCTGTATTTTTTGCTATGGTCGGCGTTCAATTACCATTAGAACTCTTAGGAAATGGTGAAGTTCTCTTTAACGGTGCAGTACTCACTATCATTGCAGTATTAGGAAAATGGTTAGGCGGTTTAGCAATTACACCTCAACAAGGTTTTACAATCGCGAATAAAGTCGGTGTCGGAATGGTTCCACGCGGTGAAGTAGGTCTGATTGTGGTTGGCATTGGACTTAGTACAAACTTAATCGACAACAAATTATTTGCCGAAATTGTCGTCATGATTGTTGCAACGACGATTCTTGCACCGATTGCTCTACGTATTTTAATCAAAGCGGCGACCGATCAAGGCAACACCCCTCCCATCAAAGAAGCTGATGCGCTCGGCACCTCTGATGGAAAAGGCATTTAATTTGAGATTAGTTTTTCCAAAATGATCCAAATCAAAAAGACACCGTAAAAAGTGTCTTTTTTTTCATCTCATCAGATATTAGATGACATTTAAAGTCGTATTAATATCCAACAGCAATGACAACAAAGCTAATAAAAGTGCAAATTATTCCAACGCATATTACACTTTCGAGCATTGTATGCTTAGCATCATAACAATCATAATGACACGATATAAGCAAATGTGATCTAGAATTATTTGATCGAATTAACTGTTAGGAACAATATGACCATCATGCAAGGAACGCCTACTCAAGCCGAAATCGTCGCAGGAATTATTGCGAAAGTTTCACCTGATTTCATGAAATCAGGTATTCGAATTGAACGAATTGAATTACCTGAAACGGTTTGTGTACTGCCCTTTCACACCAAACAAACTCGTCCAGGCAATACCATTTCTGGCCCAACCATGATGTTCTTGGCGGATTTAGCCATGTATACGTTGGTGTTGGCTTTGGATAACACACAAATCATGTCCGTCACGCAAGATTTGCACATGCATTTCCTTGCACGGCCAGCTGCGCAAGATTTACAAGCAGTTGGTACCGTGGTTAAAAAAGGACGTCGCACGGTTGTCATGCGTGTGGATATTTTTAGTATCAGTCCAGAGGGTGAGAAGAAACTGGTCGCGTTTGCGACAGGGACATATGCACTGATGGTGTAAGCCTATGACGGTAATCACCTTCTTATAAATTACTATGATTGATTTTAATATGAGTTACTTTGGATAAAAAAATAAACTTTTTGTATGTTTTACATTGTAACTCGAACATAATTTTGTTAACTTCGTCACAAAATAAAAGATGGTTTTAACCACAGAAAAGCAAGATCAAGCGTGGTTAAGATTACTCTATATTATTTTTACAATTGTCTATATATAACCCTGTTTATAATTAATATATTAGGAATAATTTCATGAATAAAGTTTATCGCGTAGTCTGGAGCAAGACACATCATACATGGATTGCAGTTTCTGAAATCACAAAATCTTGTGGAAAAGATACACACTCTACTCATCAAAAAAACTTAAAAACAACCTCTGAATCTACAACAAAACAAGGCTACGTAGGGCGCTTAAACCAAATCATGGTTGGTGTACTTTTAGCCTTGACATTTGACAGTAGTGCTATGGCAGTTACAGGAGGTAATGGTACTGGAGCATCAGCAACTAATGTGACTCAAGCAAGTGGTGGCAATATCGCAAGTGGCTCAGGAAGTTCTGCAGGAAACTCTGGTGGTGGTGGTGGTGGAAGTTCGGGAGGTAATGGTGGTTCGGGAGGTCTTGGAGGTACTGGAAATTTTGTTTTTGGAAGTGGAACGAGTGGTAATGGCGGTAATGGCGGTAATGGTAACTCAGGTGGTACGGGTGGTACGGGTGGTTTAGGGGGTATTGGAAATTTTATTTTTGGAAGTGGTACAGCTGGAAATGGCGGAACTGGTGGCACTGGTAGTGCAGGAGGAACTGGTGGCACTGGTGGCACTGGTGGATCACAGAATCTTGCAATAGCAGGAGGATCTGCAGGGAACGGTGCTAGTGGTCAAGATAAATGCTGTGGTAGTCCAGGATTTGTTGTTGGCGGTGGTAACGGTGCTAGTGGTGGAAATAATAATATTGCCATAGGTCAAAATAGTGGCTCAGGGAATGGTGGCGGTGGTAACGGGAATATAGCCATCGGTAGTTCATCTACCACAAGTACTCTTGCTAACGGAGGCAATACTACCGCTATCGGAACTGGTGCTAATGCAACAAATGCAAACGATATCGCTTTAGGTGCTGGAAGTACTACAGCTGCGCCACATACTGGTAGCTATGGATTTGGAACAGCTCAAGCAACTTCTGATACAAATGGCGTAGTATCTATCGGTTCTGCTGGAAAAGAGCGGCAAATTCAAAACGTAGCAGCAGGAGTCATATCTGCTACAAGTACAGATGCAATTAACGGATCTCAGCTTTATAATACAAATCAAGTCGTGAGTTCAATTTCGAGCAGCTTAAGCACAACCAACTCTACAGTATCTTCTGTCAGTAGTGGTTTAAGCACCACTAACACTGCTGTATCTTCCATCAGCAGTGGTTTAAGTGATACCAATACGTCTGTATCTTCTGTTAGCAGTGGCTTAAGCACCACTAATACTGCTGTATCTTCTATCAGCAGTGGTTTAAGTGATACCAATACTGCAGTATCTTCTGTCAGTAGTGGCTTAAGCACCACTAATACTGCTGTATCTTCTATCAGCAGTGGTTTAAGTGATACCAATACTGCAGTATCTTCTGTCAGCAGTGGCTTAAGCACCACTAATACTGCTGTATCTTCTATCAGCAGTGGTTTAAGCACTACCAATACTGCAGTGTCTTCTGTCAGCAGTGGCTTAAGCACCACTAATACTGCTGTATCTTCTATCAGCAGTGGTTTAAGCACTACCAATACTGCAGTGTCTTCTGTCAGCAGTGGTTTAAGCACCACTAATACTGCTGTATCTTCTATCAGCAGTGGTTTAAGTGATACCAATACTGCAGTATCTTCTGTCAGCAGTGGTTTAAGCACCACTAATACTGCTGTATCTTCTATCAGCAGTGGTTTAAGCACTACCAATACTGCTGTATCTTCTATCAGCAGTGGTTTAAGTACTACCAATACTGCGGTGTCTTCTATCAGCAGTGGCTTAAGCACTACCAATACTGCGGTGTCTTCTGTCAGCAGTGGTTTAAGCACTACCAATACTGCTCTATCTTCCATCAGTAGTAGTTTAAGTACTACTTATACTTCAATATCTTCTATCAGCAGCAGTCTAAGTAAATCAGGTCTACTTGGAGGCAACGCATCAGGTACTAATGCTGTCGCCTTAGGTCCTAATGCACAAGCAACTGGAGACAACTCTGTAGCGATAGGAAACAACGCAAGTGCAACAGGTGGTCAATCTGTTTCTATTGGTAACTCTAATCACGCCAATGGTAATGGTGCTGTTGCAATCGGTGATCCAAATACCGCAAATGGTACTGGTACACTTGCAATCGGTGCCAATAACACAGCGACTGCAGATGGTACGGCAACAGGTGCTGCTGCAAATGGTGCATTGGCATTAGGTAATGCTAACATTGCAGCAGGACAAGGATCTGTAGCTCTTGGAAATACATCTAAAGCACTCAATGCAGGCTCCCTCGCAATTGGTGATACTGCAGTGGTCAGCGCAGCTGCTACTCAAGGCATCGCACTTGGTTCTGGTTCTCAAGTCACTGCTGCAAATGCAGTTGCATTAGGATCTAATTCTATTGCAGATAGAGCAAATACCGTGTCGGTGGGTTCAGTTAATAATGCACGACAAATTACCAACGTCGCTGCAGGTACAGCCCCAACTGATGCCGTTAACGTCGGTCAGTTGAACCAGCAATACGGCCAACTGAACCAACAAATCACTACCGGACTAGATCAAGCCAAAGTATTTACTGCTCAAGGTATTGCGCAAGCCGCATCCATTCCATCTATCCCGACACTTGCGGTTGGACATAAATGGGTTGGAATATCTAGTGCTAACTACGCGGGCCAATCCGCAGTTGGCATAGCAGCTAGTTATCAGGTGAATGAACATTTAAATCTTGGAGCAGGAACCTCTATCTCGAATAGCAGTTACACGCTATCAAAAATACAGGCAGGATTTGATTGGTAATTTAATCGACTAAACTTAAATTAGGGTTTGATGTGCAGATTCACATCAAACCCTTTTTAATCATTCAAAAACATCATCTTGCTTAATTATCCAATTGATAGGAACTTACTTAACCGCTGGAGATACATATGAGTCGAGCTAGAAATGGTGGAGCAGGTTTCAGTTTAGGCGTAGTTATCGCTGTTGCGTTATCTTGGAGTGCGAATCACTCAATTATATGGGCGATTATCGATGGCTTTCTGAGTTGGTTTTACGTGATTTATTATTTTATTTTTAAACATCACATCATTATCCAATAAACACTTAAAAACAAATGCCAAACGCTGCATGAATTGCTGAATCTACTGCGGATTGAGCATCTTCATGAGCCGTTGAAGGTATAACGTGAAAATACTCAACATAATATTGAGATAACTCAACCACGGCTTGCTCAATTTCAGCCTGATGCTTTTGATAAAAACGAGGATCTACTTCATCAATATCCTCATCATTGTCCTCGCCCAAGAGATCTATACGATGCAAACTGATTGCATTCAAGATTTTATCGTACTCTCGACCCTGACTAAACCGAATCGTGCCATCGCAAGGTGGCTGTACAGAATCGGCTTTTGCCATTAAGCGAAAGAACTTAGGTGTAGCGGGAAGTGTTGATCCACAATCAGAATAAATCAGATGATTATCAACTGCCCCACCATATTTAGCACCAAGTGCATCAACCAATCCCGGTCGATGAATCATTGCTGCACACGGTAAAGTAAGATCATAATCACTGACGGATACTGTATCCAAAAATGCTGCAAAAGATCCATCATCCGCAACAACATCGCTGACTGTTTTAGTATCTTTTAATAGAGACCATTCTTCATCATGCACAGAATCAAAAGCTGAATGAATAAGTGGATTAATTACTTTGGTTCGTTCAATCGGATTTTCTAGCGTTGCGTAACGATAAATCGCTTCATAAATCGGCGAGGTTTTAGAGTCTTGTCGAGCCAACTCTGCGAGAGCTAGATTGGGAGTCTGAAAAAGCGCTGCAACAGCCAAATCTTTTAAACGAGAATCATATTGATGATTCAAACAATTGTTAAGACTATTTTTTTCTTTGAGACATGTCTGATCACGGCTTTTCAGCCATTTTCTTTGCTCATCTTCTTCTCTAGACAAACCATTACCTAATGCACTTGTACGCGCAGCGGCATACAACACACTCATCGTACGATCCTTTGTGGCTAAACTCGGATCAGTACAGATCACCTTTTCAATTTTAGTTGGGGATAAACAAGAAAAGCTGGGCTCTGTCGAGGTGAATGAAGCATTCGATACACAAGTTACGCTGATCAGGGCACTCATCATCACAAATGCGTAAAAAGGTTTATTCACAACACCTAAAATCTGAATAAACCTTAGCAGCCTAAAATACTTCATTCTTAACACGTTATTTAATCGTCCTCATATTATTAATATGCTGACGATTTCTATCATCAGCCTGCAGGAAGTTGAAATAATGCTCGAGCAGCGTCACTCGGTGGATTTTTAAATGCCCATGCATGTATTTCAAGTGAACTTGGACTCAGACCTGAATAAATTTTTGCAAATCCTGCACGAGTCAACGCAGCAACAAGTGACTTCTGAGTAAATCCAGTTTTATGGGCATAAAACTCTACCCCACTTCGTTCAATTTGAGTGGTAAAGCCATAAATCACATCCAGAACCATAATCGGTCCAGCTGGTGAATGGTAAAGCACATCGTCAATATCTAAACCACGCTCCAATGTTTGGCGCATCACCTCATGCATATCAGGCACAATAATATGTGCAAAACCATCATCCTTTAAAACATGCTGAAACCCAGCAAGTACTTTAGGCACATCATGGCGATAATAGTGTTCTAGATTATGAGAATTATAAATCGCATCAAACTGCCCTGCTTCCAGTGTTGTGAGCAAACGAGCATCGCATAAAATATCAGGCTCACCTTTCGGATCAATATCAAGCAGTAGATGTTCAAAATCGACATACTGGGGAGGCAACGCAATTTGCTTACTATTACCACCAACGTTTAAAACCTTTTTCAACGCAATACTCCTTTATATAAGAACGATACTTTCCATAGATTTCGACCGATTGTAAGATATTTTCACAGCAACAAACGATCATACACAAATTAAAGTTTGTCTAGATCAAACCTCAACACGCCCTAATCACCCCACACAAATCCAATAACCGATTCGCATAACCCCATTCATTATCATACCAAGCCAAAACTTTGGCTTGTCGACCCACAACCATTGTCTGCAAACTATCCACCACTAATGAAAATGATTGATGGTTAAAATCACTCGATACGAGCGGTTGATCGGTTACATCCATAATCCGCTGGAAACGTCCGAACGCTGCCTCAACTAATGTCTGATTGATCTGCTCAATCGATGCAGGACGCTCCATCACAAATGACAAATCGATTGCCGCCACATTCAAAGTCGGTACACGAATCGAATAACCTTCAATCCGATTCGCCATATGTGGCAAAACACGTTTTAATGCGCCAAGCGCACTTGAAGTGGTTGGAATAATATTTTGTGCCGAAGCTCGCGCGCGACGGGGATCACGATGCGCATGATCGAGTACCGACTGGTCGGCCGTCATTGCATGAACTTCTGTCATCAAAGCAGATTCTATGCCAAACGCATCATCCAGAATTTTGACGAGTGGCACAAGTGCCTGCGTGGTACACGATACACTGGAAATGACTCTGTCAGAAGGTTTTAAAGATGTCTCATTGACACCGAAAACAATGGCTGCATCTACGGTATCAAAAGGTGCAGCACTGATAATGACTCGCTTTGCTCCCGCAGATAAATGCTTCGACGCATCTACGCGCGAACGGAAATGGCCACTACATTCTAAGACTAGATCAACGTCCAACTCTGCCCAAGGCAAAGTGGATGGATCGGCTTGTTGTAAAAACTGGATCTGGCGAGCTTGACCTTGGCTCGATACCATGAGGGTTGAGTTTTCTAAAACGGCCGTTCCTGTAAATCGACCATGCGCACTATCGAAACGTAGCAAATGTACGAGAATTTCAGGTTCTGCAATATCATTGATTGCCACAAACTCAATGTCAGGCTGACAATTACTCTCAAACCAAGCACGCAGCACATTCCGCCCAATGCGACCAAAGCCATTGATGGCAACACGGAGTGGTTTATTTGGCTGAGTCATTAGCAAAATCTCATGGCTTAATCAGTGTATATTTTAAGTCGTTAAATGATTGATATTACAAAAGCATAAAACAAAAACGGCGCAAATTTTGCACCGTCTTTAGAGTCTAGCATTTTAAAGAAAATTTAGTCTTAACCTACTAGCTCTTTAACCGCACTCACAACAGCATCCGTGGTAATGCCAAAATGCTTATACAACTGTGCAGCTGGTGCAGACTCACCGTATGAACGCATCCCGATCACACGACCATCCAAACCAACAAACTTCCACCAGTAATCCACATGCGCCGCTTCAACCGCAACACGAGCACGAATTGCGCTTGGTAATACAGATTCACGATACTCAGCAGATTGCTCCATAAACACTTCACATGAAGGCATTGATACCACACGCACACCGTCAAGCTGAGCATACGCTTCCATTGCCAAGCTCACTTCTGAACCCGTTGCAATGATAATGGCTTTTAATGCGCCCTTCTCTTTTGCCAACACATAACCACCTTTGGCAACATTAGCAAGCTGTTCAGAAGTACGCGCTTGGAATGGCAAATTCTGGCGAGAGAAAATCAATGCTGTCGGGCCATGCTGACGTTGTAGTGCGAGTTTCCAAGATACTGCTGATTCAACTGTATCCGCTGGACGCCATACATGCAGATTGGGTGTACCACGCAATGATGCAATTTGTTCAATCGGTTGATGCGTTGGGCCATCTTCACCCAGACCGATCGAATCATGGGTATACACATGAATCACACGCTGTTTCATCAGCGCAGACATACGCACCGCATTACGCGCATATTCCATAAAGATCAAGAAAGTCGCTACGTAAGGAATCAAACCGCCGTGCAGCGCGATACCATTTGCCATGGCGGTCATACCAAATTCACGCACACCATAATGGACATAGTTACCAGCAGGATTATCTTGAATACCGACAGAACCTTTCCAAATAGTAAAGTTTGAACCCGCCAAATCTGCAGAACCGCCAAGCAACTCTGGCAAAATTGGACCAAATGCTTCAAGTGTATTCAAGCTGGCTTTACGACTGGCAATGGTTTCGCCTTTGGCATTGCACTCTGTAATAAACGCATCTGCTTTCGCTTCAAAATCAGCAGGCAGCGCACCACTCAAACGACGTGTAAGTTCAGCGGCAAGTTCTGGATAACGTTGGCTATAAACATCAAATACAGAATCCCAATGCTGTTCAAGCGCTGAACCTTTCGCCTTACCATCCCAAGCTTCATAAACATCTTCCGGGATGACAAATGCCTCATCTGCCCAACCTAAAACTTCGCGAGTCAACGCAACTTCAGCAGTACCTAGTGCTGAACCATGACACTCTTCTTTACCTTGTTTGTTTGGTGAACCTAAACCAATAATAGTTTTACAAATAATGAGTGAAGGTTTATTGGTTTCTGCTTGCGCTTCTAAAGTCGCTTCACGAATTGCTTTGGCATCGTGACCATCGACTTTGATGACATGCCAGCCATAAGACTCAAAACGTTTTTTCGTGTCATCGCTGAACCAGCCTTCAACCTCACCATCAATTGAAATGCCATTATCATCATAATAAGTAATCAGTTTGCCTAGCCCCAAAGTACCTGCTAGCGAACAGACTTCATGCGAAATACCTTCCATCAAACAGCCATCACCCACAAAACAATAGGTAAAATGGTCAATCACATTTAAACCATCACGGTTAAATTGTGCAGCTAATGTCTTCTCTGCAACAGCAAAACCAACAGCATTGGCAATACCTTGACCGAGTGGTCCTGTGGTTGTTTCCACACCGACCGTGTAGCCATATTCAGGATGACCTGGTGTGCGGCTATCAAGTTGACGGAATTGTTTAATATCTTCCATCGTCACATCGTAACCAGTCAAATGCAGCAAAGCATATTGCAACATTGAGCCATGACCATTCGACAGTACGAAACGATCACGATTGACCCAGTTTGGATTACTTGGGTTATGACGCAAAATTTGACGCCACAGCACTTCGGCGATATCTGCCATACCCATGGGTGCACCTGGATGACCTGAGTTGGCTTTCTGAACCGCATCCATCGATAACACACGGACTGCATTAGCAAGGCGGCGTTGATTCAACGGTGGATTAAAAATCGGCTGTTCTGTAGCATGGGACGATTGAGTCATAACAAATACCTAGTGCGAAAATGGGCACGAACAAATTCGAAGACGTATTGTCGTTGAATTGACAGAATGGGTAAAGCATTCTTATCAAAGAAACACATTTTTGACGTGACTCACAAGAACTCGACTTGAAATTTATTACATTTTACCTGAGCATTTCTCACCTGCATTTATGATGCAGATACCTAGCCCCATATAAAAAATAGCGTTATCATGGGAAGTTAACATTTACATAAGTTATTGGGTTTTTCATGCGCGAATATTCTGTTTTTACTTCTGAATCGGTCAGTGAAGGCCACCCTGATAAAATGGCTGATCAAATCAGTGATGCCATTCTTGATGCAATCCTTGCACAAGATAAATATGCACGTGTAGCTTGCGAAACACTGGTTAAAACTGGCGTTGTCGTCCTTGCAGGCGAAGTCACCACCACCGCAAATGTCGATTATGAAAAAATCGCACGCGACACAGTCAACAGCATTGGCTACAACCATTCTGACCTAGGATTTGACGGTTCAACCTGTGCGGTATTAAATATCCTTGGCAAACAATCACCTGACATCGCTCAAGGTGTAGACCGCCAGAAACCTGAAGATCAAGGTGCAGGCGACCAAGGTCTAATGTTTGGTTACGCGTCAAACGAAACCGCAGAACTCATGCCTGCTCCGATTTGTTATGCACATCGCTTAGTGCAAAAACAAGCTGAACTGCGTAAAAGCGGCATCCTACCTTGGTTGCGTCCAGACGCAAAAAGCCAAGTCACATTCCAATATGAAAATGGCGTACCAAAATACGTCGATGCTATCGTGTTATCAACACAACATGATCCATCTATTTCTCAAGCATCCCTAAAAGAAGCTGTGATGGAAGAAATGGTGAAAAAGATCTTCCCAGCAGAAATGCTGCATGAAAAAACTCAGTATCATATCAACCCGACTGGACTATTCATCATCGGCGGTCCTGTTGGCGACTGTGGTTTAACTGGTCGTAAGATTATCGTCGATACTTACGGCGGTATGTCACGTCACGGCGGTGGCGCGTTCTCAGGTAAAGACCCATCAAAAGTTGACCGTTCAGCAGCTTATGCAGGTCGCTATGTCGCTAAAAATATCGTTGCAGCAGGCCTTGCGGATAAATGTGAAATTCAAGTTAGCTATGCAATTGGTGTTGCAGAACCAACCTCCATTTCAATCAACACCTTCGGTACTGGCAAAGTCAGTGATGAAACCATCATTGCTCTTGTTCGTGAACACTTCGACTTACGTCCTTATGGCATTAGCCGTATGCTCGATTTGTTGCATCCAATCTATCAAGAAACTGCGAGCTATGGGCACTTTGGTCGTGCTGCTAACGGTTTACACTTTAGCTGGGAACGTACAGATAAAGCAGCAGGTTTAAAAGCAGCTGTTTAAACGTTATTTTGAAATAAAAAATGCCCCTTAATTGGGGTGTTTTTTATTGTTATTTAATAATCAAATACATAAGACAACAATAAACAAGGACTTTTAGCATGTGTATTCTAAGGCTGCATAGTGAAACATTTTCATTCACTCAGAGTGAAAAATGAACCTCGCCGTGCTGGCTCCAAATTAATTAATCAAAATCATTGTTTAATTTTAAGAGTATCAGATCTAGATTTTGATAACATTCAAGGACAAATCAAAGATGCTATTTCTTTTTTAAGAACTTGGGAATTAGAGTTAGTCAAACTTATCGCATTAAACGATAACATTGAAGCTTGCTTAGATTTTCCACTTTACTCAAGATTTGATAAGGACATTATTGTGCAAAATGATCACTTACCAAAAGAACTCATTATCCTTGCAGGAAGAATTGGTTTAAGCATCGAAATGTCTATCTATGACAAATATGTTTTTTCCGATTCTGATTAACTCAACTCATAGCAATTCTTTGAATCACAATAACCAACAATAAAAATATTCCAATAAAAAACGAACCCTAAGATTCGTTTTTTACATCATCCTAAAACCAATTAAGCAATTGCACCATGACAATGCTTATATTTTTTACCAGAGCCACATGGGCAGGCTTCATTACGACCAATGTTCATCGCAGCGTAAGGATTCGTTTCTTTAAACGAACCACTCAAACGTGTATCAGATTGATTCACCGCTTGCAATTCAGGGTCTTGTGACACCTCTCCAGTCAATCCATCCACTTCAGAATGCTGGAATTGTAAACGCATTGCTTCCGCATCACGCAGTTGTTGCGCTTCCATTTCCGCAAGTTCTTCAGCAGTCGGCACATGCATGCGCGACAAATCTTGAATCACTTCTGATTTAATTGCTGCAAGCATGTTTTGGAACAAAGTAAAGGCTTCGCGCTTATATTCCTGCTCTGGATTCTTTTGCGCATAACCACGCAAATGAATGCCTTGGCGCAAATAATCCATCGCAGCCAAATGTTCTTTCCAATGACGATCAAGCGATTGCAGCATGAAATGACGCTCAAGCATATTTGCCGACTCGTCACCCATCTGTTGGCGACGTGCTTCATAATGCGCCACTGATGCTTCAACGATCTTCTTCCGAAGACCAACTTCATCTAAACGGCGATCCGTAGCCAACCAATGTTGTACAGGTGCAGTAATCCCAAACTCAACGGATAAAGCATTTTCCAATCCAGCAGTATCCCACTGATCTTCAATACTTTGCGGTGGAATGAAATTATCAATCAAACCATTAATCACATCATCGTGCATATTCAAGATGCCATCGTGAATAGTTGGTTCATACAACACATCATCACGCTGACCATAAATAATCTTACGCTGCTCATTGGCAACATCGTCATATTTCAAGAGATTCTTACGAATATCGAAGTTGCGCGCTTCAACTTTGCGCTGAGCACCCTCAATAGAGCGACTGACCATTTTATGTTCAATTGCTTCGTCGTCTTTTAGGCCCATTGCACGCATCATATTCGTGACACGCTCACCCGCAAAAATACGCATGAGATCATCTTCAAGCGATAAGTAGAAACGAGACACACCTGGATCACCTTGACGACCTGCACGACCACGCAACTGATTATCGATACGACGTGACTCATGACGTTCAGAACCGATAATATGCAAACCACCCGCTTCAATCACTTGCTTGTGCTTCTCTTCCCACTCCGCACGTAAGCGCTGTGCATCAGCTTCTGTCGCATTAGGGATTGCTTCTAACTGAACTTTCCAGTTACCACCCAGTAGAATATCTGTACCGCGACCAGCCATGTTCGTTGCAATGGTAATTGCTGATGGACTACCCGCTTGCGCGATAATATACGCCTCACGCTCATGCTGTTTTGCGTTCAACACTTCGTGAGCAATACCGCTTTGTGTCAACATATTTGACAAAAACTCGCTCGCCTCAATTGTTGCAGTACCCACAAGTACGGGAGCGCCTTTAGCCTGAATTCGCTTGACTTCTTCGATAATCGCCATATATTTTCCAACTTTCGTTAAGAAAATCAGGTCATTGTTATCGACACGAATCATTGGCTTATGTGTAGGAATAACGACTACATCTAATGCATAAATTTGTGCAAATTCAGCAGCTTCAGTATCCGCAGTCCCCGTCATACCACCTAATTTATGATAAAGACGGAAATAATTTTGGAATGTTGTTGTCGCAAGCGTTTGATTTTCATTTTGAATATTCAAACCTTCTTTTGCTTCAGTCGCTTGGTGTAGACCTTCTGACCAACGACGACCTGGCATCGTACGACCAGTGTGCTCATCAACCAGTACAACCTCACCTTCGCTGATGATGTAATGTACATCGCGCTGGAATAAATGATGAGCCTTCAATGCGGCATTCACATGATGAACCAAATTTAATTTGCTTGGCGAATACAGACTTTCACCGTCTTCAAGTAAGCCCATATCCGTTAAACGTTGCTCAACAAACTCATAACCCGCTTCAGTCATGTCGATGTTGCGCTGTTTCTCATCAATCCAGAAATGACCACCATCTGGAACTTTTTCTTCTTTTTGGCGAATCAACTCGGGTGCAAGTTTATTAATCATTTCATAAAGTTTTGAAGAATCATCACTTTGTCCAGAAATAATCAAGGGTGTACGCGCCTCATCGATCAGGATCGAATCCACTTCGTCGATGATTGCATAATTTAAACCACGCTGTTTCTTTTCTTCTGGTGTGAACACCATGTTATCGCGCAGATAATCGAAGCCAAACTCGTTGTTTGTGCCATAAGTAATGTCGGCACGATAGGCTTCATGTTTTTCATCGGGTGCTTGCATTGAGCGAATAACGCCAACGGTTAAACCCAGAAATTCAAACAATGGACGGTTTAATTCAGCATCACGTGCAGCCAAATAATCATTAACCGTGATGACATGTACACCTGAATCACTCAATGCATTCAGATAACAAGCCAAAGTCGCCATCAGCGTCTTACCTTCACCTGTACGCATTTCAGCAATACGGCCTTCATGCAAGGTAATCCCGCCAATCAACTGTACGTCATAATGACGCATACCCAATGCACGCTTACTGGCCTCACGACAGACCGCAAACGCTTCTGGTAATAAACTATCTAAAGTAGCGCCATCACGATAGCGTTGTTTAAATTCTGTGGTCTTTGCAGCAATCTCTGCATCACTGAGCGCCGAAATTGTCGGCTCAAAAGCATTAATGGCATCGACGCTTTTACGCATCCGTTTAAGTTCACGTTCATTCTTGGTGCCAAAGATGCCACCGACCATACTAGCTAACATTGACTATCGACTCTAAATAAATAACTTTAAATAAATTTTGACCAAAACCATCACTTGTGCGATTAAATCGCCTCAAAACAATCGTTCAAAATCAGCTATATCAACTTGCCGCAAACCGCGACGTTATTAAATATCCATCACAAAACCACACTAACACACATCTTAAAACTGCATCATCACCTCAGGCAAAAAAGCCTCATATGCAAGTCTGTATGTATTATGGTGACAGATCGAAGAAGTGCAAGGGAAAACATAAGTATCGAGTAGATTTTATCGCATAAAATCTACTCGTATATGACAAGTCTCTCAGGAATTAACCATAAGTACGATTCAGATATTGAATAATATCTTTAGACTCAAACATCTGCACGCCTGTATTTGCATCTACCAAATAAGGCACTTGTAATCGCCCTTGCATTTTTGGCAACTCTTTTTCCCGTTTTCCACCTGGTAACGGCACATATCGACCTGGTTTTGCACGAAATACCGCAGGCCCCATATCTTGCCAGCGCTCTTTAGCCACGTTATGCAGCACATAAGGGAGTTCAAGCTCACACAAACGTTCACGAACCAAACGCGTAAACGGACTTCCTTCGAAGCTCCATAATTCAAGCATTGTTTCAGGCGCTGCTTTATTGACATTAGTTGCGTCTGCCTTTAAGCCACGCATCAAGCGCGCACCACTGACTAGCGTACCAACAATTGGCTGCTTCGCTAAACCTTGCCACTTCGATGGCGTCTTGCCTGATTTACCATACTCTTTAAACAGGTAATCGATAATTTCTTGTGATTCCTGAAGTTTGACACCTGTATTTTGGTCAACCAATAAAGGAAATTGAACTTTACCGCCAATCGACTGAATAATCTTCTCTGCGGTTGGACGGAAACGTGTACCATTTTTTGGACAAGGATATACTTCAAAGTCCAAATTCAGCATGGTTAATACTTCACGTACACGACGACAAAATGGACATCCTTCCATATCATAAAGTTGAATCGCCTGTTCAGGCTGTTTCGGAGTTGGAGTTCCAGTGACGCCGCGCCCACCTTCAAGCAAAGTGCTAATCACAGATTGTAAAACTTTAATTTGATGCACTTCTCATTCCTTAAATTCCAATTTAACGCGATACATCACGCGTTAAAACTAACCAACATAGTGAAAGATCAATCAATCAACGCCACATCTGATACCAAAATTCCATTATTGTCGGCATAAATAAACATGCCTGACTCAATCATTAATCCACCGAAATTCAGGGTTACGTTGGTTTCACCGAGACCTTTACGGTTACTTTTTTGAGGAATGCTTGCCAACGCTTGTACGCCGAGATCAAGCGCTGCCAACGCATCAACATCTCGTACACAGCCGTAAATGACTACACCAGACCAATGATTTTTAACTGCACTTTCACCAATCAAATCACCAAGTAGCGCACAACGCATAGATGCTCCGCCATCGACGACAAGCACTTTACCCGCACCTTCTGTTGCGAGCAACTCTTTTACTCTCGAGTTATCTTCAAAGCATTTGACCGTCACCACTTCCCCGCCAAAAGCCTTTTTTCCGCCAAAATTACGAAAAGACTTTCCATCAATGGATGGACTGCACACTTGAGTATCAGGATGATCATCCAGCAAATCACAGGTGACAAATGGTAGATTTTGAGAAGTGCTCATAGATACATATTCCTTTGAATATTTTGTGACGATGTTGAACTAAAAATTAAATTTCACGATGCAGCCGCTAACGTTGTACGCAGCATCATTTGATTAGAATAGATTTGAACTTGAGCCGTAGCTTGCTCCTGAGGCTTCTGCGCAACCTGCCACATGGCCAGTGCCACACGACCCGCTTCAATCGGTCTTGAGCTAAATGTCGCTGGTAATACAGACTGACTCATGGTAAACAATTTCTGAGCAAAACCCTCGGCTAATCGAGTTTCTTGCGACCTAGCACCGATTAACAGTGAAGGTCGAAATATCGAAACTTGTTCGAAACCAATTTTCTGAACATCAGACTCAAGCTCGCCCTTGACTCGATTATAATAGATGATCGAACTTGCATCTGCACCCATCGCCGAAACAAGCAACAAATGCCTTGCACCTTGCTGATGCGTCACTTGCGCAAATACCAAATTATAATCATGATCAATTTGATAGAACGCAGCCTTACTACCCGCTTGCTTCAACGTCGATCCTAATGCACTAAACGCATCCGCATTGGTTAAATCGATTTTTTCCAACACTGATTTCATCTGAGAAAAATCAGGAATTTCGAGCCATTGAAGAAGTGTTTTTTGAAGTGACGCCTCTGAGGAGGTGATAGGTAAATCAAATGCCTTACGAACAACAACATATACAGTCTGATAATGACCAGAAGAAACCAACTGCATGAGTAGCTGACGTCCAACCAAGCCAGATCCACCGATCACAATCGCAATCGTAGGCTGATCTGGGTTCGTGACCGCTGAGGATTCAATCGTATTTTGTTGATTTAACATGCACTCACCCTTCTTATTTATTGAGTTCTCAACAGCATCAGTACAAACGCCATGAAGCCAAGATCAAGGACATTGACCGATCTGACTGCATTTGACAATCCCTAACCTGTACCAATCCCATGTGATTTTGTAAAAACAATTAAAATGGTAAAATTCACAGAGCGTTTCACTTGATTTTATCATTGTGACATAGCATAATTCGCGCCTTAATTTGATCCGTTAGTGCAATTTGGTGAATTACTCACCTGTTTTAGATTGCGAGAGATCAATTACCCTACATTAAAAGGAGTCGCTTGAGTGGCAAATTCAGCCCAAGCTCGCAAACGTGCACGTCAAAACGTTAAACAACGTCAACATAACGCTAGCCTACGTTCAATGGTTCGCACCTACATCAAGAAAGTAGTCAATGCAATCGCAACTGGCGAATACGCAACAGCAACTGCTGCTTACAAGCAAGCTGTTCCTGTAATCGATCGTATTGCGGACAAAGGCATTATTCACAAGAATAAAGCTGCACGTCACAAGAGCCGTTTAAATGCTCATATCAAAGCACTTGCAAAATAATTTTTTGCAAAGTTGCTGCTAAGAAAACGCCCTGAACTGGGCGTTTTTTTATGTCAACAGCAAAGTCGAAGGCGCACAAGAAGAACACACATAAGTCCCTAAGATTCTGATAAATTAAGACTACCGTGAATTGAAATAATGTTGCCGACACCCTTGTGTGAAGAGGACAAAAACATGAACAAACCTCGCATCCTACGTTGGTTAAGCACAGTTATTATTACGTTATTCGCTTTAGCACTGATCAGTTGGTTGGTCGTGCCACCTCTCACCAAACATTTACTCGAACAACAAATTCAAGCTCAAATTGGTCGCAAAGCAACGGTCGATAAAATCGATTTCAATCCGTTTACATTCACCCTAAAAGTATCCAACTTCACGCTCTACGAGCCAAATAAGGTTACGCCTGCCCTTTCTGCAAAATCACTATTACTCAATACCTCATGGGGATCTTTGATCCATCTCGCGCCCGTGATCAATGAGGTTCAGTTAGTGAATCCCAATGTACATCTCATCCGCACAAGCGCCCAAGGCATAGGTCGATATAATTACTCTGACATTATTGATCGCATTCAGGCAATGCCTAAGTCTACCAATACCAAACCAACTTTATTTTCCATAGCGAACATTCAACTGATTGATGGCACGATTATTTTTGATGATCAAGTGACCCATAAGCAGATTAATATCAAAACACTCAATATTGGCGTGCCATTTATATCCAATTTTCCAAATAAGATAGATACATTCGTTCAACCTCATTTATCAGCAGTCATTAACGGCTCACCATTTAGTTTGAAAGGTCGTAGCAAACCATTCATTAATAGTTTAGACACCGCTTTAGCCATTGATATTGATCAGCTTGATGTTGCCAGTTATGTTCCATTTTCACCTGTTGCCTTACCATTGGATATTCAAAGTAGTAAACTTTCAACCAAGCTCGATCTCACGTTTGAACGTAAAAAAGATCAACCAGAAATTTTACTTTCTGGTACGGTAAAACTTGCAGATGTCGCGCTTGCCGACAAACATGCCGCACCACTTTTTAAAACGTCATCGATTGAAGCTCAAATTCATAAATTGAATGTTTTAAATGGTGCGATGGCACTCGATCAAATCGACATCAAAAATCCTGAAGTTTGGACTGATCTCAATGCAAAGAATCAGCTTAATTGGGCTAACCTGACCACACCAGCGCAACCTACCAAAACAACAGATACCGCTAAAAAGGCAGCACCATTACCCTCTATTACGCTAGAGAAATTTAATCTTCACAATGGCACAGTCAACTGGCGCGATGCGGCAAATGCCTCACCTACGCTAGACCTCCAAGTCAAAAATATTGAGCTAAATGCGACTCAAATTTCTCTTGCTGCGGATGCAAAACCGGCTAATGTGACGCTCTCCACAGGCAGCCCAACAGATCAACACATTCAGTTTAATGGTCAAATTACACCTGCGGACGGAACTGTAAATGGCAAGGTCAGCGTGAATGCCTTACCACTTGCTCAATATCAGCCTTATATCAACCCTCTGCTCGCTGCGACAGTGAACGGTCAACTTTCACTCGATACATTGCTGGCAATCAATCATGGACAAATCAACCTACAACAATTGGGAATCACGCTCGACAACCTCAAGGTTGCAGCGAAATCCAACCCAACCAATAATATTTCTGCAAAGAAAATTAGTTTAGATAATGCCAATATTAATACCCAAACCCAGACGTTTAATGCGGACCGACTGCATCTAGACGGAATACAAAGCCGCATCCAGCGCGATGCTCAAGGCAAACTGAACTTCCAACAATTCTTACTGGCAACAAATCAAACCAAAAAAACAGCACATAAAGCGGGCACTCAGAAAGCCACACCAAACTGGACAGCTGCCATTAATCAAATTGCGATCACTGATAGTACACTCGCATACCGTGATGATGCCGTTAAACCAACTGTGAACTTACTTGCAAATAGCTTAAACCTCACCGCAAATAATATTTCCAATAAACTAGATAAACCCATTCAAGTGACTTTAAAAACAAAGCTCAACAACACGGGGAGCTTGTCAGTAGATAGCAATGTCGCGCCACAATTCAAATCGGTCAAAGCCAACATTGATGCAAAAAATCTATCGGTTGTCGCATTTCAGCCTTACTTCACCGATTTTCTCAATGTCGTCATCACGACAGGTCAAGCCAGCGCTCAAGGCAAATTATTTCTAGTACCACCGATCAACCAACAAAAACTGGTCACCAATTATAATGGTGCACTTCATTTAGCAAACTTCCGCATCCTCGATAAAGAAAGCGGTGATGACTTCCTCAAATGGAAGTCACTCAACATCGATGGTATCAACACCAACATGGGTGGCGCACATCAGAACATTTCAGCAGATCAAATTGCATTGAGCGATTTCTATGCGCGCATCATTTTGTCTGAGACTGCTCGACTGAACCTAGAAGATATTGTTGCATCACCAAATACGGCTGGCACCCCACCCCACTCGTTGACTGCCACGGCTCCTAATGCGACACCTGTTGCACCTGCAACACCTCCATCAGCACCACCTGTAATAGCGGCTACAACGCCAGCGCCAGCAAATACACCCGTCATTAAAATTGGAAAAATTATTATTAAAGGCGGCAATATTAATTACACCGACCACTTTGTGAAGCCTCAATACACCGCGAACATGACAGGCATGAATGGTACGGTAGGTACGATTGCCTCAAATCAGCCTACAGCAGCGCCCATCGATATCAAGGGTAAAATTGATAATGATGCACCTGTGGCGATTTCAGGATCACTCAATCCGTTATTTAAACCGATGTTTCTCGATATCAAAGGTAGCGCCAATGATGTCGAACTTCCTCGATTAACGCCGTATGCCACCAAATATGCAGGCTATCCAATTGAGAAAGGGAAATTGTCTATGGATGTGGGTTACCAAATCCAGAATGACAAACTCGTTGCACAAAATCATGTACGTATTGATCAACTCACTTTTGGTGACAAAGTCGATAGTCCAACAGCAACAAAACTACCCGTCCAACTCGCCGTAGCCCTACTGAAAGATCGCAATGGTCAGATCAATATTGACCTACCCATTTCAGGTACGTTATCTGACCCTCAATTCTCGGTGGGTGGTCTGATTTTCCATGTATTTGTGAATCTGATTACCAAAGCCGTAACCTCACCATTTGCCCTAATTGGTTCAGCGTTTGGTGGTGGTGATGAACTGGGTTACGCTGAATTTCCAGCAGGCTCATCGACACTCACTCCAGCAACTCAAAGCAAATTAGACTCAATCGCCAAGGCACTTATCGATCGTCCTGCTCTAAAAATGGATCTGATCGGTCGCGTCGATCCAGTTACAGACAGTGAGGGTGTCCGTCAGCAAATCCTGAACCAAAAAATATTAGCGCTCAAACAAAAAGACTCAGTTAATCAAAGCGAAGATACGCGCTCAGACGACATGACTATTAGTGATGCCGACAAGCAAAAATATATGAGCAAAGTTTACAGCGCTGCAAAATTCAATAAACCGAAAAATATGATCGGTCTCACGAAATCACTACCAGTCGCAGACATGGAAAAACTGATTCTTGCAAATACTCCAGTCACTCAAGACGCACTGAGTGCACTTGCCACTGATCGCGCAGATGCAATTCGGAAATATTTAGTGAATAAAGATCAAATCCCAATGGAGCGTCTATTTATGATCGCGCCCAAACTAACTGCCGATGGGATTAAAGACAAAGGGAAACCAAATCGTGTCGATTTTTCATTGAAATAAAATCCACAACAATATAGCTCATTGAGCCTGTCGAAATGTGCGGCGACACAAAACCCTTCGACTGGCTCAGCGCTACTGTTATTCCAGTAAATAATTATACAAATTCATAGTACATTGAGCGGAGTCGAAATGTACGGTATCGAATCCCGTCACTTCGACTCCGAGAAGTAGAGCTATGTTTCTTTATTTATGAGAATAGCTATAACTTAAAATAAGGTGTACACCGCGCACCATTATTCAAATAAAATCAATAAAAAAGGTGCATAATTGCACCCTATACTTAAAAACAAAGGAATACTACAGCCCGTTAATGCTTTGCAGAATATCCAGCACAGCCTGCTTCGGAGACTCCGCTTGTGTAATCGGGCGACCAATCACCAAATGACTTGCACCCGCGTTAATTGCATCAACTGGTGTCACAATTCGTTTTTGATCATCTGAGTTGCTACCAGCAGGACGAATCCCAGGAGTCACCAAAAGAAACTCATTTCCCAAATTCGCGCGCAACATCGCAGCTTCCTGCGCCGAACACACCACTCCAGCTAAACCGCTTTCTTGTGCAAGTTTAGCCAAACGCATCACATGCTGTTCTGGCGTTGCAGTGATACCAACTCCCAGCAAATCATCAGCAGACATCGACGTCAACACCGTTACACCAATCAAATGCGTTTTATAACCACCTGATCTCAACCGCTCAGCGGCAGTTTGCATCATTTGACGACCGCCAGAAGCATGAACATTCACCATCCATACTCCTAAATCTGCAGCAGCTTGAACAGCTTGAGCAGTTGTATTCGGAATATCATGAAACTTAAGATCTAAGAAAACCTCAAAACCACGCGCATGTAATGCTTTAACAATTGCTGGGCCCGTATAAGTAAAAAGCTCTTTACCAACCTTCACTCGACACTGCGCTGGATCTAATTGATCGGCTAAAGCCAACGCACCCGCTTCTGAATGGGTATCTAATGCAACGATTAAACTCATAAGGCCAACTTCCAATCAAAAATTAAATCTGACGACACATCAGAACAAAACACGATTTAACATTCACGACCCGTTAAATAGGCGCACTATTATACCTGACCAAGCCACTAAAAGCTTACGTGCAGCACCACCCCACTTCCTTACAACATTTTTTTTGCAATAAAAAAAACCGAGATAAACTCGGCTCTTTTACACACTTCTCCCCACTATACAACTGGAGGAGGTGTCTGTATTTCTTCAGTTTTTTGGATCTGTGTTGTAGCGCTTGCTGCTGCCGTCGCTGTAGCTGCAGCAGCGGCTGCCGCTGCTTGTATATGACGTGCACGAACTAGCTCAAGTTCTTTATTCAAACGTCCAATTTCCCAGCGTGTTTGAACGACTCTGAATACAAAAACCCCAAGTAATAAACCTGTGATAACCCCTAACATCAAGGTAATGACAAGCAATATACCCAGATTCATTGCTGGAACTGTTGCAAACACTAACTCAACTTGAGGGTTGCTTGCGTGATTGTAGATGACTAATGCTAAGGAATAACCAAATAGTGCGATCAACAATATTAAAAAAATAAAGCGCATCGCTCATTCTCCGATTTTTTTATTTCGAATCATAGAAAACCAATACTCAAACTATTGCTTGAGTATGATTGCATCCATTCATGACTGTTTTCTTAAATAACGACTTTTACTTTTCTGGATTCACCGCATCGCGCAAAGCCTTTCCTGGCTTAAAGTGCGGTACTGATTTTGCTTCTACAGCAACAGACTGACCTGTTTTTGGATTACGACCAGCACGAGCCGCGCGGTGATGCAAAGCAAAACTACCAAAACCACGAATTTCGATACGATTACCGTCGGTCAAGGTTTCAACCATTTGTTCTAACATGACCTTAACTGCTTCTTCAATTGCAGGTTCGGATAATTGATGATGTTGACCCGCCATGCGATCAATAATGTCTGACTTATTTAATCCAGTAGTCATTACAACGTCACTCCATATACTTTTTTAAGGGAATATCCAACAATATACGATCTAAAACATACAATAAAACGACCTAGCCACTACAACTCAGAAAATCGCTGAGCCCCACCAAATATGTCTTGATCAAACTTAAGAGTTATCTCAACTCCAACCAATCATCACAATAAAACTGATACCGCAACATAACATCAAGTAGGCAGCACGTCTACCTTAAAATACCTCTGTTATACAATACTATAATCGAATTTACGCCGAGTCAAATCCCGAAATGCGTGGACATAAAAAAAACCGCCTCATTGAGACGGTTTTTTTCATTAATAATGATTAATCATTATTTCATTTGAGCTTTGATCAAGTCACCGATCGTTTTTGGACCAGTACCTTCTTGTGCAGCAGCAGTTGCTGCTTTCAAGTTGTTCACAGCATCACGATCTTCAGCTTCGTCTTTCGCTTTGATTGACAAGTTGATAGTACGTGTTTTGCGATCAACATTGATGATCTTCGCTTCGATCTCTTGACCAACAGTCAGGTGCTTAGTTGCATCTTCAACGCGGTCACGATTGATTTCAGACGCTTTCAAAGTGCCTTCAATGTCGTTACCCAAGTTTACAGTTGCGCCTTTTGCATCAACAGCAGTCACAGTACCTTTCACGATTGCACCGCGATCATTAGTCGCTGTGTAGTCATTGAATGGATCGTTGCTCATTTGCTTAACGCCCAAGCTGATGCGGTTGCCTTCTGCGTCAACAGAAAGGATAACTGCTTCAACGGTGTCACCTTTCTTGTAGCGGCGGATCGCTTCTTCGCCTTGCTCGCTCCAAGAAATATCAGACAAATGAACCAAACCATCGATGCCACCTGGCAAACCGATGAAAATACCGAAGTCAGTGATTGACTTGATGGTACCTGATACTTTTTCGCCTTTCTCGTGTGCTTTAGCAAACTCATCCCATGGGTTAGCACGAGTTTGTTTGATACCGAGAGAAATACGACGACGCTCTTGGTCAACTTCCAGAACCATCACTTTAACTTCGTCGCCAATTTGAACGACTTTAGATGGGTGGATGTTTTTGTTGGTGTGATCCATTTCACTAACGTGAACCAGACCTTCAACACCTTCAGCAATTTCTGCGAAACAGCCGTAATCTGTCAAGTTGGTGATGCGTGCATCAACAATTGATCCTTTTGGATAATTGTTCATGATTGCTACCCATGGATCTTCGCCCAATTGTTTCAGGCCAAGGCTGACGCGGTTACGATCGCGGTCGAATTTAAGAACTTTAACAGTAACTTCTTGACCCACTTCAACCACTTCAGATGGATGCTTGATACGTTTCCATGCCATGTCGGTGATGTGCAACAGACCATCGATACCACCCAGATCCACGAATGCACCGTAGTCTGTGAGGTTTTTGATCAAACCAGTAACGGTTTGGCCTTCTTCCAACTTGCCAAGCAATTGCTCACGGTCAGCTGAACTTTCAGCTTCCATAACTGCACGACGGCTAACAACAACGTTGTTGCGTTTTGCGTCAAGCTTGATAATTTTGAATTGTTGATCGATACCTTCAAGATGTGTGGTATCACGGATTGGACGTGTGTCAACCAACGAACCTGGCAAGAACGCACGAACTGGACCGATATCAACAGTGAAACCGCCTTTAACCTTACCAGAGATAACACCAGTAACGATTTCTTGTGCATCAAACAGACGCTCAAGTTTAGTCCAAGTTTCAACACGTTTTGCTTTTTCACGTGACAGTACAGTTTGACCCATACCGTTATCGAGTGCTTCAACGACTACATCTACGGTGTCGCCGATTGCAACTTCAAGTTCACGAGCTTCGCTCAAGAACTCTTCACGAGGCACTACGCCTTCAGATTTCAGTCCAGTATCAACAGTAACCCAATCGCTATCAATGTTTACTACTGTACCTTGAATCACCGCGCCCTTTTCGACGTCTAAGCCTTTGCCCTTTAGGCTTTCTTCAAATAGGGCGGCAAAAGATTCCATCATGGTATAACCTGTTTGTGTATAGCCGCGCAGGGTCAATCTGCTGCGGATCGGATTGAACTAAACCAAAACACTTAATCTAAAAAAAGATTATTGACCGCGTTTTAATTTAGTTTTAGAAAATTTTTACCAAAAACCAAAAGCTCTCAGCCAAAAAGACTGAAAGCATTGATATTCAGCAACTTATTGAATACGAGAATCGACGATTTTTGAATCAACCTAACTTCAAATCAATGTAGCGAACTAACTCAGCAAACACCTCTTCAATCCCCATCGATGAACTATCAACAATCAGCGCATCTTCAGCAGGTTTAAGCGGCGCAACAGCACGCTCCGTATCACGTCGATCACGTGCTTCAATATCGGATAAAATATCGTTCATATTAGCATCAATTGCCATATTTCGCAATTGATTTACACGACGTTCAGCGCGTGCAACCGCAGATGCTGTCAGGTAAATTTTGGCTGGTGCATCAGTGAAAACAACTGTTCCCATATCACGGCCATCCGCGACTAGTCCCGGCAACACAGCGAAATCACGTTGCCGTTGTAACAACGCGATACGTACTTCAGGAATCACCGCAACTTGAGATGCTAAACTTCCCGCTTGCTCAGTACGAATAGCCTGTGTGACATCTTGACCATCCAGAAGGACAACAAGTTGCTGATCCTTATTCGGAATAAACTGAATATCTAATGTTAACGCTAAATCAACTAATTGTACTGTTGGCACAATTCCGTCGCAAAAAGCACCATCAACAAATAAACTTTGCTGCTGCGCCTTCAAGCCAAGTAGACGATATAGTGCACCAGAATCCAGCAAATTATAGCCATAATGCACAGCTAAACGCGCCGCCAGCGTTCCTTTTCCTGACCCACTTGGGCCATCAATCGTAATGACATTAGGTTGTTTTGTTGGCTCATACGTCATGACTATTTTCTACACTCAAATCGTCTTAGCTAACTTTTTCAGACCTTTAGTCAATCCAAGTTTGATACCAGCCAGAATCACTTGTCCAGAACCAGGAATTTTGCCTTCAAGTTCGATCGTATAATTCAGCAAAGTACCCGTACCTTCTGGTGTAAAAATCAAACGGCCAACATGATGCTTGATCAATGGATTATTAATCAGCACATATTCAATAAATTTATTTGGTTCGTATTCAGTGATTTGTTCATACACAGGTGTCACAGAACCAATGCCCATCTTGCGTACTGAGCCCACACCATCGGGATGATGAGTATCAGCAGAATCCTGAACACGCGTTACCTGTAACGGAGCAAAGCATTCACCCAAACCAGCATGCGTACCTAGCACTGCAAAGACTTGTTCTGGTGATTGTGTAAAACGTTGTTGAACGCTAATTGTTGCCATGACCATGCCCTTTTTTTCAAAAAAATGATGTCGTATAAAACATGCTGCATTAAACGCTAAATCGTATTTATATTACCAGCAACTTTTTACTTATCTTCAAATGTACATTACCCTTCCCAGCGACTAATCACCACTGATGCCAATGCATTTCCAATCACATTCACAGCCGTACGCGCCATATCCATAATACGATCAATCCCCGCAATAAATGCTAAACCTTCAGCAGGAATCCCAACCGAACCCAATGTTGCCAGCAAAACAACAAAACTCACACCCGGAACACCCGCAATTCCTTTACTCGTCAGCATGAGAACAGACACTAAAGTAACCTGCTGTCCAAGAGATAAATCAATCCCATAGAGTTGCGCTAAGAATAATGCCGCTATGGACTGATATAACGTACTGCCATCTAAGTTAAATGAATAACCCGTCGGAATGACAAATGCCACAATATGCTTTGGAACACCAAATCCATGCATCTTTTGAATTAAACGAGGCAGCACAGTTTCAGAACTCGCCGTGCTATACGCCAAAATCAGCTCCTCGCGTAAAAGCTTAATAATATCAATGATTCGAATGCCAACCCACCGCGCAATAGCACCAAAAATCACAAAGACAAAAGTAAACATGGCGAGATAAACAACGCCAACTAATTTAGCCAGTGGAATCAGTGCCGCCAATCCGAACTTGCTCACAGCAACCGTCATTAACCCAAAAACACCTATCGGTGCAACTTGCATAATCACGCGCGTCACCCAAAACATGCTTTCTGCAACTTGGCTAAAAATATGAACGAGTGGTTTACCTTTTTCACCGAGTGATGCTATGCCTAACCCAAACATCACACTAAAAAAAATGATCGCCAACATATCGCCTTTCGCTAAGGCATCAAAGATATTCGTTGGAACAATATGCAGCAAAGTATCAGTAAACGAATGATGGGAAACCGTCTGCTCAGAAGCGACATACCCAGAAATATCGGTTTTGGTTAGCCCTGACAACACAATGCCCTTGCCAGGTTGAAGAATATCAACAAACAATAAGCCGACTAGAATTGCAAAAGATGTAATAAATTCAAAATACAGTAGTGTTTTGCCACCCAATCGCCCCAGCGCTTTAATATCGCCCGTTCCAGCCACACCAACAATAAGTGTGCTCACGACGATGGGTACCACAATCATTTTAATTAAGCGAAGAAAAATATCTCCAAGCGGTGCAATCCATACACCAATCCAATCCTGACCTGCAAACATCCAACCCACAAAAACGCCAGCCAACAAACCCATGACGATTTGCCACGCCAGCGAAGGAAGCCGAATCAACGATTTTTTAGGTGATCCTTGCGGATTAACGATGGCATCCATATCTGTCATGTCGTACCACCTTTAATCAATGTCATGATATTTAATCATATTGATGGCAAATCCAATCTATCAGATCGGCTCTTGCTTTTCATAACTCAGCATAAAGCTAATCGAGTCTAGAAGGTTTATCAAGTGATGCTTTTTACATGATTCACAAAATTACAAGGTTTGGTTTCACTGTTGAGTTGCGATTCCAAAATCGTCGTCCAAGCAGTTTTGCATGCGCCTGTGGAACCTGGAACGCAGAAGATCAAAGTCCGATTTGCCATGCCAGCCAGTGCACGCGATTGCAGTGTGCTTGTACCGATTTCAAGCAGTGAATAGTGGCGGAATAACTCACCAAACCCTTCCACTTCTTTATCAAATAAAGGTGCTAATGCCTCAGGCGTACTATCACGACCAGAGAAGCCCGTACCACCTGTCGTAATCACAACCTGAATATCTTTAGATGCAATCCACTTCGACACCACAGCGCGAAGCTGATAAATATCGTCTTTAACAATTTCACGAGCGGCTAGCGTATGTCCTGATGCAGTTAATGCATCGCATAAGTATTGTCCTGATGTATCTGTTGCCAATTCACGCGTATCAGATACCGTTAAGATCGCAATATTTAATAGTTTCATGTAACTTTTCTCAATAATTTAAAGAAACAATATCTCGTCAATACCACTAACCACTACATCCAGATTAGCCACGTCTAGCTTTAAAAAATGCCTTTAATAATGCTGCACTTTCCTCTGCCATTAACCCACCAGCAAAACTAAACTTATGATTATAAAAACCACTATCCAGCAACTGCCTAGCGCTGACCAAAGAACCCGCACGAGGTTCTTCTGCGGCATAAATCACACGTGCAACACGCCCATGAATCATTGCACCAACACATTGTGTGCAGGGCTCAAGCGTCACATATAACGTAACATCAAATGGTAGTCGATAATTTTGTAGCTTTTGGCAAGCATCGCGCAGCGCACAAATCTCGGCATGTGCTGTTGGATCATGTTGAGTAATTGGTTGGTTAAAACCCTCGCCGATAATTTGCCCATCATGGACTAAAACCGCACCAACAGGAACTTCACCAAGATCAGCAGCACGTTTGGCTAAGTCTAAGGCAGCAGTCATCCAGATGTGATCTTGGGGGGTAAAATTAGACATACGTAATTAAATCTTTAAAGTATAAGAAAAGCGATTGGCACTTTCCCAAATTATGACCTGTTGATCATCATTTATATTAAGAGAAATAAAATCCTGTTGGCTATCATCTAAAAACCAGAAATATATTTTTGCACCCTTATTGAATGATGGTTCACCAAGAATCTTTATAAGCTGCTCCAATGCAGATTTATTTGAAATAGTTTTTAACTTTGCAAGTAATTCGAGTTCTTTCTGAGTCATTAACCTCAGTGCTTCAGTATTTTGCTCCTCTCTAGTTTTATTTGGATCGAATCCATACCGCCACGTATTTAGTAAACCATCAGAGCTATCAATACCAAGAATATCCATTATTTTTTCAACATAGCCAAGTAAACAATCTTTGTCGTCACTACTTGCAAAATCAAACTCATGTAGAGTGATCTTAAACTCATTCAGTACATCTTGCTTTGAAAGCGTAGAGGATTGTCGTGCAAGCAAGCGAGTCGCAAGCTCATTTATACTTTTTTCATAGCTTATTCTCTTTGAATCTGGCATTACGCCAGAATAACTACCATCAGCCATAAATTTTGGAGCTGAAATAAAATGCTGGAGCGCATGAGCTCGATCAATATTAATTACAATCTGAGACTCAACTAGTTCCTCTTGCGCAAATGAGATTTGCCCCAAACAACAGATAGAACCTAAAAGAACCACAGATAAATAATACTTTCTAATTCTCATAATAGAACGAATCCTATAAATTGTGATTAATCCACCCCGAACTTCTTCAAAATCTCACTCCAGCTTTCATCATCTCCACTCGGCACGCCACCAAGCGCTTGCTTAAGCGACTCAACTTTCTGTACTTGCCAAACAGGCTTATTATCCTTATCCACCAAGCGTGCACGTACACCTTCATTGAAATCTGGATGACGAATCTTCCACTCAGCCAACTGAACTTCAAGTGCAAACACTTGCGCCCACGGACGATCTGCCTCACTCGCCCATTGCCACAACAACCATGTCAATGCAGCCGTAGATGGTGAACCATTTTTCAAATTATCAGCAGCTTGTTTGAGCCACAAATTACTGGTGATTTCAGACAACGCAATAATCGCGTTGTAATCCTCAAGGAAATCCACACCACGACAAACTCGACCTATTTCATCCAAACTATTTTTTAAAACATCACCACCAACAGGACGATGAATCGCGGCCAAAGCATCGGCAACTAAATGATAATGTCCAGTAATCGAATTCTGCGTTTTCCAATTCAGATTAACGAGCCTCGCTAAAACATCTTCTTTGCTCAAATGACTGATATGTGTTGCCCAATTGATCATATGCGCATCATTCGCATCAACTAACGCACCCGTCAAACCCAAGAACAATCCAATCAAACCGCGCTCTGCCAGAAACCGTGTACCACCAACATCTGGAAATAAGCCAATATTAATTTCAGGCATTGCCAACTTCGATGTTGGCGTCACTAAACGAAACGGCGCAGCCATCAGCAGCCCCATACCGCCACCCATGACATAACCTTCACCCCAAACCACAATCGGCTTGCTGTACTGATGCAGCATCAAATCAGCTGCGTACTCCTCCCTAAAGAAAACATCCGCGCCAATAGCATTTCCATCCAATGACATCTGGCGTAATTGACGCACATCGCCACCCGCACAAAATGCTTTCGGTGTCGTGCTATCCATCCAAATCGCCAAAGTTTCCTCATCATCCGCCAGAGCAATCACAACTTCAAAGATAGACCGAGCCAACGACTCATCCAGCGCATGCAAGGATTTAGGACGATTCAAACGAACGACAGTCCAGCCGTTGCCAGCGCGCTCAACAATAAGATCTGGATGATCAGTTAGGTATAGCTTTGTCATTCAATCACTCTACAAATATTTTTTCGTTACATGAAACAAATTACAATATTTATCCTAAGTGCCAATCAATCGGCGCTTTACCATATTGAACGAGATATTGATTTGCCTTCGAAAATGGGCGACTGCCAAAAAAACCACCACGATTCGCAGCCAATGGCGAAGGATGCGCAGCAGAAAGCACTAAATGACGCTCACTATCAATGCGCTTTCCTTTTCGCTGCGCATATGCTCCCCACAGAATAAAAACCGTATGCTCTGTATGATCATTCACCACATCAATCACTTGATCAGTAAACTCCTCCCAGCCACGTCCCTGATGACTCGTTGGCTGCCCTTCAACAACCGTCATCACACTGTTTAATAGCAATACGCCTTGTTGCGCCCATGCTGTCAGATCACCATGACCAGCAGGCTTAATACCTAAATCAGTCGAAAGCTCATGCAAAATATTTCGCAATGACGGTGGAATCGGAATGCTGCGCTGAACAGAAAAAGACAAACCGTTGGCTTGACGCGCGCCGTGATAAGGGTCTTGCCCAAGAATCACGACCTTCACTTGATTTAATGGCGTGGTATTAAAGGCATTAAAAATCAGATTATTGGGCGGATAAATCGTGAGATTTTGTTGTTTTTGTTCAATCAAAAAGTGTCGTAAAGCACTCATCGATTCGCTGGTTAATGCATCGGCCAATGCCGCTTTCCAACCCTCCTCGAGCTGAACACGAGCAAGCGTAGCGGCTTTGTTATTTTCAGCGAGATTCTGTGACAATTCGGTCATATATGAATACTTTTCAGTCAAATTAATGTGATTTTTTCAGGAAAAAAGCCTACATAGCTCGTTGAACTTGTCGAAACGCGCGTGAGAACCAAGCGCTGAATCTGATCAACCACCTAAAACACCAATTCCTGCCCTGTTAAATCAGACAATTGTTGGCGAGCATATTCATTGAGCTTACGTTTATCAACCTTTAAATAAGCCACATGCTGATCAAGCAAAATAACAATATCTTCAACACCATCAACTTCCAGCAAACAAGCAGCCCAATCATTCACATGTGTTTTAAAACCCGCAAGAGGATGATCTGGTAAACGAATCGATAAACTCGACAAATATGGCGGAGAACCCAAGTAACTCACGATCAACAGCCAGACAAGCGCAAGACCCGCCAAGATGCCCCAACTCACCTGCGCATTCGCATAAGTCAATAATTGCCCACCCAGTACGCCACCCGCAAACGCACCTAGGAACTGACTGGATGCATTAATTCCCATCGCTGTGGCACGCGCTGCAACAGGCGCACGTTTAGCCAACCATGATGGCACCATTGCTTCAAGTAAATTAAACGAAACAAAAAACAACCCGACGCCCAGCACCATACCAAAACGATTCTGACCAAACATCAGCACGACAAGTGAAACTACAACAAGTCCAACTGCCGCAATAAAAATCCGTCGCATGCGACGTTTGACCTCAGCCACAATAATGGCAGGAATTGTCATCATCGCACCAAGTAACAATAGCGGCAGGTAATACCAACCTTGATGCGCAAGCGGAATATGTGCGTACTCAACCAGTTGTTGAGGCAACATGACAAAAGCAGCAGTCATGAGCAAATGCAGTGCAAAAATAGACACATGCATACGGTTAAGATCAGACAAAGCTAAAACTGACTTCAGTTGAACCCTAAATCCCAATGGATTCTGCTTTAACAGTCGTAGTGGTGAGGGAACTATCGCAAGCAAACCGATTGCCAATACACCAGCAATCGAAGTAAGCCAAAACAAACCTGACAACCCAAACTGTTTGGTCAATACTGGCCCAAGACTAAACGCAACAATAAATGACAAACCAATTGTCATGCCCATCGTTGCCATTGCCTTATTGCGATGTTCTTCACGAGTCACGTCAGCGAGCAACGCCATCACAATTGCTGAAATCGCACCAGAACCCGCAATTGCACGCCCCAGAATCACGCCCCAAATCGATGTAGACGTTGCTGAAATCGCCCCACCTAAAGCAAAAACCAACAATCCAATCACAATGAGTGGCTTTCTTGCAGTCCGATCAGCAAGCAGACTTAATGGAATTTGTAAAATTGCTTGTGACAACCCATAAATCCCGATAGCCAATCCAATCAACGCAGGCGTTGCACCTGTATAACCCTGCCCATAAATCGCAAACACAGGCACAATCATAAACAGACCAAGCATTCGCAAGGCAAAAATACTACCCAATGCAAACATTGCACGTAGCTCAGATCGATTCATAACGGTTTGGATTTCTCAAGGTCAATTTTGAATAAATACGCACAATACATTTCAAACAAAGCAAGGGTTTAAAATGCATACGAATTATGCCGTAGTTTACTAAACCTTGTCACACTGATTTAAAAGCGAATAAATATCATATTATGACATTTATTTAAAAACCAAAAAAACTCACAAGATACAAACAAAAGATACAACCTTAATCATTGAATAAAAAAGTTTTTTAGAAAAAGTCGCACAATAAAAGAGCCAACATGATGTTATCAGTACAAACATCCTGATATAATTTGCAAGGACAACTCATACGATTCAACGACATAATTACTGCATAATTTACGAAGTTCCTATTCATTACAGAGATTTAGTCTGCGATGCGTAGTTAATTGAATTTTGTACAACCCAATGTTTTATTTACTGTTACGGACCGTATGAACAACAATCGTCCACTTTTGTTGCAGATTGCTGAGTAACTTGATAAATCGAAGATGCTCCCCCTAATTCATAGTAAGGTCGCAAGATGAGTAATCAACCATACACTAAACCGCTTCGTATGCTGTCAATTTTTGGCACTATACTTGTTGCAAGCTTGTTAAACGGCTGTGACAACGCGCTTCTCAACCCGAAAGGTCAGGTTGGTCTTGATGAGCGCAATCTCATCATTACATCAACCTTGTTAATGCTAATCGTGGTTATTCCAGTCATCATCATGACATTTTGGTTCGCATGGCGTTATAGAGCATCGAATACCAAGGCAACCTATCTGCCAAACTGGGAACACTCAACTAAAATTGAAATTGTTCTCTGGACTATTCCTTGCATCATTATTTTGGCATTAGGAATCATCACTTGGGATACTACACACAAGCTGAATCCTGGCACTCCAATTCAGTCCAATGAAAAACCAATCGTTATTGATGTTGTCGCACTCGACTGGAAATGGTTATTTATCTACCCAGAACAAGGTATCGCAACAGTCAACGAAGTGGCTTTCCCTGTCAATGTTCCTGTGGAATTCCACATCACATCTGGCACTGTTATGAACTCGTTCTTCATTCCACAGTTAGGTAGTCAAATCTACGCAATGGGTGGTATGGACAACAAACTCAACCTGATTGCTAATGAACAAGGTACATTCCCTGGTATCTCTGCAAACTACAGTGGTGCTGGATTCTCTGCAATGAAATTCAATGCTGTAGTTGGATCAAAAGACGACTTCACAGCATGGGTAAACAAAGTCAAACAATCTCCAAAAGCATTGGACTTGGCTGCATATGCAGTAGTGTCTCAGCTTAGCGCAGAGGAAAAAAGCCCTCACTACGAGCCTAAAGTTTATCCAGTGACATACTTCTCGTCATTTAAGCAAAACCTTTTCAACGACATCATGATTAGTTCTCGCGATGGTATTGCGATTGAAAAAGTAGGCGAAAAGGTTCAAGCACCAGCAGCTTCTGAAAAAACAATGCATATGTCTGACGACTCAATGTCGGATATGCCACAGTCTCCCGCTCATTGAGTATCTGAGGAATTAAGAAATGTTTGGAAACTTAACTCTAGATGCGATTCCCTACCACGAACCGATTCTAGTCGGCACTTTTATTGCTGTCGCATTATTAGGTCTCGGTCTTCTTGGTCTGGTTACGTATTTGGGCAAATGGAAATATTTGTGGACCGAATGGCTCACAACTGTTGACCATAAAAAAATTGGTATCATGTACATTATTGTTGCACTCGTCATGCTACTCCGCGGTTTCTCTGATGCGGTTATGATGCGTACACAGCTGGCAATTGCTTCTGGCGACAACCACGGCTTCTTGCCACCACATCACTATGACCAAGTCTTTACCGCTCACGGCGTGATCATGATTTTGTTCATGGCAATGCCGCTGATGGTAGGTTTGATGAACATCGTCGTTCCCCTACAAATTGGTGCACGCGACGTTGCATTCCCATTCCTGAACTCAATCAGTTTTTGGTTATTTGCCGTTGGCGCTATCTTGATCAACCTGTCATTGTTTGTGGGTGAGTTTGCGCGTACTGGCTGGTTGGCCTACCCTCCTCTCTCAGGTTTGGCATACAGCCCAGGTGTCGGTGTAGATTACTGGATCTGGAGTATTCAGATTGCTGGTATCGGTACATTGCTTACTGGTGTTAACTTCTTTGTTACAATCATCAAAATGCGTGCTCCTGGCATGACTTTGATGAGAATGCCTGCATTCATCTGGAGCATTCTGTGTACCAATATTCTGATTATTGCTGCGTTCCCTGTACTAACCGTAACGATTGCTCTTCTGACGCTTGACCGCTATTTCGGTATGCACTTTTTCACCAACGAACTTGGTGGCAACCAAATGATGTACGTCAACCTGATCTGGGTTTGGGGTCATCCTGAAGTGTATATTCTGGTACTACCAGCATTCGGTATTTTCTCTGAAGTTGTTGCAACTTACTCACGTAAGCGCCTGTTCGGTTACACATCACTTGTATGGGCAACCGCTGTTATTTCGATTTTGTCTTTTATTGTTTGGTTACATCACTTCTTTACCATGGGCGCAGGCGGCAACGTCAATGCATTCTTCGGTATCGCAACCATGGTTATTTCGATTCCTACAGGTCTCAAAATTTTCAACTGGTTGTTCACCATGTATCGTGGACGTGTCACATTCTCTCCATCAATCATCTGGACTCTCGGCTTCCTGTTCACATTCACCATCGGTGGTATGACAGGGGTGTTGCTTGCCGTTCCTGGTGCTGACTTCGTATTGCATAACAGTCTGTTCTTGATTGCTCACTTCCATAACGTAATCATTGGCGGTGTGGTATTCGGCTATATGGCTGGTTTTGTTTACTGGTTCCCGAAAGCATTTGGTTTCAAATTGAATGAAAAAATCGGTAACAGCGCCGCGTTCTGCTGGATCGTTGGTTTCTTTGTTGCGTTCGTTCCGCTGTACATCCTCGGTTTCATGGGTATGACTCGTCGATTGAACCACTATGACAACCCAGCATGGCAACCGCTTTTGATCGTTGCATTCTTCGGTATGTTGATTATTGGTCTCGGTATCCTATTGCAATTGGTACAACTGTTTGTCGGCTTCTTGCAAAAAGACAAAAATCTCGACGTTACTGGTGATCCATGGGATGGCCGTACATTAGAGTGGTCAACTTCATCACCACCACCGTTCTACAACTTTGCTGTCATTCCTCATGTTCATAGCCGTGATGCATTCTGGCGCATGAAAGAGAAAGGTACTGCAGATAATCACCCAACTAAATATTCTGACATTCACATGCCTAGAAATACTGGTGTTGGTGTGTATGTTGGTGCATTCAGCTTCGCCTTTGGTTTTGCCCTTATTTGGCACATCTGGTGGCTTGTTGCTGTAGGTCTTGTTGGCATGGTTGTTTGTGTCATTGTTCGTAGCTATGACAATGATACCGACTATTACGTGCCCGCAGCCGAAGTAGAGCGTATTGAAAATCTACATATCCAAGCTAAAGCAAACGCTAAACAGGGTGTTTAAATCATGTCCAATGAAGTATTAAGTAGTCACGATCATCATGATGCGCATGCGCATCATGATACTGGTCCAATGAAGGTCTTTGGGTTCTGGATTTACATCCTTAGCGACTTGATTTTGTTCGCATCCCTTTTTGCAACATTTGCTGTTTTGCATAACAGCTATGCTGGCGGTGTCACTGGTAAAGATATTTTTGAATTGCCATACGTTGCTGTTGAAACTGCAGCTCTCCTGCTCAGTAGTATCACCTATGGCTTTGCCATTATCGGGATGTACAAAGGCAGCAAAGCACAGGTCATTAGCTGGCTCATGATCACATTCGTATTCGGTGCTGTGTTTATCGGCATGGAAATCAACGAATTCCATCACCTCATCTCTGAAGGACATGGTCCTGACAAGAGTGCATTCTTATCAGCGTTCTTTACGCTGGTTGGTACTCACGGTCTGCACGTCACTTCAGGTTTGATCTGGATGGCAACCATGATCGCATTGGTCAGTAAAAACGGCATTACACCTATCAACAAAACTCGCCTACTCTGCCTAAGTCTCTTCTGGCACTTCCTTGACGTAGTTTGGATTTGTGTATTCACTGTTGTTTATCTCATGGGAGTGATGTAATGGGACACGATCACAATAATCACCACGCTGAAGGTGGTCATAGCACGTACAAGTCCTACATGATTGGTTTTGTTCTGTCAGTTATTCTGACAGCAATTCCTTTCGCAGCAGTGATGTTCAAAATGTTTTCACCTGAAGCAACGCTGATTTGCGTTCTGCTCGCCGCAGCAGTTCAGGTTATCGTGCATTTGCATTACTTCCTGCACATGGACACATCACCTGAACAACGTGAAACTGTAGTGTCGTTCGTATTCACCGCGATTATCCTTGCAATCATCATTGGTGGATCAATCTGGATCATGGATAACTTGAACCACAACACCATGATTATGTCGGGTGACTAAGAGCCTATTTTTTATGTTTAGGCACTACTTGCAACTCACTAAGCCAGGAATCATCTTCGGTAACTTAATTACAGTCACTGGTGGATTTTTTCTGGCGTCCAAAGGTCATTTTGACTTTGTTTTATATCTGGCTGTAGCAATCAGTGTTTCACTGATTGTTGCATCTGGATGTGTCTTCAACAATTTCATTGACCGCGATATTGATGTCAAAATGGAGAGAACCAAAAATCGGGCGCTGGTGACAGGTCTGATCTCTCCGACCTCAGCACTCATCTATGCCAGCATCCTTGGCATAGTGGGTCTGGGACTTCTCTACACCAAGACTAACCTACTCTCGACATTGCTGGTCATCATCGGCTTTGTGGTATATGTTGGTTTTTATAGCTTGTATTTGAAGCGTCATTCAGTTTACGGCACGTTAATTGGCAGTATTTCTGGTGCAATGCCTCCAGTGATTGGTTATTGCGCTGTCAGCAACCAATTTGATGCAGCAGCGGTGATTCTTCTAATTAGTATGAGTATTTGGCAAATGCCACATTCTTATGCGATTGCGATATTTAGATTCAATGATTATGCAGCAGCCTCGATTCCAGTTCTTCCTGTAAAGGATGGGATTTTGACTGCGAAGAAGCACATTGTGGCTTGGATCATTGCATTTACGATTGCAACGCTGATGCTGACTGTGATGGGTTATACAGGGTATGTTTACTTTGTCGTTGCTGCTGTTATGGGCATTTACTGGTTATACCTTGCGATTATCGGATTTAAGACAGATGATGATACAAAATGGGCGAAGAAATTATTTCTGACCTCTGTGATCATCGTCACGATCTTAAGCATTGTCATGTCGGTTGATTATCAACTATAACATCGAATGGTTGTTTTTATAAAAAAGCGAATAACTTGGGTTGTTCGCTTTTTTTATTGGCCTATTAGTTTGTATAACCAATTGGTACAGCCTAAATCAGTCCTTGTCTAACCAACCACTGTTCAGTCTTCATCATGCCATCTCTCAAGCTAATTGCAGGCTGATATTGAAGCATCGTCTGCGCTTTATCAATGGAATAACCAGCTTTACGCGTGAGCATGGCCAGTGAACCAGAACTGATTTCCGTATTTTGCTTCAACAAACCATTGAGTACCAATTCCCCAGCAGAAGTGAGCATTTGGGCTGTTCGAGTAGACATGCGTGGTATAGAGCCCATATTCATCGCCCATCGCCAATGATACGAGAAAAACTCATGACAAAATAAACTTGCGCCATCTGTAATATTGAATATATGACCCGCTGCCGCAGAATTCGTAGCAGCCAACATCATGCCATCGAGCAAGTTATCAATATAAACTGGACTAAATATCCCGCAACCTTGCGCTGGAAGTACAAACTGACGTCTTTTGATCATATCCAAAGGAATCAAAACCCAAGGACGAGAACCTGGTCCGTAGACATCCCCAGGGCGAATAATCGTACAGTCAATTTCTCCGGCAGCATGCGCAGCTAAAGCAGCATGCTCACTGGCAGCTTTGGCATCACAATAGGCATAACCACTCAACAATGAAATTGCATCCGTTTCTTTACGCTCAGTTGTAAAATCCAAACCATAAGCCGCAATCGAGGACAGATGCAAAAAACGACTGGCGCCACCTTGTATTGCCGCATCCAAAGCAAGTCTCACGCTGCCCAAACTCACCTGACGATAAAGCTCTGCTGGCGCAGAATTAGAAACGACTGCCGCAGTATGAATAACTAGCTCGCAACCTTTGGCAAGATGTTGCCACTCCCCTGCGACAGCAACATTACCTGCATAAACACCAAGTTCGGGGTTGGCGGATAAATCCACGCCAACCACAGAAGAGCCTGCTGCACGAAAGCGCTCCATGAGGGCACGACCAATAAATCCATTAGCACCCGTGATAAAAACTTTAGAAGGAATTTTCATTAAACTGCTCTATTCATTAATTGCAAATGCACAAATTTTCCAATACGCATTGATATGAAAATGCATACTATTTTCAAATGAGTTTCCCAAAAGAAGCCTCGCCCAATAAGTAACTCACAGTAATACCTGGTGTTTGCCACCCAGGAGTACATTCACTACTTGAAGCAAAATTTGGATAGTCAGGATTGATTGAAGGACCTGCCACAGTCTTTTCGAGAACCATAGATAGATATTGGTCATTACTATTTTCTAATGTATTACCATTCATAATGACTTCTACGCCTGTCGATTGAGCATAGCGACGAATAGCATTTACTCTTGAATTCTGAGGCGCATAAGAATCTACGCCGACTCCATTCTCTGATGTCACTCGAATGCCATCTGGAACACGTGCTGCCAGTGAATGATTTCCCTCTGTATGTCCCGGGGTATGAAGTAGTGCAACGCCTGGTCCTAATCCAAGACTGCCATCGAACTGAACAATACGGTCAGCAGGTAAACCATGAATACCTCCAGGGCAATACCAATCCGCCTGACAAGGCAACAAGCTTTGTGTAGAAACCCACTCTTGTTTATGAACGAGTAGTTTGGCACGAGGAAAAAATCCAGAACTAACATCACTTCCCAGCCACTTACGCACATCTTGAGTATGCAAGTGGTCATAACTAATAAAATCAACTTGATCTGGACGAATGCCTATTTCACCAAGCGCTTGCTCGACATCACGAAAAATCGGAGACATCAGATCTTGAACTTTACGCGGTGCTGGGAATCGATCCGCTAATCGGCGGAAAAACGGTGTTTCGCGGTTTCCTTCCAAATCGGAAGGTGAAAATAATAACGTACGGACCTCGCCTTCATAGTCCTTATATTGAACGACAAATAAACGATTCAGAATATGCACGAAAGGGAACTTATAAGTGCTTTGAGCAAATACGCCAGAGTATGCGTACCATGTTGGATAAGGTACACGAACCAGATTGATACTCTTATAGCAAATCACCTCTGGGTCATCCATAAAGCGTTCACGAAACGCTAATGCTCGCTTACGCACTTCTTTTAGGCGATCTTGAGGCTGCGGTGCATTCCGTGCACCATCAAAATCATCAATACGACGCATACCAATGGGTAGAGTTTCTTTTAGAGATGCTTGCATGGACTACTCCTTAATTTTTTAGGATGACTCGTTAAATAGATTGGTTTCATAACCAATAAAAGAATGAGCCTAGTTTTGTGCAATTTTATAAATCTGTCAATACAAATTGACTAATTGACGATGAATGGTGATAGCGACTATCCTATCCGTATGAAAACAGAAACCCATATGAAAGAAACCTTGACTACTGGTCGCCGCTACAAAGGAATTGATCCTGCTGAACGGATCACTCAACGTCGTGAAAAGATTTTCGCTGCGGGTATTGAGCTATTTGGTACTCAAGGCTATCCGCAAACGACTATGGCTATGCTGAGTGTGGCGTCAGGTGTACCTCACCGCTACTTGACGCAACTCTTCCCAAGTAAAGAAGACTTGCTCAGAGAAATTTATCTAGAGATTACAAATCAAGTCGTTGAAGCCGTGCAGACTGCCCGACAAGGTGCAGTGTTAGACCCTATCGGACAGATTCGCCGAGATGTAGATTCTGCCTGTCATGCATTTCTGGCAGATGAGCGTTGTTTACGTATTAATTGCTTGGAAGTTGTTGGTGTTTCTCAGGAATTTGAACAATTACGGCGCAAAGTCATCAGGGACTTTAGCCACTTAATTCTGAATGAAATCAACAAATTTGTTACCGCTGGGTTATTACCTGAGCGTGTGGATTATTATAGTGGAACGCTGGGGCTCGTCGGGGCGTTTCATGAACTGATGACTGAATGGGTATTAACGCCAAAGGCTGATCGACCTCCAAGTACAATGCTCACTCATCAAGTTCAAGAATTTTTCCGAGGTATGTTGTTGGCTGCCATCAATCCTCTACCAGATTGATGACGATCCATCAAAATTATTCATAAATTTGATATTTCAAGGATGACAAAAATGAAAGGACACTTTGATGCGCCCATTTTGGAATTAACGCTATCTGAAAAAAATATTGATATCACGGATACGCCTTTTTTCTACAATAATAATGGTGTACCAACCTACCTTAAGACATTACCTGAAAATATCATCCCATTATCACCAGCCAAGACAGATCCTCATGTTGCTATAGGTCGAGAATACACAGTTCCTGATTGGATCGGAAAAAATGATGTTTCGAGTGGTCAGGAGGTGCAACTGGATTTTGAGGGTCATGAAATAGAATATGAACCCATGTGGGCAACACGAGAAGTCGCAGCAGCTTTTGGCATTACATTGGTTGAAAAAGGACAAGCTGTTGAATTATCCAGCCCTGTTTCTATGTTGACACAAGCTGAGTACGAATATGGGGTATTTGCTGGTCATTGGTCACCTTATCAAAACACAGGTAATCAGTTATTGACTGTCGTTTGTACTGATTTAGAGCATCATGATTTTCCACATATCTTTGCATCTACAGATCCTAACTTTCCTTTAGTCATCTCTGTTGGGCGTTACTGGCGTAATCAAAAGAAAATTCGATTAGCTGATTTATGGGTACCACAAGGCAGTGCTTTATATATTCCACCAAAGCCACTACTTCTCGGACAAGAATGTATAGACCTGCATAATAATCGTAATTCTGCACGGGCCTGCTGGGGAACTTTGGGGGAAAATAGTGTCAAAACACATACATTACTGCAAATGAACGGCGGCTATTTTTATTGGTTTTGGAATCGAAAACCGACGGTTCATCGTAATTTAATTTGAACTTGTTGGGTTTAGAGCATTATCTATAACGTCAAATCGTTGTTTTATAAAGAAGCGAATAACTTGGGTTGTTTGCTTCTTTTGTTGACGGGTTGTTTTTGCAGTGGTATTTTAATAAAGCAATAACTATTTATAAAATATATGCTTTCAAAGAAGACGTTGAGATCATACTTTCATTTCAACCATATAAGATAATTTAGGCATAAAATCCAAGGAGAATAATATGAATTTAAAAAAAAACCTTATAATTGCTACCACAGTCGCATTGTCTGGCTGTGCTGGTCAATATTGGGCCAATGGAGAAAGTGGATCTAAAACTGGAGCTGGAGTCATACATTGGGACACCAATCAATCTGCTGCTTTAGTCATTCCCAATGGTTCAAGTCCAAAAGCTTGTACTCAAATAGCACTTACCACAGATAACGATACAAAAAAAACACAAGCAAACGTATCTAACTCCATACTATCTGTAATCTCAAAAATACCTCCCACATCCACTCCAGGTGATTTAGTCGCTATAACCAGTGAGCTCACCAAAGTATCCCAAGCATTAAATACATCTACTGAAAGGACGACTTATTTACAATTCGGTGGTTTTTACATATGTCAACTCCAAGCAAATGGCTTAGAAAATGATAAAGTAGGAACATTGATGACTGCACTTATTGCAGCCTCAACATTAAACAAATAAGAACGCTTCACAATAGACTAGCAAGCGTAATATGGGCTGAAGCCCATCCTGCAAAAACTAAAATCTAATAGACATAAAAAAGGTGAGAGACAAAAGTCCTCACCTTTTCCCATTATCAGAGTAATGATCAGAAATGCGCCTCTACCCCCAAATACGGTCCTTGCACTTTAATATCACTAGTCGTTCCTGAATGATCAACGTTGACCTGTGTCGCGCGATAGCCTGCTTTTAAACCCAGATCAATCGCCATATTTTCAATGAAATTATATTTAATCTCAGCATTATAATCGGTGAAATCAGCATCAATTCCTTTACCAACAAAGACTTCCGCTTTCGCGCTCAAACCTGTAAAGGGTAATTTACCACCAGCAGAGACATACGCTGCAGGAATCGTCTTATCAATATTGGCACTATTGTCATTCACGCGTTTTGCACCTAGCCCAACATTTAATTTCACGATGTTATCCAACACCTGATAGAAACCTATTGCATCCAAAAAGTTACCATTTGAATTACTTTGATCAAGTTGCGTATAACGCAGTTTAGCATTGGGCAAAAATGGTACAGGGTGATCAAATGTCAAATAGTAAGAGCCAACCACCTTATTATCGGCTGAGATATGGTTAGACTCGCCTGTATTGATAATCCCATCTGCACCAGCATAAATACCCAAGAAGGTATCTGCTTGAGCAGAAACACTCGCAGCACTCAACAACACCGTACTGACTACCGCAAAAGAAAACTGACGCACTAGAACCATCCTTAGAAAATAAAAATCACCAAACTGTTGAGTAAATATACAAACATAAGATGGGCTGAAGCCCACCCTAGGTGGATTAAGAAAGCAATTATTGAACCTTAATCACTAATCCCGCCTGCTGCGCTAATACCGTAAAGTTCGGGAAACTGGTCGCAACGGTTTCAGTGCCATTGATGGTAATCACACCACTAGCACGAAGCCCTGCAATCGAGAAACTCATCGCAATACGATGATCATGGTGGCTTTCGATTGTTCCCGAACCAAATACCGCATTCAGATTATCCTGACCATTGCCCTTGCCTTCGATAATCATGCCATCTGGCGTTGGCGTACAATCTACGCCCAGAATTTTCAAACCATCCGCCATCACTTGAATACGATCAGACTCCTTCACGCGCAACTCTTCAGCACCTGTCAGCACAGTTTGACCTTCAGCACATGCCGCAGCAATAAACAGCGCAGGAAATTCATCAATCGCCAAAGGCACTTGATCTTCAGGAATATGAATACCCTTCAGTTGACTTGCTTGAATACGAATATCCGCCACAGGCTCGCCACCTGCCATCGCTTCATTTTCAAGGCTGATGTTTGCGCCCATTTGCTTGAGAATTTCAATCACACCTGTACGGGTTGGGTTGATACCAACTTGGCGTAATACCACATTAGCATTTGGCGTAATCGCAGCCGCCACCATATAGAACGCCGCAGAAGAAATATCCGCAGGGACTTGGATGTTGGTCGCAGTGAGTTTGCCACCGCCTTCGACAGTCACTTTGTTCCCCTGCACATCCACGGCATAGCCAAACGCTTTCAACATGCGCTCAGTGTGATCACGCGTCGGTTCTGGTTCAGTTACTGTTGTTTTGCCTTTTGCCCAGAGCGCAGCGAGCAAAATACCTGACTTGACCTGAGCACTTGCCATTGGCAATAAGTAATCAATGCCTTCTAGTGCTTGACCACCGCTAATACTGATCGGCGGCGTACCGCGCTCGCCTGTGGTCTGGATCTTTGAACCCATAAGACGCAATGGTTTAGCAATACGTTCCATCGGACGTTTGGTCAATGATGGATCACCTGTCAGCACGGTATCAAACTGTTGTGCCGCCAAAATACCTGACAACAGACGTGTGGTCGTACCTGAATTACCCATATACAACGAGCCATGTGGTGGCTTCAAACCATGTAAACCCACACCATGAATCGTGACTTCGCCATTTTTTGGATCGGTAATCACCACGCCCATATCACGGAATGCTTGGAGAGTCGCCAGCGCGTCTTCACCCTCAAGAAAACCTGTGACATGCGTCGTACCTTCTGCAAGTGCACCAAGCATAATGGAACGATGCGACACGGATTTATCTCCTGGGATGGTGAGCGTTCCCGTCATGCTGCCACCCGGCTGCACGAGGAATTGTTGTGGTGTCGTACTGTTGTTCATAACTGCTTCCAAATAAGGCGTCTTTTCAATCATATGGGTAAAGTGTGTGCGCGCGGCCTGCGCGCGAGTTAACGTGCCAATCAGCGGCGTTGAATCATCATTTTCAATCAAGGTTTTCAATTGGGCTAATTGACTGGTAAAACCATCAATCGCGGCGAGAATTGCTTTTTTATTGGCAAGAAAAATATCATGCCACATCTGCGGATCACTGGCAGCAATCCGCGTAAAGTCACGAAAACCACCCGCAGCAAAACGGAAAATATCTAAATTATCTGAACGGTTAATCAACTGTTCAACCAAATTAAACGCCAGTAAATGAGGTAAATGACTGGTATGCGCCAAAATCTCATCATGATCAGCAACAGTCATACTCAGCACGTCTGCGCCTGCGGCTTTCCACATTTGCGTGACTTTATTTAACGCGATTTCGCTAGTCGTTTCTAATGGCGTGACAATGACTTTATGATGACGAAACAGATCGACTTTTCCAGCCATCACACCGCTTTTTTCCGCACCAGCAATCGGATGTGCAGGCACAAAACCGCTTGGCAAGTTTGAACCGAATACATTAATCGCAGCTTGTAGCACATTGCCTTTGGTACTGCCGACATCCGTGATAATCGCATCAGGTTTAATCTTGCCTTGAATAGTACGCAAGACTGTTTCAGTCGCGCCAACTGGCATTGCTAAGACGATCAAATCAGCATCAACGACCGCATCCACAGGATCAGAAAACCCCGCATCGATCACACCAATCGTGATCGCCTGATCCAGTGTACTTTGTGAGCGCGTACTGGCAACGATTTGGCGCGCGAGACCTTTCGCACGAAGTACACGCGCAAGGCTCGAACCAATGAGACCTAAGCCAATAAAAGCGACTTTTTCAAACAATACATATTCAAGCGTACAGTCTCTTTCAGACATAAGCACCAATCCTAGTTAGATATCTGATCAAGCTTATTCCGTCGCTTGAAGAACTTGAGATAACGCTTCCAAAAAGCGTTTATTTTCAGTAAATGTCCCGATTGAAACGCGAATATAATCAGGCATACCGTAACCTGCAATCGGACGAACAATCACACCGAGTTTGAGTAAGTCATTGAATACTTTTGTGCCCTGACGTTCAACATCGGTACTCACGCAAATACTCAAGAAATTAGCACGCGAAGGAATCCACGACAGACCCAACGCCGCACAACCCGCTTCTAATTGCGACATGCCTGCATGATTCAGAGTGCGCGTTTGATGCAGGAAATCTTGATCGCCAAGTGCCGCAGTTGCAGCAGCGAGCGCAAATGAATTGACGTTAAAAGGTTGGCGTACACGATTAATCAAATCAGTAATTTCAGATGATGCCAATGCAAAGCCTACACGAAGCGATGCCAAACCATAGGCTTTAGAAAAAGTACGACTGATCAATAGATTAGGATATTTTTCCAGAAACTTTAAGCTATTAAAATATTCAGGGAAATATTCCACATAAGCTTCATCCAACACCACAAGGACACGTGACGGAACGGTATTCATAAATGCAGTAAAATCTGTTTCCGAAAACCATGTGCCTGTTGGATTATTTGGATTCGCAAGGAAAACCACTCGCGTGTCATCACGCACCGCCTGCGCCATCGCAGCCAAATCATGACCAAAATCTTTTGCAGGCACTTCAATGCCTGTTGCACCAACCGCCTGTGTTGCAAGTGCGTACACGGCAAAAGCATGCTGACTATAAACCACGGTATCTTCGGACGAAACAAAAGTACGCGCCACTAACTCCAAAATATCATTGGAACCATTACCCAAGGTGATTTGTGACATCTCAACGTCAAAGACTTCGACGATTTTTTCTTTGAGTTTAAAGCCGCTACCATCAGGATAACGCCCTACATCCGCAAGCTCATCACGCACCGCCTGCGTTGCAAGCGGAGAACAGCCAAGCGGATTTTCATTACTTGCCAATTTGACAATATTATCTAAACCCAGCTCACGCTTGAGTTCATCAATCGGCTTGCCTGTTTGATATGGCGCAATATTCGCAATGCCTTGATTGGCAGGTTGGATCTGGCTTGATGCGGTATTTTCAGATGACATTTACTTTTTCCACTTAATTTTGATAGAACCTGAGTTCTTAATCATTAACTCTTAATGCTTTTCTCCTTCCCCTTCAAAGGGTAAGGTCGGGATGGGGATGGTTTTAAAGTCAACATCAAAAGCACCCCCATCTCTTGCGCTAGGGCAAAGCAGTGCTTTGCTGATCCTAGCTCATCCCCCTCAGGAGAAGACTTCACAGCGAAATTACAACACCGCCTTCGGATACGAACCCAACACGCGCAGCTCTTTTACAGTTGTGCGAATCTCGTCGAGTGCCGCGCGAACATGCGGTTCATCTTGATGACCCAATAAATCGATAAAGAACACATACGCCCATTTATCTGGCAATGCTGGACGAGTCTCAATACTGGTCAATGAAATCCCATGCTTAGCAAACGGTTGCAAAATATCGAGCAGTGCGCCAGCTTTATCATGTGCAGCAATCAGCAATGAGGTTTTATCTTCACCACTCACAGGCACAGCCTCACGACCGATGATCAAAAAGCGTGTCGTGTTGTTGGGATTATCTTCGATCTTGGCATGCAAAATCGTGAGATCATATTCTTTTGCGGCAACTTCACCCGCAATCGCAGCAGAGTGCCATTCACTTTTGATCTTGCGCGCAGCTTCAGCATTTGAACTCACCGCAACACGTTCAGCTTTCGGGAAGTGACCATCCAGCCATTTACGGCATTGTGCCAATGACTGCTGATGTGAATAAATACGAGTAATTCCGTCAACACGCGTGGTATTACTAATCAGTAAATTCTGATGAATCCGTAGTTCAACTTCGCCGATAATATTCAACGACGATGCAATAAAACTATCTAAAGTATGATTCACCACACCTTCTGATGAATTTTCAATTGGCACAACGCCGTAGTGAGCATTACCCGACTCAACTTCACGAAACACTTCATCGATGTTTGCAATCGGCACAGTCACCGCATCTGCACCAAAATGCTTAAGCGCAGCCGCCTGCGTAAACGTACCTTGAGGCCCGAGATAAGCAACCGTTTGCGGTGCTTCAAGCGCTAGGCAAGCCGACATAATTTCACGAAAAATGCGTGCAACCGTTTCACCTGCCAAAGGCCCTTCATTACGCGCCATCACCGCACGCAGCACCTGCGCTTCACGCTCAGGGCGATAAAATATGGGATGCGTTTCATTTTCTTTCTTGGAAATCGCAACGTGTTCGGCAAGCGTCGCACGCTCATTCAACAAACGATGAATCTCTTGATCCACCGCGTCAATTCGCGTACGAATTTGGTCTAACGAAGGTTTTGGAGAGTTAAACAACCAACCGCTTTTAGCAGAATTGTTAGAACCTTGCGATGTCGTGTTGTCGCTCATCAGCGCTATTTCCTTTCTTAATCGATGATGATTGGTAAAGTGAGTTATGTCATACGCGGATAAAAATCAGCATATCGTCATTCACATGGGCAAATTAGACGTAAGTGTAGCAAAAAAACGACTTAACGACTGAAAAGAAGCTGTCAAAACATCATCAAACCTGTCTAAAATCGAGGAAATCTTTTATCAGAATAACGCCACGAGTAATTCAACATGAGCCAAACATCTTCAGCGACCTTATTAAGTCAATTACAAACGATGACCACAGTCGTTGCCGATACAGGTGACCTTGCTGCCATTGAACAATTTCGACCGATTGATGCTACGACTAATCCATCACTGATTACTGCGGCAGCAACATTACCATCGAATTTACCATTGATTGAAGATGCACTGCGTGATGCCCGTGCGGAAGGACTGGTCGATGATGCGATGATTGATCGCGCAATTGATTTACTCACAGTCCGCTTAGGATTGGAAATTTTGAAATTAATTCAAGGTCGTGTTTCAACCGAAGTCGACGCACGTCTATCCTACGATACCGATGAAACCATTGCCAAAGCCCGTGAACTCATTGGCCTGTATAAAAATGCTGGCATTGATCAATCACGAATTCTGATTAAAATTGCGGCAACATGGCAAGGCATCCAAGCGGCACAAGCACTTGAAAAAGAAGGTATTCACTGCAATCTCACACTAATTTTTGGCTTACATCAAGCTGTAGCCTGTGCGCATGCTGACGTAACCTTAATCTCGCCATTTGTGGGCCGGATTTTAGATTGGTACAAAAAATCCGAAGGCAAAGACAGCTACCCTATCGAACTCGACCCAGGCGTTCTATCTGTCCGTGAAATCTACGCCTACTACAAACAACACAATCATAAAACCGAAGTCATGGGTGCAAGTTTCAGAAGTTTGGCACAAGTCACCGCATTGGCAGGTTGTGATTTGCTAACCATTTCACCAGCGCTACTGGCTGAATTAGCAAAACAAACGGGAAATTTGCCAATTCAATTGTCTATTGAAAATGCCAAACTCAAACCTGTTAACGCCATCACTTTGACGGAAGAAACCTTCACCACGTTGCATAACAATAACCTCATGGCATTTGAGTTACTGCAATCGGGAATTGATGGTTTCGTTAAAGCACGCGAGCAACTGACTATTCAATTACGTCAGATCGCAGGTATTGCAGATATTCATCCATGAACAATTATTTTTAATCAATAAAATAGCTCATTGAGCCTACGGTTACTGAGCCCGAAGTATCGAAATAAATGTAGGTATACACAAAAGATATACTCTATTTATCGTCATTCACTTCGACAAGCTCAGTGAGCTTTTATGTAACTAGGAGCAGCATCGTTGAATTCGCAGCTTAGCCCTGAATTAAACCTCACAAGAAACAAGCGTATTGCCACGTTCCTATTGGTCTCTATGGTCGTTTTCTGGATAATTTTATTGTTATCCAGCCGTCAATTTCCAAACTACGTCGGCATCATTCATATTTTAACGCTAGGCGCAGAAGCAGGTGTGGTGGGTGGATTAGCAGATTGGTATGCGATTACTGTGCTATTCCGTGATCCGTTTAAACACATTTGGGTTCCTAGTTTTATTCGCGAACACACTGAAATTATTCCACGTAACAAAGCGCGAATTGCCGAATCCATGGGACGTTTTGTTCAGGAAAATTTTCTCGCGCCACAAATTGTGCGAAGTAAACTTGAAGTCATTGATATGACGTTATACGTCGCCAATTGGCTCTCTGAACCAGCCAATGCACGCATGCTGGCAGGTGAACTTAAACGCTTAGTTCCTCGTTTTCTAAAAATCTCTCAGAATGAGGCTATTAGTCAATTTATTCAACAAAGTACGATTGAATGGTTTAGTGAAACGCCGATGAATCAGGCTGTTTCACGCACCATGAAAGCAGTCTTTGACAATAAAATTCACAACGATGTCATTCATCTAGCGCTCAGTAGCGCGGATAACTGGATTCATACCAATCCTCAGTATGCTGAAGAAATCATTCAAAAAATTCTCGATGAAACTGGTGTTTTTGGACATCTATCTCGTGGCGCAAGCGTACTGGGATTTGATGTCAAACGTAATGTGGTCTGGGGTGTATTGCGGACGATTCGAGATTTGAACACCCAACCTGATCATCCTATTCACCTGATGCTCAATCACTCGATTGCGCAATGGATGACCGCCCTACAAGATGATGACTCCGAAGAGTCGAAAAAATTGGAAGCGCTTAAACAAAGTCTCGTTCAATCTCCAACGGTAGTGGCTTTCGGATTCCATATTTACGAAAGCATTATCCAAGGGATTATTGATGACCTTGAAACCAGAGAATCTGCGATTAGCAATAGTCTACAAGGTTTTATGATACGCATCGGCTCTCAGCTCAAAGAAGATACTCAAGTGAGAACCGCGCTCAACTTAGAAATTGCTGATTTTGCTGAATATGCAGCAGATCGTTATGCCGATACAGTGATCCAATATATCAGTGAACAAATCCATAACTGGGATACCCGCGACATGATCGGCAAGATTGAATCCGAAGTTGGTGGTGACTTACACATGATTCGTGTCAATGGTGTCGTCGTTGGCTTTATGATTGGGATTCTTTTGGGCTTAGTGCGATTTGCAATTGATGGGATTGGATAATCAATTCTGCCACAGCTTTATCGACCGCAGTCCATTACACTCAAAAACCCAAGCAAGTAGATCTGAACGCTTAAAAACTACAGAAACTTACGGAAGAGAAAAATCATGAGCATGATGCAGCAACCACTCCTCATTTCATCACTCATCGAACACGCGATCGTATCGCACCCTGACGCTGAGATAGTCAGTCGTCAGGTTGAAGGTGGGATTTTTCGCTATACCTACGGACAAGCTGCAGCACGCGCAAAACAGGTTGCCAATGCGCTCACGCAAAAATTAGGCATCAAAATTGGCGACCGCGTGGGGACACTTGCTTGGAATACTCATCGTCATTATGAATTGTATTTTGGCATTTCTGGCATCGGTGCGATTACCCATACCATCAACCCTCGCCTATTTCCTGAACAAATTATTTATATTATTAATCACGCTGCAGACCGTTTCATTTTTGTGGATTTAACCTTTGTTCCCCTACTTGAAGCTGTTGCTGAACATATTAAAAAAGTCGAAGGCATCGTTGTACTCACTGATAAAACGCACATGCCGACTAGCAGCAAACTTCCTAACTTACTCTGCTACGAAGACCTGATTGCCGACATGCCCACGACTTTTAACTGGCCATTGTTGGATGAAAATGCTGGTGCAGCGTTGTGCTATACCTCTGGCACAACAGGCAATCCTAAAGGGGTAATGTATACCCATCGCTCCACCGTGCTACATGCGATTGCTGCGGTACAAAAAAATGCCCTCAACATCGATGAAGAAAGCATTCTACTTCCCGTCGTTCCAATGTTCCATGTCAATGCGTGGGGTACACCGTATGCCGCAACGATGGTCGGCGCGAAGTTAGTTTTCCCTGCACACGGTATGGATGGTGCGTCATTATATGAATTGATCAATGGCGAACAAGCCAATTTGTTATTAGGTGTGCCAACCATTTGGTTAGGTTTGCTGAACTATCTCGATCAAATCAATGCGACCTTAACATCAGTTAAAAATGTCGTCGTGGGCGGTGCAGCAGCGCCTCTCTCGATGATTAAAGCATTTCACGAAAAGCATGATGCATTCTTAATCCACGCTTGGGGAATGACTGAACTCAGCCCTCTCGGCACAGTAAATAGCATGACTCGAGCAATGGCAAAATTGCCTTTAGAACAACGCTATCAAAAACAACTGAAACAGGGTCGCTCCGTTTACGGTATCGAAATGAAAATTGTCGATGATGCGGGCAATGAGTTACCTCGCGATGGTCACGCCTTTGGTTCCCTACTCGTTCGTGGTCCTTGGGTAGTAGATAGTTACTATCTGAACGATGATAAAAAATCCTTTATTGACGGTTGGTTCGACACTGGCGATGTCGCTACGATTGATCCTGAAAACACCATGCAAATCGTTGATCGTGCCAAAGACGTCATCAAGTCAGGCGGCGAATGGATTAGTTCGATTGATTTAGAAAATGCGGCAGTAGGTCATCCTGCACTGAAAGAGTGCTGTGTCATTGGTGTCTATCATCCGAAATGGGATGAGCGTCCACTGCTACTCGCAATCAAAAAAGACGGCGCGACTGTCACTGCTGCTGACGTGATTACTTTCTTAGCGGATAAAGTCGCGAAATGGCAATTGCCTGATGCGGTTGTTTTTGTCGATGAGCTTCCACACACAGCGACTGGCAAATTGCTCAAAACAGGTGTACGCGAAACGTATAAGAATTATTTGGTTGAGAATGGGTTGGTTTAGTAACTTTTCTGCCTATTAAGGGAAGTTTGATTTGAAGATTAGATCATTTTATCCAAAAACTCTTCAATTAAACTTCCTGCGCTAGCATATTCATGATTAGGCGAATCATTGTTTCTTTTTGATTTGGATTCGACTCCGCAACTAGCAATGCCAACGCCGCCAGACCAATATCATTAATCACAGGCTGTCTATTTTTATCTAATAAACAACCATTTCGATTGAGAAAATCAATAAACAAAAATGCGCCACTACGTTTATTACCATCAGCAAATGGATGATTTTTAATTACAAAATACAATAAATGAGCCGCTTTTGCCTCAATACTTGGATAAACAGGCTCACCAAATGCAGTTTGGTCAAGATTACCCAGCAAAGCAATCAAACCATCACCCCGCTCAAGCGCAAAAAGCTCGGTTGCTTCACCACGTGCAATCAACCCAACTTTTAATTGTTGCAGAGCAATAGATGCTTCTTGATAGGTGGGCAACACTCCACCTGCAACTGTCTTTGGTTCAGTTAATAACCCTTCGTCATAACGTTGTAACAGCAAAAAAGTTTGCGCATAACGCGTGACGATATCCACAAGACCACGACCAGTATCAGCAAGAAGCTCAGAACTCTGTGCTGCTTTTTTCACAAGCTTCAGCGCAGCTTCTAATTCAGTAGCATTAGCTTCAAAACGTTGTCGGTTGAGAGTAAATCCTTGGGTCAAATGTTCACGCAAAAGGCGTGTTGCCCACTGACGAAAACGTGTACCCTGTTGTGATTTCACGCGATAGCCTACTGAGATAATAACATCAAGGTTATACAGCTCAGTAGGTTTGTCTGAATTTGCAATATGCATTTTTTGCATATTGCTTTCACGTTCCAACTCACCATCTTTAAAAATATTACCAATATGTCTAGAAATAACAGACTGATCACGCCCAAATAAAGCAACCATTTGCGCTTGCGTTAACCATACTGTGTCATCCTCCAACCGCACTTCAATCATGCCGTTTTCAGCTTGATAAATGCTAATTTCATTCATTTTTTATTCTCTTTTTAGTGAAAGTCTAGCTATCCTGCCTTTTGCAAATTCGCTAAAGTCTCAGCCACGCTACTCGACGTCACCTGACCTTGCAGACTATCAATCACCGCCTTAATCTGACTACGCAATGGCTCTTTCAACGTATACCAACGCGACAACACCTGCAAAATCCGTGAGCCTAAAATTGGATTCTGCGCATCTAGAATCTTGGCAAAGTTCACATAAAACTGCGCACCTTCAACCGTCCATACCGCAACAGGATTGGTCGAGAAATTACCCGTCACCGAACGAATACGATTCGGGGTATTCAAATCAAACTTTGGATGTTTGGTCAGTTGAGTCACCTCATCTACAGTGACCGTGGGCTTACTTGCTTGCAACCCAAACCATAAATCAATCGCTAACGCTTCATTTTCAAATCGCTGATAAAAATCAGCTAACTTCGCCGCATAATCTGGCGCATTGTAATTCACCAGCTGGCGCAGCGCTCCTAAGCGTTCGGTCATACACACTGCCGCATCATATTGATGACTTGCATTGGTTAATGCATCCGCAACGCCTGCACGACAAGCAAAGGCAAGTACCGCATTGCGCAGCGCACGCTGCCCCATCGTTTCACTGCTATCGACATAAGGCACTATCGGCAAAGCTGCATACGTTGTAGACCAGAAGTCCTTTAACTCCGTAGCAATCGCATTCATCAATGCTTCGCGCGTTGCACGCACCGCCACAGGATCGTAGTCACGATCAATACGACTCGCGATGAATGCCTCAGTCGGAATATCCAGTAAGCGTGATGCCAGCAATGGATCAATGCTTGCTACTTTCGGAAGCGTTACAAGTAACGATTTTAAATAAACGCTTGCATCATGACCTTGCAATAAAATCCGTTCTAATAGTTGCTGTGCCGCTTGCCATTGATTGAAACCATTACTTTCATATTGCATCAAGAACGCGAGTTCAGCATCTTGATAATCAAAGTTCAGCAACACAGGCGCAGAGAAATCACGTAACAACGATACAATCGGCGCGCTTTCAATGCTTTCAAATACAAAGATTTGTTTACTTTGATTCAACATCAACACACATTCAGTTTCGCCTTGTGCATCTAGCAATAGTTGTTGTCCTGTCTGCTGATTAAACAATGCCATTTTCACTGGAATCGGCAAAGGTTGCGGTTCTGGATAGTTTGATTTCTTGTCGATCTTTTGCGATAAGGTCAATGTATAACGTTTAGTCGCTGCATCATAAACACCTTGTCCACTGACAACTGGTGTTCCAGGCTGGCTGTACCACGGCAAGAAACTCCACAGATCAGTACCTGAACCATCGCTCAAGCTACCAATCAAATCTTCAACCGTCACAGCCTCGCCATCATGACGACGGAAATACTCATCGGTGCCTTTACGGAAATCTTCTTCGCCCAATAATGTCGCCATCATGCGGACAATTTCTGCGCCTTTGTCATAGACCGTTGCGGTATAGAAATTATTAATTTCAACAAAGTGATCTGGACGTGGCGGATGTGACATTGGGCCTGCATCTTCTGCAAATTGTATTGACTTCAAACTCGATACATCATCAATGCGTTGCACCGCAGGCGACTGCAACGTATCCGAAAAACTCTGATCACGGAAAACCGTAAAACCTTCCTTCAAACACAACTGAAACCAGTCACGGCAAGTAATGCGATTGCCTGTCCAGTTATGGAAATATTCATGGGCAATTGTTGATTTCACATAAAAATTAGACACATCAGTTGATGTTTCTGGGCTGGATAACACACAGGAGGTATTAAAGATATTAAGACCTTTGTTCTCCATTGCACCCATATTGAACTGACTCACGGCAACGATCATGTAATTATCGAGATCGTAAGCGCGACCGTAATGCTCTTCATCCCAAGTCATTGAATCCTTGAGCGCTTGCATCGCCACATGGCATTTTTCAATATCTTTTTGTTCTGTGTAAAGTTCCAATGAAACAGGCTTACCTTCCATCGTCGTAAAGGTATCTTTCAAGACCGCTAAATCACCTGCGACACAAGCAAATAGATAACTCGGCTTCTTGGTTGGATCTTGCCAAATCGTATAATGACGGTCTGCGCCAACTTTGCCAGATTCAATCAAATTACCATTTGCCAACAACGTTGGATATTGATTACTTGCCTCAAGACGCGTGGTAAACACAGAAAGTACATCAGGACGATCTGGATAAAAGGTAATTTTGCGGAAACCTTCAGGTTCATTCTGCGTGCAATACATGCCACCTGATTGATATAAACCTTCGAGTTGCGTATTGGTTTCTGGATGAATACGAACTTCGGTTTTAATCGTGCAACGATCTGGCGCATTTAAAATGGTCAAGCTTTCTTTATCCAGCACATAGCTAGTGCGCTCTAAATCTGTACCGTTCAATTGGATATTGATGAGTTCTAGATCTCGTCCCAATAACACCAACGCGCCCGCATGCAAACGATGCATTTCTAACGTGCTAATCACAATCGTTTCATTCGCATGAATATTAATATCGAGATAAATTGACTCAACACCAAACGCAGGTGGCTGATAATCTTTGAGATAAATCGTCGGATGTGCAGTTTGAGTGTCTTCTGAATTTACGGCGATATTCATGTGAATGTATTCCTTTAATATTTAATAAGTAAAAAAGATCAAAAGCGAATCCTCCCTCACGCAGTACTACCGCGTGCTCCTTTTTCTAAGGAGGGAACTATTTTGGCTATGCCAAAATAGAGAAGTTCCTCCCTTTGTAAAGGGAGGTTAGGACGGATTTTGATTTTAATTTTTGACTCTAAAAACTAAATCCTAACCTTTAACTCATAGCCACCAAATTTACGCAGATTCAAAACGCCAGTATCGAGCAATAAATATTGACCTTTAATACCGTTTAACTTGCCATGAACCACAGGTTTTTTATCAAAGTTATGTGCGGTAACTTTCGCAGGATATTCATTCACAGGATAAGAAAACTCTCGAATCCGCTCATCTGTAAGCATCACTAACTCATTTGAGGATTCTTGCAGCATCTGATCAATATCAGCTTGATGCTTGGCAAGTAACTCATCACGAATTGACATAAGATCAATCGGTTCTGCCTCGCCTTTTAGCAACTTACGCCAATCAGTTTTATCTGCAATATCTTGGCCGAATAAAACCTCAACCAATCCTGAAAGTCGACGACTATTCACACGCATTAAAGGCAATGCTTGTGTTGCACCCTGATCAAGCCAGCGAGTTGGCATTTGCGTAATGCGAGTGATACCAACCTTCGGTGCAGAAGAATTCGCTAAATAGACAATATGCGGCTGGAAACACACACTCATCGCCCAATCCTCTTCGCGACAAGTCCCTAAATGAAAATGACATGTTTCAGGCTTCATCATGCACATATCACACGATGCTTTCGTGATCATGCACTTATAGCAATGTCCTTGTGAATACGATTTAGGCGTTTGATTACCACAAGATAAACAGAAGATACGACCAGTCCATTCAAGTTCAATCTCATGCCCCAAATTTTGGGTCATTGGATAATCAAACGCGCCCAAAACTAAACTGTACTCTACGCCTGCTGCCAATGTACCACGCGCGGTTTCAACAGTTTCGCCCAAATGCGTGCGCATTTTGTGGCAAATTCCTTGGTATTCCATACAAATTCCTATCAGGCTATTTCATCGACTCGTGATGAAACTCGCTAATTTTAAAAACACAAAATCGTATCATGCTAAAGCAGCAATCGTATTTATCGTCAATGAGGATTCAGCCGATTATTTTAAACTCGTTTACGCTCGTTTTATCGGACTTTAACTAAAACAACACGGAATTTAGTCACGTCAACGCCATCAAATATACGTTGTAATCTATTGATATGCGCTATGATCTCTCTATATGATCATATCAATATGGAGTTGTCTCAAATGACTCTAGAAATGACACAAAAGCCTTCAGTCCAGAAGCCTCTTTTCATCAGCAAGGACTTGCCAATGCCACACACACCACCAAATATTCTTCCACTCATTCAGCGTTTAGCGCATGAAAAACCGATTGAACACGGTTTAGTGATTGCGCGTGATTTCAGTGCGCTCAAGGATTGGAGTGCAGGGTGGACGGGATTGTGGCAGCAACGAGAACTTTGGCTGTTGAATAGCATCCCTTTTCAGCAACGTTTTGACCTTGCCGTAATTGTGCTCGATGAATGCTATCTTGATCACGACTCCGTTACAAGTAACGCGCTCACACACAGCGATCATCAAGCAGCACCTTCACACGCAACCGCAACTCAAGCGATCACACATGGTTTAACTCACCTTCGCGATCTACTCGCCAGACGCGTACTCGTCGTTGCTTATGGTGACCAATCGACAGGTCTGCGCGCATTAGGTTTTAGCCAAGTCGAAAAGATCGAAGACTGGGAACTCTGGCAATTTAATATCCTTGAATACAAACAAATCCCCGACTGGCTCAACTCTAAATATTGGGCAAATCCTGAAAACTTCGATAAATATCGCTGGTAACCGCTAGTAACATTAGCGTCACCCCACAAGACAAATACCGCTGATAATCTGATCCGCGGTACGAGTCTTATCAAAACAGCTCAAATCTGCTACCATTTGCGCCAATTTTTAACACGCCACAACTTCAATATTTGAGTTGTGGCTTTTCAATATTTTCTTCAGCACGTTGATCTCGCATCAATCCCACATTACAGAAACAGTAAGGAGCAATCAGCCATGGCTGGACATTCCAAATGGGCTAATATTAAACACCGCAAAGCGCGCCAAGACGCATCACGCGGTAAAGTATTTACCAAATATATCCGTGAGTTAGTCAGTGCAGCCAAACAAGGTGATGCGGATCCTGCAAAAAACCCAAAACTCCGCGCTGTGGTTGAAAAGGCACTGTCAGTGAATATGACACGTGACACCATTAACCGTGCAATTCAACGCGGTGCAGGAAATACAGAAAACGACGATCTGAAAGAAATCAGTTACGAAGGCTATGGCGTTGGCGGTGTGGCAGTTCTGATCAATACGATGACAGATAACATTAACCGTACCGTGCCTGAAGTCCGTCATTGTTTCAGCAAATGTGGTGGTAATCTTGGGACAACGGGTTCTGTGGCCTACCTGTTCACTCAGCGTGGTGAAATTCGTTTTGATGATGTGTCACTAGAAGACAAAATCGTCGAAGTTGCATTAGATGCGGGTGCAGATGATGTCGAGTCTGATGCAGACAGCGTGACGGTTATCACAACTCCAGATGCATTTGGTGCGATTCAGGATGCGCTTGCAGCGGCAGGTTTGAAATCTGATAACGCTGAAGTAACAATGTCTCCATCAACTCAAGCAGACATCACCGATATTGAACAAGCTCAAAAGGTTCTAAAACTGATTGATATGCTTGAAGACTTGGATGACGTACAAGACGTGTATACCAACGCTAATTTCTCAGATGAAGTGATGGCGGAGTTGAATAAGTAATTTAATCATAAATGCTTGTCTCCTTCCCCCTCAGGGGGAAGGTCGGGATGGGGGTGGTTTTTGCAATATTAAAACCATCCCCATCCTACACTGCGCTATCGCTCCGTCTTGCGCTCGGACAGCGCAGTGCGCTGTTGTTCCTCGCTCATCCCCTTGAAGGGGAAGGAACTCTGGTAATTTTTTCAAATAAACACGTGTTTTCAAATGCATAAAACAACAAAAACAACAATTAATAATGCAAGACAGTTGCGAAAACGTATGACTGATGCTGAATTACTACTTTGGTCAAAAATACGGCATGAGCAACTAGGTATTAAATTTCGTAAACAAGTTCCAATCAGTCATTATATTATTGATTTCTATTCATATGATTGTAATTTAGCAATAGAACTCGATGGTTCTCAGCACATAGATAATCATGACTATGATGCGATTCGTACTGAATATTTAGAATCACTTGATATCAAAGTTCTACGTTTTTGGAATCATAAAGTTTTAACGAATATTGATGCTGTGTTAAGCACTATCCAACAGAATATTGGACAGCGATTGCCTTGAAGTCTTCCCCTTCAAGGGGAAGATTTAGATAGGGATGGTTTTTATTTCAATCAGTCATCACCACAAGTCCACGTCACATCATGCCATACACGAACCTTCTTTGCCCCCAATCGACTTGGCGCATATTGCGTATTCATTAACTCTCTAATCGCACGTTGATCAATTGCAGGATCACCAGAACCAAACCTAATTTGGACGCCTTTAACCTTACCGGCATCATCCAGCAAAATTCTGGCTCTGACGGAACGCTTTGTACCATCAATCACCTGTGCTTTAACCAATAAACGATTAATGAGACTCACTGCTCACCTCATCTATTTCACTGTCCGCGCCAATCCACACGCGCTTTACGATCATGGCTATAAACACGCATCACATACTGTCCAAAGGGTCTCGCCAATAACGCTTGTTTAAACTGCTCAATCGGCTCAGGTGCAACAACATCGCGTGGCGCGACCCAAGGCGTACCGATCGGGCCTAATAATGGTGCGGCCAGCGCACACACTGAAATATCCGCAAAACTAAACTGCTTACCCACCAAATAGCCATGCTGACCATCAGAACCATTCGCCAGTAACGCTGCCTCAATATCATCAATTAATACATCAATGTGAGCCTTCGATTTCGCTGCTTTTTCTGGATAGATCTGATACAACTCCTTCACACCTTTTTTAATGACGGGCGTCATCAACGGTTTGAACGCATGCAAAAAACCACGTTCACCCATCATAATTTCCATCGTATGTGGTTCATCAATCAGATAAAGATACATCCAGCGACGTACATGATAGCCAAGCTCGTTCGCCTTTTTGTCCAATTCAACAATTGCGGCACGTTGCTTTGGATCGTGGTTAATCAAAGGTTTCTCGGCATAGACACCATCTAAATAAAACGCAATCTCTGTCGAATCACCAATCCATGTTTTCTTATCTTTTAAAAGTGGTAACGTATCATTGCTTGCATGCCAACGTGTCAATAAACGATGTGGGCCAGGAATGACATTTTTTGCAACGTAATCCAGCTCTTTATAATCCAGTAACCAGCGGGCTTTTTCACAATAATGAGACAGAGGAAACTGGAACAAAATACGCATAACTATTTTCCCAAAAGACTGAACAGATTTCTTAAAAAGTCAGAAAAGCAAAGACAAATCAAGCAATGAAAGATCATGCAGAACAGCATAACGACTTTGGTGTATCATATGCGCCAATTTTACAAACTTTTTTGCTCAACTTCATGAGTAAATTGATCCATTAGCATCTTTATCAATCATGACCTGATGATGAAATATGCTGATAAATCAATTTGAATCACCTACAGGAATATCATTATGGGTTTTAATTGCGGCATCGTCGGCCTGCCTAACGTCGGTAAATCTACGCTATTTAATGCACTGACCAAAGCCGCTATCGCTGCGGAAAACTTCCCATTTTGTACGATTGAGCCGAACACAGGCATCGTGCCTGTTCCTGATCCACGTCAGGATGCACTTGCTGAAATCGTTAAACCTGAACGCACAATCCCAACAACCATGGAATTTGTGGACATCGCTGGTCTGGTTGCTGGCGCAAGTAAAGGCGAAGGTCTAGGTAATAAATTCTTGGCAAACATCCGTGAAACTGATGCGATTGCTCACGTTGTTCGCTGTTTCGAAGATGACAATGTCATTCATGTGAATAATCGAGTAAACCCACTTGATGATATCGCCACCATCAACACAGAACTCGCATTGGCGGATTTAGATACGGTCAGCAAAGCAATTGTACGTCTGACTAAAGCAGCAAAAGGCGGTGACAAAGAAGCCATCGCAACCAAAGATATTTTAGAGCGTATCGAAAAAGCACTGGCAGCAGGCGATCAAGCACGTTCAGTTGATCTCGACGAAGATCAGCTCAAACTCGTTCGTGGTATGGGTTTGATGACCTTGAAACCAACCATGTATATCGCCAACGTTTCAGAAGATGGTTTTGAAAACAATCCTCATCTGGATGCAGTTCGTGAACTCGCTGCAAAAGAGAACTCAATTGTTGTGCCACTTTGCAATCAAATCGAAGCCGAAATTGCTCAGCTCGATGAAGCTGAAAAAGCTGAATTTCTTGAAGCGATTGGCATGGAAGAACCAGGATTAAACCGTGTGATTCGTGCAGGTTATGCCCTCCTCGGTTTGCAAACTTACTTCACCGCAGGTGTGAAAGAAGTTCGCGCATGGACTGTAAAAAAAGGCGCAAGCGCACCGCAAGCAGCGGGCGTAATTCACACTGACTTTGAAAAAGGCTTTATTCGCGCAGAAGTCATCGCGTATGAAGACTTTGTGGGCTTCAAAGGTGAAGCAGGCGCAAAAGAAGCTGGTAAATGGCGTTTGGAAGGCAAAACCTACATCGTGCAAGATGGTGATGTGATGCACTTCCGTTTTAACGTTTAAATCATTCCGATTTAGTGTTTTAATCAAACCACCGTGAGTCTAAGATTTACGGTGGTTTTTTAATAAAAATCTAAAGGCAGTCATGATGCGTTCAATAAAAATAACATTCTTCGTCTTAGCACTATTAAGTTGCTCCAAATTCTCATTCGCAGAAGAACCTTCTTTTGACTCCATGAACGAATCTCAAATCGAACAATACTGTGCGGCTGGCAAAGGCGGTACACCTGAAATTGAATATTGCGCAAACCGTGAGTTTGAAAAAGCTGATCGCAAACTCAACACAACCTACAATCAAGTCATCGCTCAAATCAAAGCTAACCCGTCAACAAACTCGATGGGCAAACCCATGTTATCCCAACTCATCAAAGCACAGCGTCTTTGGGTTTCTTTTCGTGATGCAGAATGCGATGCGCATTACACTTACTATATCGACGGTACGATTCGCGGTTTGATGTTTGTCAGTTGTAAAACTGAACTCACCGAACAACGAGAAAAAGACTTACGCAGCTTCTATTTATCTACGAATTAAGACCAATTTAGCATGTCTTACCCACTCTAAATCTGAATTTTTTCGGTTCTAACCAATTCGCCATTGGCATCAAAAATAAAAAGTGTGCCATTGCTTTCATCAATCAGAACACTCCCCAGATTTAGAAATGCCTGTTTGTTTTCTCGATACTGATGCAACAAATCTACTTTTCTAACAACAGGAACAAGCTGATCGGTGTATATACCTTTGAACTGAGCATTCATGATCATTCTTCCCAATGAATCGTCACTATTGCATTTTCAAGTTTTGGAGGCACTCACCACTTCACATTGCTCAGAAATGGTGAGTTCGCTCGGTTAAGGATTTTTCGATGAAGTGGATAACTCATACCAATCGACTTTTCGAGTCAGGAACATCATGACGGCGATCAACACGAAGACCAGAATCGAACCTAAAATCAAGGTGAGATCTTCCGACTGCAAGATCACATACATCGAGGCATACATCGCGGATAAAATGGTGGTGAGCAGCAGTGTTCGCCCAAGCCCCTTCAGCACGTGATACACGTAAAAGCTAATCAATAAGACACATGCAGCACTCGAACCTAAGTAAGCAACTGCAAAACCAACATGCTCACTAAAGGACAATAACAACAGATAAAACACGCCCAATGCCGCAGCGACCAAAGTATATTGCATCGGGTGAATACGAAGTTTCTTTAAGACTTCAAACAAGAAGAACGTGCCGAACGTAATCATCAGAAATAAAAGTGCATATTTGATCGTTCGATCTGACATCGTGTATGTATCGACGGCATTGATCAACTTCACGGCAAATACACTATTTTCTGGAACTTTCAGCATATCACAGGAAGGTTGATTTCCATTACTCATACACGCATTGAGACGCTCAGCATTTTGATTGGCGATGTAGGTATTTTGCCAAGTGGCATGAAAACGATTTGCTTGAATATTTTTTTGAGGCAGTGAAGCACCATAAAAACTTGGATGTGCCCAATTTGCATCAACGCTCATCGACATATCATTACCCACAGGAATAACTGCCAAACTGCTCATGCCATTTAACTCAAAATCCAGTGCAAAATCTAAATTTTGTGCTTGAGGATTGATGACGATCGGAGCTTCTGTATATGTCATTGCTAAACGGTTTGGGCGATCTGCTCTAGGAAAATTAAAAACCACTTTTTGCTGGTTCAATGTCATGACAGGTTGATTGGTCAATCCGCGCAAATCTGAAATGCTTAAACGAATCGTTGCTTTATCCCAATGCACCACATGAGTTGCATTTGGACTATAGCCCTGAAAAAATGATGCATCAGACAATTGTGCTGGAATTGCAAAATTCCCTTTGATTGCAACTGCATCCGTATAAGTAATCGCCTTATAAATTCCACGTTTGAAGTTATCATTACTGACTGTTAATTGATTCGTCCATGATGAATGGCTGGGGTTGATGATCACGTCTTTGGTATAGAGACAGGTTTTATTTTGATCATTTGAACACGGCTGTGAGGTACTGGTCGGAATCACAATAAAAGGTGTCAAGATCAGTTGTGGATGGACATAATCCTGCCCAATATCACTCATCACGTTGTCGTTGTACTGCTGTCTTTCTCGAACAAGATTGGACAACATCGCCAAAGCAATCATAAACAGCAGCGTCAACATGCCAATCACTGCAAATTTTGACGTGAATAATCGAGTCACTTTTCATACTCCCCTTTTTTAATTTGAGAGTTTATTGTGTGACTTCGAAATGGAATGCCGATGGAGCTGATGTGAAATGAAGATGGATTTCATGTGAACTCATCATGCTCTAAAACATGAGGCTCACTCGCACACCACCGTCAATATTTTCGACTAGAACTTGCCCTTGATGTAATGTCATCACTTCACGCACTAGAGTAAGTCCAATACCTGTACTTTTACGCCCGCTTTCGGGTCTAGGCAGAGAAAAATAACGATCAAAAATCTGAGGCAACGCATAATCTGGAATAGCTTCACCTTCATTTTCGATCTGAATCTTGATGTTATTCTTGTGTTGATGATCATTCGTTTCATTCAGAATCTGAGTACAGTGAATCGTGATACGTCCACCTTGTGGCGTGAAATCAAAGGCATTATCGAGAATATTGCCTAGTGCCTGATTGAACCAAAATGGTTCTGCTTGGACGCTACACTCATTTGGAATATTCAGTTCAATATGCAATTGGCGATTCTTCAATACTGCACTACGCTCTTCCAATAATTGATTGATCTGACTGGCAACAGTTATCATTTTTTTCTCAAGGGGCTGCCCATGATGATCTTGTTGTTTTTCAAGCTTTGCCAGCAGCAATAATCGCTCAATGAGATTCTGCAATCGCTCTGTTTGCTCAATGATATTCTGCGCAAAGCGTTCACGATCTGGTGTCGGTAAATCATCGTGTAGCAACTCTGCACTGGCGGAAATCGCAGTCAAAGGGCTTTTCAACTCATGAGTCAATGTATGCACATAATTCTCAACATACGCCTTGCCAGCAAGCGCTTCGTGCATCTGGTCAATCGCTTGAGTCAGTTCATTTAGTTCACGCGCAGCCCAAAAATGTAAAGGCTTACTCATGGCGTCATGAATTGGAGTCGTTTGAATCGAATGCTCACCAGTTTCACCCAGTGAATTGGCTGGCGTTAATCGCAGCGCATAACGCCGAACCTGCTCAATACTATGCCGCAGCCACCACGCAACCATACCACTGACGATGAGAGACAATGCCACAATCCAAAGTGCTCGAATCGCCATTTCACGTTGAGCAAGATCGATATAAGGCTGCACCGACACTCCAGGTTTAGCTAATGAAAGCACTCCTATTAACTGCCCATTCCAGATGATTGGCGCTGCCACATACATTGTCGATGTACTTGAATCATTGGGATCTGTGCGCGTTGAACGCACCCCGTAACGACCATGCAACGTCAGATAAACATCATTCCAGCGCGAATAATCCTGACCTGTGGCTAAACCTTGCGAATCGTATACAACAATCCCGTGCACATCCGTAATATAGAGCTGTTGATTGACGAAATTCTTTTGTTGGTTCCAGATTTTTGCACCGAGTTTTCGGCCTAGAATTTGAATGATTTTCTGATGAAATTCAGGAGTCTTAATCGTCTGATTTGCCACATCTGGTGCAATCAAACTGGCGATAATATTGGCATTGTCTGCAAGTGTTTCTTCAACGACTTGGCGCACACTCGGCTTAATCTGATTTTGCAGTGCATTGAAAGTAAAAAAGCTTCCCGCCAGCAAGACGATGGCAAAGGCAAACCAAATTCTTAAAAAAATCGACATGCTTCATCCATAAAGAACACTATATTAATTAATACTTTATATAATTTCAAACTATTGAGATCAAAAGCAAATCCCTCCTAACCTCCCTTTCTCAAAGGGAGGAACTATTCCCTCCTTAGTAAAAGGAGGGTTAGGGAGGATTTGCTTTTGATCTTACAAAAATTTCACCTCACACTCAGACTATTGTTCAACGACTCAAACTATACCCCAATCCACGATGAGTCTGTATTGGATCAATCGGATGAACCATGCGCAGTTTTTGGCGTAAAGTTTTGATATGACTATCAATCGTACGCTCGAGACTATGATCAGGATGTTCCCAAGCGGCTTGCATTAATTGTCCTCGACTCCAGACCCGCTCAGGTTGTTTGAGTAACACCTCAAGCAAACGTAATTCATACCGAGTGAGGTTAAGTGCTACACCATGATAAGTTACATGAAACGTTAGCAAATTAAGCTCCCATTCACCCCAAGCAATGACATGCTCAGTCTCATTCGACTTCTCTATTGTTTCAGGCGTTTCGAGTCGATTCTTAACAGAATGCTGCTGCACATCTGGTGCATTCATTCGTCGCCAGATTACTTTGATTCTTGAAATAATTTCCCGAGGACTAAATGGCTTAGCACAATAATCATCAGCACCAATTTCTAAACCAATAATGCGCTCAATTTCTTCACTACGTGCGGTTAAAAACAACAAAGGCGTTGTCCATTGCTTCCGAATCGCTCGACATAAATCAAAACCATCCATATCAGGCAAGCCAACATCGAGAATAATAAAATCATGTGGTGCCGCCGTAAGCCGCTCTAACGCTTGAGCCGCTAACGTCACCCAATGCACAGCCCAGCCTTCACGCTCTAATGCATAAATCAGAGGCTCGGCAATCGCAGGATCATCTTCGACCAGCAAAATCTGCTTGCAAGGCATTGTGTTGACGGCAGTACTCATAAGAAAAAGACAATGGAATGAACTCGTTCTATTATTAAAATGATTGAACGATAAAGTCCAGTAAGCTCAATGATTTTTATGTGAAGTGTTCATGGAGGCGCTTCACTCACAGCAAACATTAACCTACGCCAACAAAGCCGCCTGTCTGATGTCGCCATAACCGTGCATACAATCCACCTTGCGCCAACAGTTCAGCATGTGTCCCCATTTCGATAATCTGTCCTTGATCCAGTACCACCAGACGATCCATTCGCGCAATCGTGGATAGACGATGGGCAATCGCAATCACAGTTTTGCCTTGCATCAACACTTCTAGACTATCCTGAATCGCAGCCTCAACTTCCGAATCAAGTGCAGAAGTCGCCTCATCCAGTATCAGAATCGGCGCGTTCTTGAGCAGAACGCGCGCAATCGCAATACGCTGGCGCTGACCACCTGATAACTTCACGCCACGTTCACCGACATGCGCATCATACCCATGTCGCCCTTCGCCATCTTCTAGGTCAGGAATAAACACATCCGCACGCGCCTGTTGAACCGCCAACTCCACTTCCTCATCGCTGGCATTTGGTTTGCCGTACAGCAAATTGTCACGAATAGAACGATGAAGCAATGACGTATCCTGAGTCACCAAACCAATTGTTGAACGCAGGCTATCTTGAGTCACTTGCGCGATATTTTGCCCATCAATCAGAATCTCACCGCTTTCGAGATCATATAATCGCAGTAACAGACTGACTAATGTTGATTTCCCTGCGCCAGATGGCCCAACTAAACCAATCTTCTCACCTGCCCGAATGTTCAGATTTAAGTGACTTAAAACACTGGGCGCATGATCATCATGATTCTTACCATAGTTAAACGAGATATTCTGGATTTGAATATCACCATGTGTTACCTGTAACATATTTGCATGAGGTGCATCAGACAAACCACGCGGTTGGGCAATGCTTTTCATGGCATCTTGCACCTGCCCGACGTTATCCGCCATACCATTCAGCACCCACATGATCCACGACGATAATTCGTTAATCCGAATCACCAAACCTGCCGCAAGAGCCACATCGCCCAATGTGACTTTACCCACACTCCACAGCCACAATGCCAAGCCAATCGTCACGACAATCAACATGCTATTCATCAACGTCAGCAAACTATCCATGCTAGTGATAATACGCATCATCTCCTGCACACGTCGCGTCAGTTCAGTTGCGCTATCGCGGGCGTAGTTTTCTTCATCTTTGCTTTGGGCAAATAACTTCAAGGTACTGATATTGGTATAGCCATCCACGATTCGTCCCATAAGTTGGGAACGCGCACTCGATGCCGCAACAGAGCGCACCCTGAGTTTCGGGACAAAATAAATCATGCCGTAAATATACAAAACCAGCCAAATCAATAATGGCAACATCAAATGCCAATCGGCATGACCAAACAGATACAGCGCACTCCCCGTATAAATCAGCACATGCCAGATCGCATCAGTCATTTGCACGGTTGAATCGCGCAGTGAAGGCCCAACCTGTATCACACGATTGGCAATACGACCCGCAAAATCATTCTGGAAAAAACTGAGATTCTGTTTCAGTACATAGACATGACTTTGCCAACGAATCAGGTTAGTAAAGCTGGGAATGATGGATTGAGACACCAAGACATTACGCGAAAATCTAAAAATCGGACGCAGTATCAATGCCACAAATGCCATCCATAACAGCATAGACTGATGCTGCTGAAAAAAGACTTTCGGCGAAGTCGTCTGTGCCATGTCGATGATTTTGCCGAGGAAACTAAATAGAGATACTTCGATCAGCGTCAGCCCTAAGCCAACGATCAAGACCATGATGAAAACAGGCCAAACCTGCCTTAAAAAATGCAGATAAAATGCCACTAATCCCTGCGGCGGCATCTCATCAGGCACTTCACGGAATTGATCAATCAGCTTTTCAAAATAGGCATACTGCATAGGACGTCAATGTTCTGAATTTTCTAAATGATCAGAGCATATCAAGTAAAGCTGGAGGGTTGGAATTTATCATAGCTTTCTAGTTATCAAATTTTTCTGGAGTAGCATTAGCTTACGCTGATATGCTGTTTGTACTCTAATAAATTATCTTCGTTCTCATGGTTAACTTCATTCCAGCGCTTTTTTCACTCTTTGGGGCTATTCTTGGCGTAGTGCTTAGTCACTACTACTCAAATAAAAGAAAAAGAAAAGATGAACTAATCGAATTTCGCCTTAAAGCTTATTCCGATTTCATTAATGCAACATCACGGTTAACAATTGCTCGTCGGAATGGACAAGCCTCTGATGAAGTCAGTGAGCTTGCAATACTTAATGATGCTAAATTAAGAATTTGTATTTGTGCGAGTGCATTTGTTACGAAAGCACTTATTGATTTCTGGGATAAAGGCGGAACACTAGAGAAAGAAAGTGAAATTTTAGCATTCACACGTTTTTGCTTATGTATTAGAAAGGATTTAGGCAATACTGAAAAACTGCATTTTGATATTTCTCAAACTCTTTTTAAATTACAACCATCCACATACTCATATAAAAATGAACAACTTTAGCAAGCTTAGGGTGCGCATTGCGCACCAAACAGATAACTTACGAATTGGTGCGCAATGCGCACCCTACTTCCTCTCAAAAAATAATGGAGATAAATATGATCTATTTTGATATTTGTGAGTTTTCATATACAGATAGTTTAAGGGAAATTATAATTTCGCTTGATAGAGTAAAGATTAGAATTTCTCAAAACAAAATTACAGGTACAGACTTTTGGATAGTCTCAGGGCGTGAATTAGGAAACGCCTTGAAAGAGCACTACTTAAACTTTCAACCAATGTTTTTTGGCATATTATTAACAACATTACATGAAAAGAAGGCAAGAATGCCCATTTGTAGAGTGTGTTTGGATGATATTAACAAGGCTTATGAATCTCAAAAGATGCAAGAGTTGGCCGATAGTATTGCAACACAACAAGGGAGTTTTCTATAATTCAGCGTGCGTAACATGGGCTGAAGCCTACTTCAACATTCCATTCATGAACTATCCTATTTTGGATTTTTCGGAATCATACCTTCTTCAAACTGCGGCAAATCATCATTAATTTCCCACCAACTGCATTTAGATGCAGTATAAAAGTGAAAAGCTGGCTTCACCTTTAACGGCTCATCCAACAAACCCGCACGAATCCGAATCACATTCGGCAAAGAATCCCGACTACTATAAATCGGCGAACCACACTGACGACAAAAGAAACGTCTTTTACCTGGTGAAGATTCATATTCAGTCAGCAGTTCTGTACCACTTTTCATCTCAAAATGATCTGTCGATACAGGCGTATTCGTCGCAAACGCAGTACCTTGCGCCTTACGACACTGAGAGCAATGACAAATCTGAATTGGTGCTAGCTCTGTATTGATTGAAAATTGAATACCGCCACAAAGACAACTACCTGTATACATATATTTTTTCTCTTATTAATTATTCGTTTTTGTCGAATGGATTTATCTATCAAAACTACAAAAAGCAACTAAACAAACAGCATAGCTCATTGAGCGAAGTCGAAATGCACGGTGATATAAAAACCACACTTCGACTCCGCTCAGTGTTCTTATCTTTGCAATTATTTATAACTACAAAGATAAACTAAGGAAACTTAAAAAAACAATCAACCGTGACGTTTCGCAAAGTCCTGCATAAACGCAACCAGCGCATGTACAGCTTCTAGCGGCACTGCGTTATACAAACTTGCACGCATACCACCAACTGAACGATGACCTGCCAAATTCAGCAAACCTGCTGCTGTACTTTCTGCAAGGAAAGCTTTTTCAAGCGAAGCATCTGCAAGCGTAAATGGCACGTTCATGATTGAACGGTTTTCTTTCTTGATCGGATTGGCATAGAAACCGCTTTGATCTATGTACGCATACAACGTCGCCGCTTTTTCTTGATTGAGTTTCTGAATCGCAGTGAGACCACCCTGCTCAAGCAACCACTCAAATACCAAACCTGCCAAATACCAACCAAATGTAGGTGGTGTGTTGATCATTGAGCCATTTTTGCCTTGTTGCGCATAATCAAGCAGACTTGGTGTAATTGACTGAGCATGACCAATCAAATCATCACGCACGATCACGAGCGTCAAACCTGCAGGACCAATATTCTTCTGCGCGCCTGCATAGATCAAACCAAATTTAGAAACATCTAATGGCTCAGACAAAATTGAAGATGAATAGTCTGCAACCAGTGGCGCTTCAACTTCTGGAATAAAGTCATATTGCAAACCACCAATCGTTTCATTTGGCGTGTAATGCACATAAGCCGCGCCTTTGGTCAGTTGCCATTCGCTTTGTGCAGGCACATGACGGAAATGATCGGCTTTGCTTGATGCTGCAACATTCACATTGCCATAACGACGCGCTTCAGCAATTGCTTTATCCGCCCAAATGCCTGTATCGATATAATCCGCAGTTTGTCCGGCACCAAGCAGATTCAAAGGCACTGCAGAAAATTGTAGTGTCGCGCCGCCTTGTAAAAACAAGACTTTATAGTTGGATGGAATGCCAAGTAACTTGCGTAAATCAGCTTCCGCCTTCTCTGCCACGCCCACAAAATCATCACTGCGATGACTCATTTCCATGATGGACATGCCTGTGCCATGCCAATCTGGAAGTTCGACTTGAGCACGATTGAGAACAGCCGTAGGAAGCGCGGCAGGACCAGCACAGAAATTAAAAGCACGCATGAAAGGATGTCCTTGCGATGAAAAAATAGAAAAAGATAAAGCTAAAATTTAATCGCGTATTTAACCATATTTGCAGAGTTTGATGAAGGCGTTAGACGTGATCTAAATCATTCTCTGCAACTAAACATGACATCAATTCAAACATCAACCATTTATACGATCTTTACGCACTCCGTTTATTGATCAAATGATTTCCTAAAATTAAAAAAACTATTAACAAAATTGAAATACACTCTTACAAATGTAAACAAGAAGTATTATCATTTTAACTATCAGAAACTTTCACCAAAGAGGACGCTATGCAATTTTTGAATCGTCAGAACAGTTTGGTTCGCGCTTTGACGCTATCTGGAATGATGCTCACAGCAAGTGGGATGAGTAGCCTTGTACTAGCAGCAAATGACCAAAGCTCTGACTCCATGAGCAACGCGCAACTCACTCAAATGGTCAAAGAACTCAGCGCACAAAACAAAATGCTGCTTGAGAAGCTCAACCAACTTGAAGCAAATCAATTAAAGCAAACAGCGCAAGTTCAAGTACAAAACACCCAAATTCAACAACAGACCCAACAAGTCCAGCAGCAAGCCCAAGCAGTTGCACAAGTTCAGCAAGACATCAAATCTAGTGCTGCACAAAAACAATCCAATGATGGGTCTTCTACAACCGTTTCTGGCTACGGCGAAATCGGCTATAACCGCCCAACCAAAGCACCCGAAGATTCAAACGTCGATGTACAACGTGCAGTCATCGGCTTAAATCATCGCTTCGATGACAAAACCAAGATGGTCGCCGAATTTGAATGGGAACACGCCATCACATCATCTAGTGATAAAGGTGAAGCTGAAGTCGAACAACTCTGGATTGAGCGTGAGTTCAAGCCAGATTTGCGCGGTCGTGCGGGTCTATTCCTCATGCCTGTTGGTTTGATCAACCAAAATCACGAACCGACCGCTTACTATGGCGTTTATCGTCCTGAAGTCGATACCAAGATCATTCCAAGCACTTGGCGTGAAGTCGGTATTGGACTATCAGGAGATACAGAAAACGGTTTCACTTGGGATACTGCATTTACCACATCACCTAACTTAAGCAAATGGGATCCAACTTCTACTGAGGGGCGTGATCGCGGTCCTCTACAAGCGACGCATGGCGAAGGACAATTTGCAACTGCAAGAGACTTTGGCGGCGTTGTCGCGCTGAACTGGCGCGGTATACCGGGTTTGATGCTTGGCGGCTCTGTCGTATATGACAGTATTGGACAACATCAACCTAATTTTCTGGGTAATCACTCCAAGCTCTTGATGCTTGATTTGCATGGTCGTTATCAGATCGACAATCTGGATCTATCAGGAGAAATCATTCGCGCCACGATTAGCAATACTGCTGATTTGAATGCCAGCTTCTTGGCAAGTACAACACCTGATCCAACTTTGATCCCTAGCCTGTTCTACGGTGGTTATCTACAAGCGGGATACCGCGCGTGGCAAAGTGGTGACTATGTGCTGAAACCTTTTATTCGCTATGAAATTTTGAACACTGCTGCGGGATTTGACTCACTTGCCGCTAAACAACCTGATGAAAGAATCTGGACGTTAGGTGCTAATCTTGAAATTGGCGAAGGTGTGGTTGTGAAAGCCGACTACCGCAAAAACAAACTCAACACGATGCCTGACCCTGAAAACCACTTCAACCTAGGTGACTCGCTCAACCTCGGTGTTGGTTTTTCATTCTAACTCAGGCTAACTCAGAATAATAATGAGCCACTTCATGCAAGTGGCTCATTTTTTTAAACCTACGATTTGCATCAACGTGGCACCAAAACTCACCGATATTTACTCCTTCGAGTATCCCACTCAAACAAAGAATATCCTGCTCAAATAAAATCTGAAGAAAAACCACGGTCATCAATCATTAATAAACCGCTCTAAATCATAGACCAACCTATTTTCTGACTTATTACTTTAATAAACGCTGATTATGATTATGAAAGTCTTGTGACAGTGACTCGCAGTGGTTATTGTCAAATGCCAGACTGTTGCAATACGAGCAATGCGACCATCGAGAAAAGTCATGAAACATCACAAATCTCATTCACACCCATAAAATATGAATCAGCCAATGGCTACTTTTCGATTGATCGAAGCATCGTTTTTAATTATGCTAGCGCCCACAATACCCCCCCCAGTATTAGAAATTAAGTTTTCTGTCTTTAAATCATAAGAACATTTAATTTTAAATGCTGATGATACAAATATAGATTGAACAAAATCTCTCAGATACACCGTGGAGTCATTTATGAACACCCCAACTCTCCATCAAAAAAAAATGCTCCACAAAATTGCTCCACTTGTCGGTGTCGCCATACTGATTACGATGATCTGGCTAATTTTTTCTCATCATGAAACTGCGGCTGCCGAACACAAAAATGCACAGCCTGATGCACCGATGTTTACACATCAAGGCAATGAAATCATTGTTCCAGCGGACTCTCCATTAAAATCACACCTTGTCGTTGCAGCAATTTCAGATGCATCTACTGCAAATGTATTGTCTCTTCCTGCGGTTGTTGAAGCTGATCCATCCTCAACGGTAAATATCCTACCGCCACTCACAGGACGGTTAGTCTCTCTCAGCGTCAAACTCGGCGACGTGGTCACAAAAGGACAAGTTCTCGCAACGATTAATTCACCTGATTTAGCACAGGCTGTTTCTGATACTCGCAAAGCACAAGATGCCCTTGACCTTGCTAATAAAGCCTTAATACGTGCCCGAGGGGTCAATGGTGTCGGAGCAAATGCAACTAAAGATCTTGAAGCAGCTGAAAGTGCTCATACGCAGACTCAGGCTGAATTTGACCGCGCACAATCTAGATTAAATACCCTGACAATGAATGAGACTTTAATAGGGTCTGAAAAATCCAGAAAGAAACCCTCTGCGACACTGACAATCACAGCGCCTACTTCAGGGACTATCACGACACTCAATATCGGTGCTGGTGCATATATCAACGATATGACAGCATCACTCATGACCATTTCAAATCTGGATCATGTCTGGGTATCTGCCAATATTCCTGAAGAATTAATCGCTAACATTCATCAAGGCGTGACTGTAGATGTCACACTACCTGCTTACCCTGATATCACATTACACGGAAAAATCAATTCTATTAGCCCAGTACTAGATGCAGATACTCGTAGGAGTAAAGCACGAATTGAATTTGATAATACTGATCAGAAACTCAAACCCAATATGTTCGCAACAGCGCATATTTCCGTTGCGGCAAAAAAACAACTGAATGTTCCCCAATCGGCATTATTGATGAATAACGATAACACGACTGTTTTCGTCGAAGTCAGACCTAATGTTTTTGTTCGCCGCGTCGTTGAACTCGGTACAGAAAACGAAACGAGCGTCAACATCACAGCAGGACTCAACGCAAACGATCGTATTGTGGTACAGGGTGGAGTTTTGTTGAATGATTAACCAACTGATTACCCTATTCTTTCGTCGGCGGCATCTCGCTTGGGTCATTGCCATTTTGCTTGCATTTTATGGCTATTACTCATGGAAAATGATGGCGGTCGAGGCCTATCCAGAGCTCAGCGATGTCACCGTACAAGTCACGACGCAAGTTCCTGGACTTGCTGCAGAAGAAATTGAACAACAAATCACGACACCACTTGAACGTGCTTTAAGTAATACACCTGGCGTTGTCACAGTACGTTCAAGCAGTACATTTGCGCTCTCTTTGATCACGATGGTTTTCAGTAGTTCTGATGATTATTTTGTCCGCCAGCGCGTCCTTGAGCGTATCAGACAAGTCACACTACCCGCAGGCGTTCAACCCAGTTTAGATCCTGTGAGCAGTGCTGCGGGAGAGATCTATCGTTATACCTTGGAATCCGACTCCAAGAATCTCATGGAGCTTTCTGAAATTCAGCGCTGGATTGTTATCCCTGCCTTTAAGCAAGTAGCAGGTGTGGCAGATGTCAATAATTTTGGTGGATTTACCAAAGAATTTCGCATCGAACTTGATCCCGCCAAATTGCAGCAATACGGCGTTGTGCTCAATGATGTAGTGACAGCCGTCAATAATAATAGCGCCGATGCTGGTGGAGGACGTATTGCACGAGGTGAACAAAGCTATGTTGTGCGCGGAATTGGTCAGATTCACTCCCTCGATGATTTATCTGAGATTGTTATTAAACAAATCAATGGCTCACCAGTTTTACTCAAAGATTTAGGAAAAGTCATTATTGGTCATCAAGAGCGTGAGGGAATTCTAGGCAAAGATTACAACCCTGACACGATTGAAGGCATCGTGCAGATGCTCAAGTATGAAAACCCTTCACGCATCTTAGAAGGCGTTCATGCCAAAGTCGATGAACTTCAAAAACGACTTGCACCGATGGGTGTCAAGATTGTTCCTTATATTGATCGTGATGATCTTGTGGAGTTGACCGTTCATAAAGTTGCACATACGGTCATTGAAGGCATTGGTCTAGTTCTTATCGTACTAATTTTATTTTTAGGTAGCCCTCGTAGTGCGGTTGTTGCTGCTGTGGCGATTCCTGCTGCATTGGTTGCGGTATTCATCATGATGAATCTCACCAAGATGCCTGCCAATTTATTTTCTTTAGGCGCAATCGACTTCGGGATTATCGTTGATGGTGCAATCGTGGTCATGGAGGCAATTCTTAGACGCCGTGAAGAAGAACCAGATTCTGAGCTCACAGAACAAGATGTTTTAGAAACATTAAGCTATGTGGGTCGCCCAATCTTTTTTGCCACATTAATCATCATCACAGCCTATTTACCACTGTTTGCCTTTGAACGTGCGGAAGGTAAATTGTTTACACCGATGGCTTACACCGTTGGTTACGCATTATTAGGTGCCCTACTCTGTGCAGTTGCATTGATTCCTGGACTAGCATTCACTGCATTACGAAAACCACGCAAAGTTTTTGTGAATAAGCCGCTTATTTGGCTGACACAGCACTATCGCAAAATGCTGACCATGCTCATCGCTCAACCACCTATTGCCTATACAATTGCAGTAGTTTCATTAGTCGCTGTGATCATATTGGGTGCATCAACAGGGCGTGAATTTTTGCCTGATTTGGATGAAGGGGCTTTATGGCTGCAAGTCCAGCTACCAAGCGGTATCTCACTGGATAAATCCAGCGAAATGGCGACCGATTTACGTCGTATGTTACTCAAGCAACCAGAAGTCTCCTATGTCGTCACTCAACTTGGTCGTAGTGATGATGGGACTGATCCTTGGACACCTTCACACATCGAAGCTCCTGTAGGTCTAAAACCCTACGATCAATGGCCTGCTGGTGAAAATAAAGCTCAATTTGTTGCTCGGATTCATAACGAATTTAAGAAAATGCCTGGTTATGACATTGGTATCAGTCAGCCCATTATTGATGGTGTGAATGACGCAGTGGGTGGAGCCCATAGTCCTCTCGTCCTCAGAATATATGGCCCTGACTTGAAAGAAAGCCGTCGTATTGGCAATCAGATTGTCGATATTCTAGGTTCAATTCGAGGAACAGCTTCCGCTTCTTTGTTCCAAGAACCTCCAATTCCGCAGCTTGTGATCAAAACAGATCGCGCTGCGGCAGCACGTTTTGGTATTAATATTGCCGACATTGCAGCCCTGATTCAGACTGGTGTTGGTAGTGCGCCAATCATCCCTGTATATGTGGATGACAAGATGTACAACGTCACTGTGAGCTTTCCTAAGACCGCAAAAAACAGCCCTGAAGCACTTGGAAGCTTACTGCTAAATAGTTCAACTGGCGCAAAAATCCCACTCTCACAGGTTGCAAGTATTCAATTACAGACAGGCGAAAGTACGATTTCCCACGAACATGGCGAGCGTCAAATTACTGTACGAATCGATAATCGTGGACGTGACTTAACGTCTTATCTCGTTGAGGCAAAGGCAAGAATCAGTAAAGAAGTCAAACTCGACCCACAAAAATACCGCCTCGAATGGGCTGGACAATTTGAAAGCCAAGATCGTGCCGAAAAACGCTTGGTCTTTATTCTCGCATTAGTCGTTACGCTTATGGGCGTCTTGCTTTTCTTCCAGTTTGGCAAGATCCGTCAAGCATTTTTGGTGCTCGGCATTGTACCGTTGGCAACACTGGGAGGACTCATTGCTCTCCACGTTACAGGTAACACTTTAAATGTGGCGAGTGCAGTTGGATTCATTGCCCTATTTGGCGTTTCCGTACAAAACGGCATTATTATGGTCGCAAACTTTAGACGAGTTCGTGGTCAGGGATTACCACTTGATCAATCCGTCATTGAGGCTGCGACAGAACGTTTGCGTCCAGTGCTGATGACAGCAACTGTTGCATCTATTGGGATGCTGCCTGCAGCACTTGCCACAGGTGTCGGCACTGACGTTCAACGTAATTTGGCAACCGTTGTGGTCGGTGGTTTGATTGTCTCCACACTTCTCACCTTATTTATTCTTCCAGCGTTTTATTATGCGATGGAGCATCTGTTTGAGAAAAGGAATTGGAGTCTACCAAAACTACGGAGGAATCGTTAATGCCTATTTTATTTCATGGCAAATTGCCCATCGATTCCGTATCGGCTCATTTAGCATATTTTAAATCGAGGCCATACCGTACTTTTGCACTCTCTGCGATGACACTTTCTTGTCTCATGATGAGCGGTTGTCTCATGGGGCCAAATTATGCACGCCCTAAAGATACACTACCAACGAGCTACACTGAAAAAGTAGCGGAAGAAACAACTGTTGCCAATTCAACAAATGACATGAATGCTGAATCTCAGCATTTCGTTGACAAAGACATCCCCTCCCAATGGTGGGAAGTTTTTCACTCCCCAGCTCTAAATGATTTGGTTACCAGCAGCTTACAGCACAATCCCAATGTTGCTGCCGCACAAGCAACACTACGTGCAGCGATGGAAAATGTGCAAGCACAACAAGGTGCATACTATCCAACGGTCAATGCAGCCTATGCAGCATCTCGCCAAAAGACAGCATCCATTCTTGCCAGCCCACTTGCATCAAACAGCTACATCTATAACTTGCAAACTGCACAAGTCAATGTTTCTTATACATTAGATTTATTTGGCGCAAACCGTCGTCAGGTTGAATCCTTACAGGCACAGGCCGACTCATCCAGATTCGGACTTGAAGGAACCTATCTCACATTAACCAGTAATGTCGTCAACGCAGCGATTCAAGAAGCTATGTTACGCGATCAAATTCGTGTGACACATCAGCTGATCACAACTCAAAAAGCATTATTAGATACAATCAAACATCGGCAGGCTCTCGGTGATGCATCGACCATTGATGTTGCAACTCAAGATGCTGCGCTTGCTACAATCGAAGCCACACTTCCACCATTGGAAAAACAACTCGCCGTTCAGCGGGATTTAATTAAATCATTAACAGGTAAATTTCCAAGCGATACGCTTACAGAGCAATTTTCAATGACTAGCTTTGAGTTGCCTCATGAACTCCCGACTAGTCTTCCGTCAACGCTCGTTGAACATCGTCCAGATGTTCGCGCAGCAGAAGAACAACTCCGTGCCGCCAATGCCAACGTCGGTGCAGCAACTGCCAACCGCTTGCCCAATATTACATTGGGCGTAAGTAGCTATGGCTCATCAGGTAAAACTTTAGCCGATTTATTAAAATCAACCAGTCAATTCTGGACACTGGCAGGCGGAATTACCCAACCGATATTTGACGGCGGTATCCTCAAACATAAACAGCGCGTAGCACAGGCTCAATACGATCTGGCAACCGCACAATATCGCAGTACCGTATTAAGTGCATTCCAAAATGTTGCGGATGTTCTACAATCGATTCAATCCGATACAATTGCGCTGGAAACTGCTTTAAGATCAGAACGCCTTGCTCAAAAAAACGCAGCGATTGCCAGACAGCAAGTCGCACTTGGAGATATGAGTATCGCAACTTTGCTACCTATCGAACAAAATGCCCAGCAAGCAGAACTCAATTTGGTTCAAATTCAAGCCAATCGTTTACAAGATACAGCTGCACTATTTCAAGCCTTAGGTGGTGGTTGGTGGAACAAATCTGAGCAGAGCACACTACCTCATAACATCAATGAATAAGATAAAGACAAGTCGGGAGTTAGTATGAACATTACACGACATGAAATGGGACCTAGATTTAGTGAAATGTCTGTCGCACAAGTCGGGACAGTCAATATGATCTATATTTCTGGGCAAGTTGCCGAACATACCTCAATGGACATCACAGGGCAAACCCGTGAAATTCTGTTATATATTGATCGACTGCTCGCACATGTGGGCGCCAATAAAACTAATATCGTCTCTGCACGCGTATATCTCGCATCCGTGGGCGATTATGCGGCGATGAACTCAGTCTGGGATGACTGGGTGCCACAAGGACATACGCCAGCTCGTACCACCGTCGGCGCAAAAATGCCTGATCCAGAATACAAAGTATTGATTGAAGTGACCGCAATTGCTGACCGTGTCACGGCTGATGAAAGCTGTGAAAAAGGCGATCATCATGCTCATAGCCATAATTACCCCTCACAGCATCATTAAGCACCAGCAAAAGCCTTAAACCGCACAAACAACTTTAAAAAAACCTGACTTAGGCTGTCAGGTTTCCCAAGATCATCAGAGCTTATAGTCTTTGAACTTGCACCATCCTAGATAAAATTGACACACACTCAACTAAATAAGAAAGGTTGTTATAGAAATGGTTGCTCTGAGGTTATCTAGCCATAAATTACCTAGCCGTATAGAGCAGACTTCCAGATGTTGTAAATGACATTCACCACATCCTGCGGATTCGCTTGCGGCATTCTACCTAGAGTTTCTGAAAGATAGCGCTCATTGAGCCAAATCAGTGCCCGAGCAGTTTCTTCAATGTTAATTGCCTTATTGATATAACCATTCTCTTGTTTTTCACGAATGTGACGTATGGTCGCAGTAATAAAATCCTGCACTAAAGTACGATAAGCTTGCTCAACGCGCTCATCGGCACCAGCTGCATCGGCTAAGGAACGTAGCACAGAACCTTGGCGCTGATATACCTCAACTAATCCCTCAAGTGCGCCAAGCATATCATCCCCTTCCAACCAACGGTTTGACATCTCAAACAGTTCTAAACCGATATGCTGCACAACTCGTAAAGCAAGGTCATGACGATCACGAAAGTGCACATAGAATGCTGGACGTTTAAGCCCTGTACGACGCATCACTTCATCAACATTAATGTCGCGAAATGACCGTTCGCGCAGCAATTGCTCAGCTGCGTTCAGAATTTCCCGTTCAGACTCTTTGGGATCATGTTTTGGGCGTCGTGTAGTCGCCTGTACTTTAGATGATTTTATTGACATGTTGTCATTGTAGAGGATTAAACAGTGCCGACACAAGAATTATTTGTAATAACACAAAATATATAAATCATTACTATACAGTAAGTTAATTCGTTTTAATTAATTTTTTCAACAATAATGACACAGTGTCATTGACATAGTGTCACTAAATATGAGATTAATAATATGAGCTCTACTTTTGCACAGGACCATTCATCACAGACCTGATCGCAAAAACACGCAATCAATCTATGGGGAAAAATCATGATCGAAGATAAAATACTTGACACAGACGTACTGATTATCGGCGCTGGTATTGCGGGTATCAGCGCTGCCTGTCATTTAAAAAAGCATCGGCCTAACACGACCTTCGCCATTCTTGAAGGTCGAGAGCAGATTGGTGGGACTTGGAGTCTGTTTCGCTATCCAGGAATTCGCTCAGATTCAGATATGCCTTCCTTCGCTTTTGGTTTTAAACCGTGGACGGACAAAAAAGCGATTGCGGATGCGCATGTGATTCATGACTACTTGCAGTCAACTGTCCATGAATACGACATTGACCAACATATCCGCTTTGGTTATCACGTAATCAGTGCGTCTTTTTCATCAGCAGAAAACCTTTGGACAGTCACAACTGAACATGGTGAGCAAAAAACACTGGTCACATTCAAGGCTCGCGTCTTGCTCTCCTGTACTGGCTACTATGATTACAATGCTGGATATACACCTACATTTGAGGGGATGAACAATTTCAAGGGGTTGGTGGTTCATCCACAACACTGGCCTGAAAATCTTGATTACACGGGAAAACGTGTTGTTGTTATTGGTAGTGGTGCAACAGCAGTGACATTAATTCCAGCCATGACAGGTAAAGCTGGACACGTCACGATGTTACAGCGTTCACCAGGTTATGTCGTTTCCTTACCTTCGGTTGATCCGATCTCCAATATGCTTAATAAGCTATTCGGTCATGAGCGTGCTTATCCGATCATTCGACGTAAAAATATTGCGCTAAGCCGAGGTTTATATAAGGCTTGCCAAAAGTTTCCTGATCTCATGCGTAAAATCCTGATCGCAGATGTACGCAGACGTCTTCCTAAAGATTTTGATGTCGACACACACTTTAGCCCACGCTACAACCCTTGGGATGAACGATTGTGTGTGGTACCAGATGGTGACTTGTTCAAAGCATTTTCATCAGGAAAGGCTTCGGTAGAGACGGATCGAATCACACGTTTTACCGAGAAAGGCATTTTACTTGAGTCTGGAAAAGAACTCGAAGCGGACATTATTGTCACTGCAACGGGTCTCAATATGCTGGCATTCGGTGGGATTCACTTTGAAGTTGATGGTCAAACCGTTCAAATTCCTGAAACCACGATTTATAAATCGATGATGCTCTCAAGCCTACCCAATTTTGCGTTTGCTTTTGGCTATACCAATATTGCATGGACTCTGAAAGTGGATTTGACATGGCAGTACCTATGTCGCCTACTCGACTATATGGATCAAGAAGGACACCGTACGTTTGAGCCCATCATTGGAGATCCAACGATGATACGCGAGCCATTCGTTGATCTGGCTTCAGGCTATGTACAACGCGGTCTGGCACAATTCCCTAAGGCAGGTACACATGAGCCATGGACGTTTAAACATGCTTATGAACTTGACAAAGAGCGTCTATGCCATAACCCCATCGCTGATCACGCACTTCATTTTACTGGCAGTTAATCTATCAGCTAAAAAGGAGAACCTCGATGAAAGATCTGACATTTATGAGTCATGGTGTACGTTGTGCTGCTTGGCATATACCAGCAAAATCAAATGCACTTGTGAATGCTGCTGGACGCCCATGCATTATCATGGCGAGTGGTTTTGGTGGAACGCGTGATACAGGATTACTCGACTTTGCAAAACCATTTGCTGAGGCTGGTATAGATGCGTTTGTATTTGATTACCGCGGGTTTGGCGCATCCGAAGGCACGCTTCGACAAAACGTTTCATACATGCATCAACGGGAAGACTATATAGCTGCTATCGATGCTGTGCGCAAGCTACAAGATGTTGACCCCAATCGGATTGCACTCTGGGGCACATCTTACTCTGGTGGACATATCGTTGCAGTTGCAGCACAAGATCCACGCATTGCAGCAGTTGTTTCGATGACACCAGCAATGGATGGATTGGCTGCACTATTACAAATCCGCCGTTATGCGGGTATGAGTCCGCTTATCCGTGCTGTCGCGCATGGATTAAGAGATCTTGGTTGCAAACTGACTGGACATACACCACATCTCATTCCAATCGTTGGTCAACCCGGATCAACCGCCATGATTAGCACTCCTGGAGCTGAAGCGGGTTATATTGCGGTATCAGGTGAAACTTGGCGCAATGAAGTTTGTGCTCGTACAGCGCTTGAGGTTGTATACAACCGTCCCATCACCTTTGCCACCCGGATTAAATGCCCAATGCTGGTGCAAGTCGGAACTCATGATCAGGTTGCGCCACCTAACTCAGCCCGTCAAACAGCTAAACTCGCTGGCGCTTATGCACAATTAATTGAATATCCAGTAGATCACTTTGATGTCTATGCAGGTCAGTGGCAGCAAACACTTCTGAATGATCAAATTATATTTCTGACAAAGAACCTCAAACCTAAGGCAAAATAAGCCTTTCGTGTTTTTTATTGAGTAAAATTCAAAGATGAAGACCTCTATATGTGGTCTTTTTTTATTAAATCGCTATTGAATTTCATCTTTTTGATAGCTCTCGTCGAGAGCGCAGTCTTAAATTGTATTTCTAAAAGTGCAGTCCCTCTTATTTTCTCCATATTATCAGACGGTATTTATTTGCTAAACTGAGCGACATTTTCGGTTTAGCACCATCGCTCAGTTTTAGCATTTGCTTTAAAAACACAGCCAACAACCTACACTAAAACCTACACTTTTGATTCGGATTGCATAGAATTCCATGAGAAATTTACGGACACCATCGGACAAAATCACGGTCACAACTCCTCATAAAACATTTATTTTACTAGGGGTTTTTAACGATGAATCCAAATAACTCAAGCATCGACATTTCTTCGCATACTCCGATGATGCAGCAATATTTAAATGTAAAACGAGAATATCCTCACGCCCTCGTGTTCTATCGCATGGGTGATTTCTATGAGTTGTTCTTTCAGGACGCACATCGGGCGGCAAAACTACTTGGCATTACCCTCACCCATCGTGGCAAGTCGAATGGTGAGCCTATTCCGATGGCAGGTGTGCCTTATCATGCGGTAGAAGGTTATTTAGCACGGCTCGTCAAAGCTGGCGAAACCGTTGCGATTTGTGAACAAGTTGGAGAGGTCACTGGCAAAGGTCCTGTCGAACGTAAAGTTGTTCGCGTCCTTACTGCGGGAACACTGACTGATGAAGCACTGATGCCGAGCCATCGAGCCGTCCGCATGGCAGCACTTTGCTTGCAAAATAACTCTACAAAAGGTCAGGTTGGTATTGCAGTCCTCGAGCTTGCGACTGGTGCATTAACCGTACAGGAAATCGGTTTTGATCCTGCGCGGCTAACCATTGAACTGGCGCGTATCGCACCCGCGGAATTACTCATCGATGAAAATCTCATTCAACAAGAAAAAATGACGCTAGATGACATCAAGCAACTGTGTGGCACATCAAATAACTCGCCGGCAACGACGACGATCACACGCCGTCCAAACGTCGATTTTGACCTGAAAAACGCCCATGAAACGTTGTGCCGTCAATTCAATGTCAGCACCTTGTCAGGTTTTGGTATTGATCATTTGCCTTTGGCACAGGCCGCCGCTGCGGCATTGCTCCACTACGCGCGTGAAACTCAGCAAAGTAATCTGCCTCATATTCAACATTTGCGCCTTGAGTCAATGGACTCATTCATTGCCCTTGACCCAGTGACTCGGCGTAATCTGGAGATCGTCGATCCATTATTTGAGCATGGCACATCTCTACTTGCCTTGGTTGATGATTGCCAAACCGCAATGGGCAGTCGCCTGCTCGCACGCACACTCATGCAACCGCTACGCGATACTCGCATTCTGGATGCGCGCTTAGATGCCATTGCACGATTGAAAAATGGTTTCCATGACGAACCAATTCGTATTGTCCTGAAAAATATTGGCGACGTAGAACGTGTACTTGGACGCATCGCGTTAGGCACTGCTCGTCCACGCGACCTCGTCCAACTGCGTCAAACTTGCGGACAACTCCCACTCCTCCATCATGCACTACAACCCGCACTGCATGGCAAAGGCTGGGAACAGCTCGATGACAAAAGCCTACTTGATGACTTAAACGAACAACTTGGACAATTTAATGATGTCCATGCGCTACTCAGCAAAGCGATCAATGAACTACCGCCCGTCCTTCTGCGTGAAGGCGGCGTCATTGCTGATGGTTTCGATGCTGAATTGGATGAGCTGCGCCAAATCCGTGATCATGCCAGCCAATATCTCCTCGATATGGAAATTCGTGAACGAGCTACGACAGGCATCAATACGCTCAAGATTGGCTACAACCGCGTCAGTGGTTATTTTATTGAACTGACACGCGCCCAAGCAGAATCCGCACCTGCGCATTTTATTCGCAGACAAACGCTCAAAAATGCCGAACGCTATATCACTCCTGAATTAAAAGCTTTTGAAGATAAAGTACTTTCGAGCGAATCACGCGCACTCATCCGTGAAAAAATATTATTCGAACAACTGCTCGAACAACTCAAACAACAGCTTGCACCATTACAAATGATGAGCGCCGCAATCGCTGAATTTGATGTTTTAAGCAATTGGGCAAGTCAAGCACGTCTACGCAGTTGGACTCGTCCATCATTTACTGCTGAATCTTTGATTGATATTGAAGGCGGTCGCCACCCTGTTGTCGAATCTGTCAGTCGTGCGCCATTTACGCCCAATGATGTCTTCCTCAATCAAAATAATCGCCTGATTCTGATTACTGGCCCAAACATGGGCGGTAAATCAACCTATATGCGCCAAACGGCATTAATTACATTACTCGCCTATTCAGGGAGTTATGTACCAGCAAGCAAAGCGATTCTAGGTCCTGTAGATCGAATATTTACCCGTATTGGTTCTGCAGATGACTTATCCAGCGGCAAATCCACCTTTATGGTAGAAATGACCGAAACCGCACAAATCCTCCATCATGCCACCAGCCAATCTTTAGTACTGATGGATGAAGTCGGTCGCGGCACAAGTACCTACGATGGGTTATCACTCGCATGGGCTTGTGTGCTAGATCTCGCAAAACGAATCAATTGTCTATGTCTTTTTGCCACACACTACTTCGAACTCACTGAACTTGGTATACAGGCAGGCATTGAAAATCGCCACGTTGCTGCGCGAGAAATTAATGGCGAATTGATTTTATTGCACCAAGTTCAAGATGGCGCTGCCAGCAAAAGTCATGGTCTACAAGTCGCTAAACTCGCGGGCATTCCAGCATCCGTTATCAAAGAAGCACGGAGTCGCCTACGTGCACTTGAACGCCAGCAAGCAGTTCATTTAGGGCAAAGTGATTTATTTGATGATTTGTTTAGCCAAGAAGCTCAGCCTACCTCTGATGTTTCTCAGCAAAATGAAACGCTGAGTCAAATATCACCTGTGATTGATCAATTAAACGCACTGAATGTCGATGATCTTACACCTAAGCAGGCACTTGATATTCTATATCAGCTAAAGGAATTGGTATCGGACAGTAAATAGATTAAACTATGCGACATTCAATTCACTCACAGTAATCAGTTGCCGCGTTCGTGATGACTCGAAAACTGTTTGAAACCATTTTAGTTAGACTTTAGGTAGCCGACCGCCATGACCTTTGTTGTCACCGAAAACTGTATTAAATGTAAATACCAAGACTGTGTTGAAGTATGCCCAGTAGACTGCTTCTACGAAGGTCCAAACTTTTTGGTTATCAATCCTGATGAATGTATCGATTGCGCACTTTGTGAACCAGAATGTCCAGCAAATGCGATCTTCTCTGAAGATGAACTGCCAAAAGGTCAGGAAAAATTCCTAGAACTCAACACGGAGCTCTCTGCAATCTGGCCAAATATTACGGTGATTGGTGAGCGTCCAGCAGATGCTGCGGAATGGGATGGTAAGCCAAATAAATTGGCATTGCTAGAGCGCTAATTTATTTCCTGTTTAATCGTGTGCCACAAAAAACCGACTCATGTAGTCGGTTTTTTTATGTTTCATGGATTTCACGCTGTTTTCATCCATATCTGCTAATATCAAAGACGTTAAGGCTATATTTTTAAAACATTAAAATGGAATGATATTAATGCCGACATACTCACAACCTGCATTTACAGTGAATAAAGCCAAATATATGCTCATCGGCTTTCTAGCTCTAATCGCATTCCTTATCTTTTGGGGATGCTTCTACACAGTATCATCAGGTCAACGTGCAATTGTTCTTCGATTTGGTCAAATTCAGGAAGTTGTATCTGATGGATTGCATTTAAAACTTCCAATCGTCGAAAGAGTCATTCTTGTCGATGTTCGTACCCAAAAATCAAAAGCACCTGCCAGTGCGGGTACCAAAGATTTGCAAACTGTCACGACTGAAGTGGCATTGAACTACCACCTAAATGCTAATAATCTGCAAGACACATATACTCGCATCGGGCTAGATGTTGAAGATAAAGTGATTGAGCCTCGGATTCAGGAAATTGTAAAAGCGGTCATTGCACGTTTTTCTGCAGAAGAACTGTTAACCCGTCGCGATGCGGTCAAAGCTGAAATTGCAACAGGATTACGCTCAAACCTTGCAAGCTATAACGTGATTGTCGAAGATATTCAAATCACCAACTTTAGCTTTTCTAAAGCATTTGATGACGCCATCGAAGCCAAACAAACTGCTGAACAAAATGCGCTCAAAGCAAAGAACGACCTTGACCGAATTAAAGTTGAAGCTGAACAAAAAATTGCCATGGCTCAAGCGGAAGCTGAAGCGATTCGGATTCAAGCACAAGCCATCAAAGAACAAGGTGGTGAAGAATACGTCAAAATGAAAGCGATTGAAAAATGGAATGGCGTACTACCGCAATATGCAGGCGGTGGAGCGATGCCCTTTATTAATGTAAATCCACAGAAATAAATTCTATGATCAAATCAAAGTAAGTGTTTTTTGATACTTACTTTGATTTCTTTCTTATTAATATTCATCAAATTATAAAAATGAAAGGTCACAACTTAACGAATATTCCCGATTAGCAAACGCCACAAACTACGCTTCTTCAAAGGCTCTCGAAGTAACTCATCAAGTGATGGTAAACGCTCCAAGCGATCAGGAATTATTGAATCAGGCAACTCTCCCATCAACCCAATCCGTCGCTCTGAACCAAATCGAGTCAAAAAACCCATCAAAGCTGCTTGAGCACCTACATTCGTCTGCCAACGTGCACCCTCAGCCAAAGGCCAATCAAAGCGACAAACCTCTTGGGAATCTTGTCTAAAAATCAACGATTGACTAATATTTTTCCATAAAGCATGACGATCTGGATGATTCAACGCCTGAACAGACACCAAAACAACCCATTCGCCAATCACTCTTGCTTCTAAACTAAACCGAATCACCTGTTCAACATGCACTGACTCGTTTGTTGCAATAACCTGAGCAAATGGCAACCGTGTTGGTTTTTCTGCAAGTTGTCCTTCCGTCTTTAATTTCACAGAAGGATTTAGTTCTACTTTTGGTAAAGATGACTGAGGAATACTCCGCTGTGGCGGTTGATTCACTTCAATATTCTTTACGACTTCTGCAGAAACTGCTTTTACTTCAACTTGAGATTTCTGATCTTGTACAAGATGCTCAACATGATCACTTTCATCTTTATCCCAAACCGACATCACAGGCACAGATTGGGGCTGTTCGTCACGAGCTCCCCACAATGGAACACCTAGAGCAGCTAACACTGCTCGCGTACGTGCCTGCTGCTGTAGCAAGTTACATCACCTCATCAGTTTGTGGATTTGCTTTGCCTTGAGTCGACAACCAATTTAAAGCATCTAAATACGCTTTTGCACTGGCAATCACGATATCAGTATCCGCACCTTGTCCTGTTACGATCCGACCATTTTGATTCAACCGCACAGCGACTTCGCCTTGGCTATCCGTACCGCTAGTAATTGCATTCACCGAATACAACTCCAACGTCGCACCTGATTTAGCAATCACTTCAATCGCCTTAAATGTCGCATCCACAGGCCCTGAACCATTGGCACTCACAGGATGAGCCTTACCATCCACACTAAGGACTAAATGCGCGCGAGGCACTTGACCCGTTTTACTAGTGACTTCCAGCTCATCCAACTCAAAACGTTTGCACACATCTGCGCCTTGATGACCGCTTACTAAAGCATGCAAATCTTCGTCAAAAATCTCACTCTTACGATCAGCAAGTTCTTTGAATCGGACAAAAAGCTCATTCAGTGCATCATCAGATTCAACAGAAATGCCAAGTTCATCTAAACGCGAACGGAAAGCGGCACGACCTGAGAGTTTCCCTAAAGTCAGCTTATTTGCGTTCCAACCCACATCTTCAGCACGCATGATCTCGTAAGTTTCACGATGCTTAAGAATACCATCTTGATGAATACCTGATTCATGAGCAAACGCATTCGCCCCAACAATCGCCTTATTGGGCTGAACCACATAACCTGTAATTGCCGAAACCAAACGTGAAGTAGGAACGATTTCTTCAGTTCTAATATTTGTTTTTACATTATATAAATCTTTGCGCACACGAGTTGCCATCACCACTTCTTCGAGTGCAGCATTACCCGCACGCTCACCTAATCCATTGATTGTACATTCAATTTGTCGTGCGCCAGCTTGTACCGCAGCTAATGAATTTGCAACAGCCATACCTAGATCATTATGACAATGCGTCGACCAAATCACGCTGTTCGCATTTGGTACACGCTTAATCAATTGCTCAAAACGCTCTGCGTATAATGCAGGTGTCGAATAACCGACCGTATCAGGCACGTTAATGGTTTTCGCACCCGCTTTAATCACTTCACCAAAAATACGAACCAAAAAATCTATTTCTGAACGCACTGCATCTTCAGCAGAAAATTCGACATCATCCGTATATTCAAGTGCTGTTTTGACTGCGCGTACCGCAGCCTCAACGACTTGATCTTCATTCATGCGCAATTTGTATTGCATGTGAATAGGACTCGTTGCGATAAAGGTATGCACACGCCCACGATTTGCATGTTTAATGGCTTCACCAGCACGACGTACATCTTTATCATTTGCACGTGCTAATGAACAAATCGTTGAATTTTTGATAATGCTAGAAATCGTCGAAATCGAGTCAAAATCGCCTTCACTCGCCGCAGCAAATCCAGCCTCAATGACATCAACGCCAAGCTTCTCAAGTTGACGAGCAATACGAATTTTTTCTTCTTTCGTCATCGAAGCGCCAGGGCTTTGCTCACCATCACGAAGCGTCGTATCAAAAATGATAAGCTGACTTGGAGGTTGAATAATCTGGCTACTCATGACGTTATTCCTAAACTTGTAAAAACATGTATTCGATTCAATGTTCTTATTCTACCGCAGCACAAAGCGGTATCGATGCTAAATATCTAAAAAATTTACGTCTTAAATCTTAAATAAGAAAGCCCCCTTAAGAGAAACTTAAGGGGGCTTTTGGAATAATGAGCTGAGGATGCCCTACTCTCACATGGCGAATGCCACACTACCATCGGCGCAAAGAGGTTTCACTTCTGAGTTCGGGATGG
>JAGWUI010000052.1 GCA_028868515.1 Gammaproteobacteria bacterium
CCGCGATGCGGCGGAACAGCATTTCGCATAGCCGCGATGCGGCGGAACAGCATTTCGCATAGCCGCGATGCGGCGGAACAGCATTTCGCATAGCCGCGATGCGGCGGAACAGCATTTCGCATAGCCGCGATGCGGCGACTTCGAGGAAACTATAACTCACAAACCCAAATTAATTGCTTAACTTACGGGCAATATTTGTATCTCTTTTGTTCTTACTTTCTAAGGCCTATTCGCCATAAACGACAGCCCCTTATATTGCCTCGGTCAATCCAACGTTTTCTCAATATTGTAGCGCGACCAATCCAAACCTATGCTCAGTGTAAATTTGAAGGTTTTGTTCTCTCAAACTCTTTTGTAATTGCTTCTATAGCCTGTGTATAGGTCAGTTCACCACTGGAATATTGTTTGAGCACCTTCAACCCATGTTCTGAAGGACTAAGATTATCTACAGCCAAAAGCGCCAGTGTCTGTTTCAGAGAGTTATCTTCTTTTACTTTCATAGACTCAAATATCTTGTCTGCATCATCTTGAGAAATGCCAAAATCGTCGAGCCACCACTCACCATTTTCATCGAAATACCCACCGTCGTCATCTTCCATTGCACGCACCCCAATAAGCTTGCTTAACCAACCTATTTGCAACTGGATCAGAACCACATAATCAAAAGTAAGCGCAACTCAGGTCATTTAGGTGTTTGCTTAATCATTGACTGTTCAATCAATGCTAATCCTTCTTGCGGCTCTATTTGTAGTTCATGGCAATACCAGACGTATTCAACGACATCTAAACGTCGATCACCATTCTCCACATTTTGGATAAATGTATGTGGTTTATCAAAGCGTTCACCAAGTGCACGCATAGATAACCCGCGCTCTTCTCGTTTAGCTTTAAGCCAGCACCGAAGTGCGAACATCTCATCTGAATGGATAGTTTTAGTCATGTACCTATTTTCGGTACATTGACCAATGTACCAAAAATTGGTACATTCATTTTGTACCAATAATTGGTACAAAACAACTTATATAACATACCCTTTATTCTTATAGCAGCGACCTAGCCTTATAAAAGATTAAGGCCTCAAGTATTTAAGTATAAATCGCATTTATCACACTTTACTGATTAAGGAAATTGGTCTTGGATATTAGAATTAGAATAGTTTTCCTGACAATGTTAACAGCATTAGCAACTTCCTCACATGCACAGACCTTTTGCGTTTTTGACCCACTGGGTGCTTCTGGTGACAATTACTCCATGATGAAGGACTATGTCCTTGCTGCCAAAAAGTGGGGGGCAGATATAAAGCTGAAGTCCTATACCGATGAATCGGTTGCAGCTAAAGACTTTAAAGATGGGCGTTGTGAAGGTGCTGCAATCAGCGGCATTCGTACTCGCCAATTTAACAATTTCGTCGGTTCAATTGATGCTGTTGGTGCGGTCATCAGTAATGAAAGCGCACGAATGGTTTACTCACTCATGGCAAGTCCGAAGCTTGCACCTGACATGCTGGATCATGGCGTTGAAGTAGCTGGTGTTACAACACTTGGCCTCGCTTACGTCATGGTTGATGATCGAAAGATAAATTCACTCTGGAATATGGTTGGCAAACGTTGGGGTGTGCTTAGCTACGATGTCGCACAGCAACTGATTGTTAATAAAGTCGGTGCGACGCCAGTTAACCTAGAGCTTAATTCGATTGGGGCGGAGTTTAATAATGGTCAAGTTGATTTGGTCGCATTACCAATGATGGCTTTTAAGCCGCTTGAACTCAATCATGGGATTGGTGCAAATGGTGCCATTCTGAACTTCCCTGTTGCTCAAGTGACCTATGATATTTTGATTCATCCTGAGAAATTCGCTCAAGGTTACGGTCAAAAAAGTCGAAGCTGGATGTTGGGACAGCTTGATCATCAGTTTAGCGTTGTTAAGAAAACAGAGGACAGTATTGATCCAAAATACTGGGAAAATATTCCAGCCAAGCTAGTCCCTGGTTATTACAAGCTCATGCGCGATGTCCGTCTCTTTGTCACCAGTGACAATGTCTATAACAAAAAAATGATGCACATCCTCAAGCGCGTGCGTTGCCGTGAAAATCCAAACAATGTTGAATGTAATTTGAATGCCGAGTAGCGATGATCGTTTCGCGCATTAAAACGCTCTACAACTTAATTATTGGTACAGAGAATACTTTATGAAACTCATAGAACGAACCGAAAAACAGAAAACTCAAATTTTCATCGCGCTATTCATTAGACGACTTGCTTTAACTTTCATACCTACGTTTTTTTTAGCCTTATTTATGGGTTTTTGGTTAGGGACATGGGCTTTCATAGTTCCCTTCATAGTGGTCATCTTCCATTTCTATCGCACCGAAAAGGCCGCAACTGATTGCTTGCGTGAAACGTATGATGCACGGCAAAGCAAAGTATGCAGCTTGCTTTCAGAGCGGGTTGATTATTTTTATGCTGGGAAAACGATTATTGCGATCAACATCAATGCTGGAAAGGTCGCGCTCTCTTTGCCTTTGGATACGCCTATTCTACCGAAGCTATTTTCACATCCCATGATCAGCATCTTGAAAGGGTCGCCAAAAATTGATATTCGCGATTATGAAAACTTTGCAATCAATATTAGTGATTTAAAGAAGTGGAATTCAAGTGAGTCCGTAGCTGAAGAATACATTGGGCAACAGGTAAGCGTGACCCAAATTGGTAATCAGATCAATGTTGATTCAAGAGCAGATCGGAGCAGTATTAATGCTCGCATGGTTAACCAACGTTTACAGTTCGATGCCGCTAACAAGACTGGTTTATATATCCACACTACAGACTTGGCACACGCTTCGCTATTTGTGCGTATGGATATGAAGACTGCGAATACTTGGGTTTTGCTTTTACAAAAACTGGTTAATGGGGAGCTTCCTGCTGTCGATTCTCCGATGCAAATGGGCACTTAAAAACGTAAAACACTTTTTTCAAAAAACTAACTACCAAAAGGATTTACCATGCAAAATTCAACAAAGTTATTTAGCACAATCACCATATTATCCTGTCTTTCGCTAGTGGGTTGTATGACTAGACCACAAGAAGTTGGGGCGACTTCGATCAAAAATGAAACGCAGGAAACTATCAGTAAGCGCATTATTGCGGGCAAAAGTACCAAAGCTGATGTACTCCGCGAACTGGGTGAGCCAACGAGCAGAGATAAAGATGATAGTGGTAACGGCGTCGAGCGTTGGCAGTACGCCTATTTTAACCATCAGTCACAAGTATTAGGTGCTCTTCCGTTCGCGTCTCTGATTAAGCATGACAATAGTACGGCGACTCGTTACGTGGATGTAATCTTCAAACCCAATGGAGTGGTTCGCAGTGTTGATGTAAAGCATGTCGAATCCAATTCGACTGTCGGCTTTTTATAATTTGTTGAATGATATTGTTGTCTGTGACTCAATGCTTCACTACTTTTCAGAAATCTAATAAGGTAAACATGTATGTTTAATAAAATAGTCATGAGCAGCCTAGTATTCAGCGCACTCTCATGTAGTGTCCATGCAGCATCTTTAGATGATATTGTCAGTGCCTTCGCACTTCCTGCAAATTCAACTACCGCAGTTCAAAACTGGTCAACCATTGATGCAATGACGGGTGTTCATTGGAAACCCAAAAGTGCAAGCGTAGACCCAATGACAGGCAAACCCTACCCTGATTCGTTTGATCGCAAAGGGCAAGTTGAGCTGACAACCACTATTAAAAAACATCCTCATATCACTTTCACGACGATGGCGAGCGGTGACAAAAACAACATCACATCATTTGTGCTTGAAACGAAAGGATCACTTAATAAAACTGCGGATGGTTCTCCGAGCGTAGACCTCGCAACTATGCAGAAGTTATTCAGCAAGCCGATAGACGTGAAAGTGAGCCGCCCTGCTTGTAACAGCAATATGAATTTCACTTATTGGAATCTATACACATTGGTTTCACCGAATAAGAAACCCTTATTCATCAGTGTCGCCAATTTTTTTGGTGGTGATGCCAATGCAAAACCAACAACGACGTTCACTTTTCAAAACAAGCCGTTTAGTGATGATGATTCGGGATGTGATGCAGCAAACTAACCCTTAGCTTGGGCTCTGAAGACCTCAAGAGCCCTCCTAAATCCCACCCTATCATCTTCTATAACCTGCACTTTTTGACTAACTCCTGACTTTAATGCACTTTCAACTGCATCGTAAGCCATATCTTCAAATTTCTTTCTATCGCTCTCATTCAAATTGCAATCACTTTCAAACGTTACAGGCGTCCAATTATCCTTATGTGTACAGAGTTGGACTTTGATACCCGCGTATCTGAGCTTCCAAAATGCATGCTCTTGAAGCCGAACCAATGTCTCTTCAATATTAGCCTGTTGCATTTCTTCTAAGTATTTTTCGGATATTTGCATATACAACATGACTGGATCTTGTGGCACGAAATATTTATATAAACCATATTTTTCTAGAATTTCAATTTCACCCTGAGTAAACGGCTTTTCGAGCCCCATTGCTTCTGCAAGATAATCAACTATTAAACTTGTTGCAAGTTCCACCTCCGCAAGACGTGATGAAACCTTATAATCTAAAACTTTGGGGGGTAACTTAAGTTTGCGGTAGTCAACCAATCTGGTTTGGATCCAATTTAATAGACCGTCAAGATCAACATCCGACCTACCAATGATTGGTTCCAAAAAAGCCTCATCCTCTTTTGGTTCAAGCTCAATTTCTGTTCTCTTATTGAACAGCTTATTTAATTTGAACAGCTTATTTAATGGGTTGTCAGAGTCGTCATGATCATAGTACATAATATATCTACCTTAAAAGAGTGAAAGTTTGGGCTTATTAATCATTTCCCACGTTTAGAAAACATTTCAGACAACGTTGAATACCCCATTTCAATGAGCATGCCCGCAGCAATTAGAATTACGACAGGCAGCATGAGTATCCTTTTAATTAGTAAAATCATTGCTTTCATCCTTCAGTAGAGTAGCGTCTGGTTTAGATCTAGGTGTCAATGTTGCAACGGGGTTTGGTGAAACATTTTGAGTACGAGCTGGGTAAGTATGTGAGACGTCATCAAAGACGTGCGGCAAACGTCGAGGTTCTAACCTGAACTTTTCAATAAATCGATTAACTTGTTCACAGGCGGTTCCAAGTGCTGCGACGAATCGATCAAGGATCGTAGTAAGGTGCTTAGCAATTCCGCTCTGTTGTTCAGCGCCTCTTCGTAAGCCCTCAGATTGCTCACGTAGCTCAGCAAGGTCTGGACGGAGTTGTTGAGTTCGTCGATGCGCATCTCGTTCGCTGATAATTTGCGCCAACTCGTCAACTCGTTGTTTTGCATCTGCACGACGTTTTTCTCTAACTTTGAGTAACTCTTGAGCTGTAGCGTGAGCGTGTGCTGCTGCTCGCTGATAGTCTGAATTAATCCCTGCAAGGTATTCAGCAAAGTCGTCTGTAACTCGTTCTGGCTCATGATGTTGATCACTCCTTACTTCGAGATCGGTTTGCAGGGACTGGGGCTGCCCTGCCGAAATTGGCACGTTGTCCAATTCGGGTCGGTCAGAACTACCCAGTTGTGAGCCACTTGATAGGGTTCGCCCATCAAGCTGGTCGGCGTGCGTAACCAAACGACTGCCAATAACAGCACTATCAGCGCGACGCTCAAGCCCATCAGGGTTAAAGACCAACAACCCATCACGATCAAATTCCGTCTTGAAATCTGGCTGTGCTGCTGGATTTGAAGTGTCATCTGTTCGATGATCTGGCACTGGCTTTCTGTTGCGTTTCTGATAGTAGCGAGCGTTGTACTCTGAGCGACGAGCAATTGCTGCCTCAAGTCGTTCAAGAGCTTCGGCTGCAAGTCTGATATGCATTGGATCAGAGCGTCGTCGATCCCTTTCAGCACTTGTGCAATCGACTCCTTTGTCGATGCCTCCAACGTCTCGATCTGCCGCGTCTTTTCGGCGATTTTGGCCGTAAGTGTTGCTGTCGAATTGCTCATGATATAAAAGTCCTTTTAGCCGAAGCGCCTGATCAAAACCTTCAAGCTGAATCCCGATATAGTCTTTACCCTGCCGAGTGATCTCGCCCAACTCCGCAAGAGCAGTAACCATATCTTCACGGTTAGTGACCAGACCACGCTCAACTTGAAGCAATAAAAAATCAGTGATTTGTGCTTTTGCAGTTGCACGAGAGGTTGGTTCACCATTAGCCCAAGCATCTCTAAGCTGTTGCGCTTCCCAACCATGTGATGGTTGTACATTACGAGCCAACGCTGGATCATCAGGTCTATCCCAACCTTGTGAATAGTTGTAGTAGTCACGGAGTGCATCGAAAGACTTGCTATGTCTTGGAGGTGCAACGTTATGTGAAAGACCTGTTTCAAGGTCAACGCGCGCATGTAAAACATGGACGTGGCAACCTCCTGACTGCTCGCGGTGTAAGACGGCAATCCAACAATGGCGGTCATGGTCAAAGTCCACCTCTAGCTAAGCGCTCGTAAGCGTTTAGGACAGCATCAATTTCAAGATCTGTAGGTTGGTCATTTGGAGACCATGCAATAACACCACTGGTATAACGTTGGCTAAATGGCAAGGAACTGGCGACAGCAGAAAATTGCAATGGGTCGCCACGCAAGACTGTCACCTCGGCTCGTAACACGTTTTTGTAGTCACGGGATTTCAGAAGATATTCGGCTGCCAATTGCGGCGAGCCAGTGCCATGACGTAGAAATTTAATGTGCATTCGTAGACTCCTTGGGTTGATTAACTGCAACTTTCTGATTGTTACTATTCAACGAGTTCAGCACGTCACGAAGTTCATTCTGCATATCAACTAGCACCAGCAAAAAAGATACGACTTGAATCGTTTTTCCCATGAGCGCAGCGCGATTAGCCTGACGCGAAACCTGGTTCAAATTGACTCCAATCCTCACTAATTCACGGATCAATAATGGATCTACGTTTTGATAGGTTTTACAAACTTCACGTTTGTTTCTTGGCTTTTTATTTGTCTCAGCCATGCGAATTTCGAGGTCATGCACTTGCGCCCGAAGCCAATCACTCAATGTTTTTCCTTGAGCCTTAGCTGCTGTTTTCCAGTGCAAAGCAATGCTTGGTGGCAAGCGTAAACCGACATGAGACGTTGGCTTTTCATAGCTAACAACTTGGTTTTGTACTTTCATTTGCTCTGGAATTTGCATTGTTTCGCTCGCTTTTAGGGTCTTAGGGATTTCCCTAACCTGCCCCTTGTAAACCACGAAGTGGTTTAACAAGGTAGGCTGGCTAGATCGCAAATTTAAAAAAATTGACCACAAAACCCAAAAAAGTATGGTGCAATTTAACTTTTTAAATATCAAAGTCTTAAGTAGTATTTACAATGTAAGATTGGCACGACTAAACCGCAAAATCCAGCATTTAAAGAGCAGAATCTAACCGTTTTTTGTAATCAGATTGTTATTAGGTTTTTTGGAGGGTGATTAGGATAATAGTGATATAACTTCAAAACTTTTGCCTTCGATAGTCTCCTTTTGAACGTGTAGATGATGGCTTAAACTACAACCATTGAATGCTCAAGATCTAAAATTTAAACTCAAAAAAGTTCATCTTTCACCACGTCATACGTCATAATTCAATCCATTCAAACACCCATCATTAAGGATCTTGAGCAATGCCATTTTTGGATTGGGTCAATAAAAATCAAGCAGTGCAGACCAGTGACGATGTGCCCTACCATTTGTTACAGCACAAAAAGACCTATGGAGATAAAGACGCAGCCAAGGACAACCTGATCATCCAAGGTGACAACTTACAAGCCCTTAAAGCCTTACTGCCTTTCTATACAGGTAAAGTGAAGTGCATCTTTATCGACCCCCCGTATAACACCCAATCAGCGTTTGTGCACTACGATGACAAGCTGGAGCACTCACAATGGCTGTCTACGATGTATCCAAGATTGGTGTTGTTGAGGGAGTTGCTGGAGGAAGGTGGCTCATTGTGGATCACGATTGACGATGATGAGGCGCACTATTTAAAAGTAATGTGTGATGAAGTTTTTGGTCGTTCAAATTTTGTAGCAAATGTGGTTTGGCAGAAAAAATTCTCCCCCCAAAACGATGCGAAGTGGCTTAGTGATATGCATGACCACATACTTATCTATGCAAAAAATAAATCTGTTTGGAGACCTAATAAACTTAAAATATTGGATGGTTCAAAACAAGAAAGAGGAGTTGATGATGGTGATTTGAGGGGTAAGTGGCTCTCAGTTGACTACACTTGTAATAAGAACATGTTGGAAAGACCGAATTTATACTATGCGATTACTAATCCAAACACTCTGGAAGAAATATACCCAAAAGAAACTGCTGTCTGGCGATTCTCACTTGAACGTCACTTACAGAATGTTGCCGATAACACTGTTTACTGGGGGAAAAACGGAACAAATAAAGTACCTAGATATAAGAATTTTAAATCAGTTAGTAATGATGTAATTGTTCCAACAACTGTGTGGCTTCATCAAGATGTTGGCAATACCCAAGAAGCAAAAAAAGAAGTTACAATTTTTGACCCGAGCGCTCCATTTTCAACACCGAAACCTGAGCGATTAATAGAACGAATTTTACATATAGGTACGGTAGAGGGTGATTTAGTTCTCGATTCATTCCTTGGTAGTGGCACCACAGCAGCCGTCGCCCATAAAATGAACCGCCGCTATATTGGCATCGAAATGGGCGAACATGCACAAACCCATTGTATACCACGCCTCCAGAAAGTGATTGACGGTGAGCAAGGTGGTATTTCTAAAACGGTTGAGTGGCAAGGTGGTGGCGGGTTTAGTTTTTATACATTAGGTGATGCGGTATTTGATGCAGAAGGCCATATCACCTCTGATGTACGATTTAAGGATTTAGCCGCTTATATCTGGTGGCTTGAAACCAAAACAGCAACGGGTGTAAAAATTGCGAAAGTCAGCTCGCCATTTATTGGTGAACGCGAGGGCGTGGCTTATTATCTGCTCTATAACGGCATTTTAGGCGACCGTCGCCCAAATGGCGGCAACGTGTTGACCAGTGGTGTCTTGGCATATCTAAAAGAACTCCATCCACATTCAGGCAAAAAAGTGATTTTTGGTGAAGCCAGTCGCTTAGGTCAAGCACGCCTTGCAGCTGAACAGATTGAGTTCAAACAAATTCCGTATGAATTGCATGATCGTGTGTAATATCCAATCCACGACATTTCAAACTCTATTCTAAAAAATTTATAAGGCTGTAATATGGCACTTAGTCTCAAAACGTATCAGACACAGGCTCTTAAAGTATTAGAGAGTTTTTATATTGATTGTCGCGTGCGTGATGCAAAAATAGCATTTGAAAGTGCCGTAGATTATGAATATAACTATGTAGACCGTCTAGTCGGCGTGCCATGTGTCTGCTTACGCGTGCCAACAGGTGGCGGTAAAACTTTGATTGCGGCGCATAGTATTGCTGTCGCAGCAGACCATTACATCAATACCAATGCGCCAGTGGTGCTCTGGCTTGTTCCTTCAGACATGATTCGTCAGCAAACTCTTAAAGCCCTTGCTGATGTGACCCATCCCTATCGTCAAGCCGTGATGCAACGCTATGGCGACAGAATCAAAGTATGTGATTTAGAGAGCCTGCAAACTATCAATCCCAACGATGTCGGCAAGTCGTGCTTAATCGTGGTGACAACTACACAAGCCTTTAATGTTAGTAAAACTGGACAGCGAAACGTCTATGCATTCTTTGAAGAGTTATCTGAGCTTGAAGTTCGGTAACTGTCAAATTTGTCGTTATGATCGTTGGGAGTAGGTCGCGGTATCTTTGGTCAATTAAAAAAGACCAAAGATCATGCTGCGACTTGACTGAATCTCCTATTCCGAGTTCATCAATTATCAACACTGGTACCCGTCCATAATATTCAATAATCTCAAAATCATGTTTTGACCGAAACTTAAAATCCCAACTCAATCTAATTTCTGACATAAAAGAGGCACTCGGCAGATAGGTACACCGAACGAGCTTCCTTGTGGCATACCTAGCAATACAGGCAGCTAAGTGGGTCTTGCCAGTTCCAGAATTGCCACTAAGTACCAGATTTGGTACGCGCAAGGTTTGACTCAGCTTTTGAGCATATGAAAGAGTAGTCTTTAACACCTCAATTTGACGATTATCCGTTTTTTCCCAATCTTTAAATGAAACATTTCTATAAAGTTTTGGCAAACCAATCCTATCAATGTCTTCGCATTTAGACTTTTCTTTCTGTTCCAGCTCAATAAGTTTAGCCGCTTGAGCACTACATACTTGACAGCCAAACCAGCGATCAAACACACCGTTTTCAATCTGTGCACCGTGCAAACTGCACTCTATTCTGCGGGATTTCATCGATAATAATTTCATTTCAAAGCACCTCATTCGCTTCACATGAATTAAGATGTGCCAGCCACTCAGCTTCCGACTCAGAACTTGGCAAGGGCTTATTGTCGATTTGATCTGTAAACTTTGCGTTAACATCACCTGAGTTCTGAAGAGGTGAGTCATTTTTTTGGTTTGGCCTCTCATTAGAAAAATCACGTTGTAACCATTGCACTAATTTTGAATACATAAGGTTTTCGCTAAATTCTTTAAGCTCATAAAATGGAATAAAATGAACCAATGTGTTGTCGAGCTTGATTTGATCGATATGCTTTTGACCTACCTTCACAAGCATCTCATTAAGCTTGTCAAGACAGGGGGCAAATGGAATAACTCTATGCACACACTGCCCTTCTAAATCAGCTTGGTTCTGGTTCTGGTTCTGGTTCTGGTTCTGGTTCTGGTTCTGGTTCTGGTTCTGGTTAGCTAGATTTTGTTGACCATCTGACTCAGCAGAAAACAGGGGCTGTTGAGGGTCTGTTGCCTCTCCGTTGAGTTCCGCTAATCGCGCAAGCTTGTCCTGCTTCCGCTTTTCTGCACTTGCCTTGCCTGCTAATGCTTTTGAAGTCTGGTTACTACGAAACCTTGCAATTTCTTCATCGCAGCGAGCGTTATACCAACCTGACTTCGTTTCAATGAAAAATTCAGCTAAAAGCTCATCAATTGCCTTTTTTTCAGATTTAGTCCTAGCTAGCATTTTTAACTTAATTACTTCCACACTTGCTGGTAATGGCTTTTCAGATGCGTAATAAGATGCGAGAAGATATATAAATAAGCTTCGTTGCAAATGACTTAAATGACGAGTAGCATTCAAAAAATCGTTAATATTCAGTGGAAAATAATTCATCTTACTTCCCTCCTTCGCATACTTTTTCATTAACAACCACAGAATGACGTTGGTTTACATCATCATTATTTTGATTTGATGTTGAATGGCTTGTCAGCCAATTGTGCACTAGCGCGTAATCCCAGCAAGTAATACCTGCCGACAATTTAATTGGCTTGACGAATTTTCCATTTTTGACTTGCCTCCAAAGTTCCGTTTTACTGAACGGTAGAAATGGAAGGATATCTTTGGCGCGTCCAAATCCTTTCTCAGGGAGTTGCAACGGCACTGATTGAGCTTTCATTAAAGTAGACATATTGATTATCCATATAGCCTGTAAGCGTCCATTTGGGAGTAAATGGCTTTGCTATGAACTACATGGATCTCATTAAAATGTGGGGTTTAACCCTTACAAGAGTTTTTTGTTTTTTATTTAAATGTTAAATATCAATTACATATACAGTTTTTTACGTGGGGAAACTTTCCCCTCGTAAAATCCTCGTCAATTATTTTCCATTTGGCTTTCGATTAGTCACATTAAATCCTGATAACTTGCGCTCAACTGTCCCTGCAACTATGAACTTAGTTCCCCTCAGACCTTTAATCCCTTTATCAATTAATTCACCATGAATAATTTTCCCTAAATCCTTGAGAGTAAGAGCCTCATCCATTTGCATTAACTCCTTAGCCCGTCGATTAGCAAAATCAGGCCAATTAACAATTGCTGTCGATTTGCTCGGTGCTGCATCGCAATCTATTTCAACTGAAGAATTAGCTTTATTTTCAAATGGACTCAATGCGTTTATAGCAAGATTTCTACAAATTTTTTCAAATTCAGGAGCTAAAATTGCTACTTGATTAATTCCAATCTCAATTGCAAGCTTCGCATCTAGGAAAGTTTCAATTTCATCTATCTGCCCAGTTTCCACATCACTGAAAGCAAAAATAAACCTATCTGGTGGCAATATAGCTCGTGAATAGCTAAAAGATGATTCGTCCGTGTAATATTCTAATTCTGTTTTATCGCCTATGAAATGCTCTAAAAGATCAGTAGCTACCTCATTAGAGAATTCTCTTTTTTTCGGGGAAATTAAATTAAAATAGAAATTGGATGACGACTTGATGTAATAAAATTCACTATAAAATGAGGGCGTAAATTTATTATTTATAATTAATGACGAAAGATCTGTGCTTGACAGCTTAAAATAAATACGAGATGAATTACTTTCTAGGAAGTCATTTAAATGTTCAGGTATTTCGACATCACCAATTGCCATGAAAATAATTCCAGCGAATGACGCAGTTACAACTAAAGATAGCTTCCCATCTAATGCTAATTGCACCAAATATTTTGAATCTACTTGTTGCCCAAACATCTTGCATAATCGAGTTGAAGCATCCTCAAGCGAGTAACAATTCAACTTTAGAAGACCTACTTCATCATTCATACGCTATCCTTCAATTCAAAAATTACACGTTTACTAAACATGCACTTGCAATAATAAATTTACCTCTCAACCATTTAATTATGTTGAAATTGAGAATTAAAAGATTTTAAGTTGCCTTTAATTTTAAATTATCTAAATAGTCGGCCCATTTTTGCATCATTTTCTTGCGTCTTTTTAAAAATTTCGTACGATTATATGCAGTGCCATGGACATCACGAACTTGATGACCCAGCTGCATCTCAATGAGTTTGACGGGATAGCGAAGTTTTTCTTCTAAAATAGTCCTAGCCAGAGCTCTAAAACCATGCCCACACATTTCATCCTTATCGTATCCCATCCGACGTATCGCTTGATTGATTGTATTTTCCGACATACTACGATGAAAAGTTGTCATTGCAGGAAACACATAAATGCTGTTGCCAGTGAACGGTTCAAGCAATTTTAATAGTTCAATCACTTGATCAGCTAACGGAATAATCAATTGAATCTCAGTTTGGTTCCTTGTTTTCGGCGGGGTATATGACCAAACTCTATTTTCCAAGTCAAAATCTGCTTTTAATGCCATTCTAAGTTCAATTGGACGAACAAAAACATAAGGGGCTATTTTCAAAGCTGTCCTAGTAACTATTTGACCTGTGTAGTTTTCAATATCAACTAATAATCGACCAACATTTTTTGGATCAGTAATTGCTGAATGATGACGCACTTTTATAGGTTGCAGTGCCCCTGATAAATCACGAGTAGGATCGGAATCTAATATAGTTGAAGCAACTGCATACCTAAATACTTGACTGCATTTTGTTCTGATTCTATGTGCTTTTTCCCTGTGCCCCTCTTCTTCTGCCTTCAGGCAAACCTTTAAGACATCAATAGGCAAAACTTCACGTATTGGTTTTTTACCAAATCCTTCAAATGCACATTTTAGAAAGTATAGGTTTTTCTCTCTGGTCGAATCTGTTACTAATTGCTTACTGTTCCACTGCAACGCAATAGCTTCAAAGCTATCATTACTCTTGCTCAATGCTTCAATTGCATCTAGTTGCTTCTGAACGAAAGGATCGATACCTTGAGCTATATTTCTTCGAGCTTCGTTTCTGCGTTCTCTAGCTAAGGATAGTGAGACTTCTGGATACGTCCCAAAAGCTAATGTGTTTCTCTTTTTTGTGACTGGCCGCGTGTAGTCCATTCGCCAATATTTTTTACCGTTTACATCCAGTAATAAATACAGACCGCCACCATCAGACAGCTTAATGGGATTAGCTTCAGTGTTTTTTACATTTTTTACCTGCAGGTCGGTAAGGGCTAAAACGAGTTTAGGCATTTTCACGGTATCTAAAAATAAGATAAAGGACTTATACCGTAAAATATACCGTAAATATAGTGGGATTTAGTGGTTATCGTTGGAACCACATGGAACAGGACAATATACTAAGTTATTGTTTTTTGTGTATTAGAGTTCTACATGGAACTCATTGGAACTTAAATCTGGTGCCGAGGGTCGGACTCGAACCGACACGTCATCGCTGACAGTGGATTTTGAGTCCACCGCGTCTACCAATTTCACCACCCCGGCAAGAATGATGTTGCAGGCGCACATAATAACCTTAAAGATTTTTGTGTCAAGCCTTTCTCCTGTTCTAATGCAAAATTTGTTATCATGCGCCGCCTTTATTGAACTGTTTGTCTATTTCGTATGCAACTTGCTGATTTCCACTACCATCTTCCCGAAGAATTGATTGCACGCTACCCTCTCGCAGGTCGAAGTGACTCACGTCTACTGTGCTTACCATCCGATGGAAGTATCGCTGATCACCAAATGATCGACCTGCCAAATCTGCTGAAAGCTGGCGATCTACTCGTGCTCAACGACACGCGCGTCATCAAAGCTCGTTTGCATGGTGTGCGCCCAAGTGGTGGTGCAGTTGAGGTGCTAGTTGAGCGTATTCTCGATACGCATACTGCCCTCGCCCATGTTCGTGCCAGTAACTCACCCAAGGCAGGTGCAATTCTCAGTTTGGCAAATCATCAGATCAAAACCATAGTTCAAGGCCGTCAAGAAAACCTATACCAACTGACTTTCGATCAACCTGTTCTCGCTGCACTTGAGCAGTTTGGTGCGTTACCGATTCCACCTTATTTTAATCGTCCTGCGGATGAGTCGGATGAAACGCGCTATCAAACCGTTTTTCATAATCCTGAAAAATCAGCCAGCGTTGCCGCACCGACCGCAGGTCTGCATATTGATGAAGCGTTGCTGGAACGCTTGCATGCGCGTGGTGTGAAAACTGCTTTTGTCACATTGCATGTCGGCGCTGGGACATTCCAGCCAGTACGCACAGAGAATATTAAAGAACATATCATGCACTCTGAATGGGGCGAAGTTCCTGCTGCGACAGTACAAGCCGTACAGGAAACTAAAGCCCATGGTGGTAATGTGATTGCCGTGGGCACAACCGCAACTCGCGCATTAGAAAGTGCTGCCCGTGCGCACAATGGCGTATTGCAAGCGTGGTCAGGCGAAACGGATATTTTTATTTATCCTGGTTATCGCTTTGCTGTCATTGATCGCTTAATGACAAATTTTCATTTACCTGAATCAACCTTGCTCATGCTCGTATCAGCGCTTGCTGGGCGTGACCGCATGATGGCTGCGTATCAACATGCTATTGAACAAAGATATCGTTTTTTCAGTTATGGCGATGCCATGCTGATTGATCGCGTTGACCCATAAGCTCGCTGATAAACATACGTTTTTAGTTTCACCCAATTGATTAAAGATGAGAGATACATGACTGCTGAAGCCAACACATCGAACAGCACATTGAAAGACGGTATTTTTGAGAAAATCGCTCAAGACGGACTAGCACGTCGTGGCCGTGTGACGCTGGCACATGGTGTCGTCGAAACTCCTGCATTTATGCCTGTCGGCACTTACGGCACGGTCAAAGGCATGCTACCGCGTGATATCGAAGAAATCGGCGCGCATATTATTTTGGGCAATACCTTTCACTTGTATCTCCGTCCAGGTTTGGAAGTGATTGAAGCGCACGGCGGATTACACAAATTCATGAAATGGGACAAACCGATTCTGACTGATTCGGGTGGTTTTCAAGTGTTTAGTCTAGGGGCAAAAATCAAAGAAGAAGGCGTGACATTCCGTTCACCCATCGATGGTTCAAAAGTCTTCTTATCGCCTGAAAAATCGATGGAAATTCAGAAAACCTTGAACTCTGATATCGTCATGATTTTTGATGAATGTACGCCTTATCCTGCAACATATAGCGAAGCACGCGCGTCATTGCAATTATCC
>JAGWUI010000053.1 GCA_028868515.1 Gammaproteobacteria bacterium
CTATTGGTATTGCTCAAACCTGTTGAAACGTTGCTCAAGTTGCTGCTAACCGCCGACACTGAACTGTTTGTGTTGCTCAAACCTGTTGAGACACTGCTTAACGCTGCAGATACGCTGCTTAAGTTCGTTGAAACAGCACTTAAGCTTGTAGACACCGCAGATACAGAGCTATTTGTATTACTTAAGCCTGTCGATACTGCTGATACAGAGCTAGTTGTGTTGCTCAAGCCTGTTGAAACGTTGCTCAAGTTGCTGCTGACTGCTGACACGGAACTATTTGTATTGCTCAAACCTGTAGACACTGCTGATACAGAGCTATTGGTGTTGCTCAGTCCTGTTGAAACACTACTTAGTGCTGCAGATACGCTGCTTAAGTTCGTTGAAACAGCACTTAAGCTTGTAGAAACCGCTGACACTGAACTGTTCGTGTTGCTCAAGCCAGTCGATACTGCTGATACTGAACTGTTTGTATTGCTCAAACCTGTTGATACTGCACTCAAATTAGAACTAACAGCACTCAAACCACTCGATACTTTACTTAAATTACTTGAGACCGCGCTTAAACCTGTTGAGACTGCAGTAACTACAGTATTCGTTGCAAAGAGCTGCGAACCATTAATCGCATCAGTACTTGTGCTCGACAACACCCCAACTGCAACATTCTGAATTTGACGTTCCGTTCCTGTAGCACCAACTGAAACCACACCATTTGCAGCCACTGGCAGTCCTTGAGTAGGTGTCGCCCCAGTAATGGTATATGTTCCTGTATGTGGAGCAACCGTCACACTTCCTTGACCCAAAGCCACATCATTTTGATTTACTGCTTTAGAATTTCCACCCAGTGCTATCGAGTTTATACCTGATGCTGTAGCACCAAGTTTACCAGCAGTAGAAACACCATTAGCAGTAGAAAACCCACCAATAGCCACAGCACCCGCCGCGGATGCCGTTGTAGCGTTACCAATCGCGATACTACTTGTAGATTTCGAAGTTGTTTGGGCATTACGACCCATTGCAATCGAATAATCGGCTACCGCTTTCGCAGAACTCCCCCCAGTAGCACCATTACCACCACCAAGCGCAATAGTTGCAACACCTTCTGTCGCACTACCCGCAGTTGTATCATTACCTATTGCCAAGCCACCAGCCGCACCAACATTAACGATAGCATTTGAGCCAAAAGCTGTTGAACTATAAGCACCAGCTTTAGCAATATTACCCAAAGCAGTCGCATAGCCTGACCCCAAACTACCACCACCAGCTGCAGTAGCACCAGGACCAATCGCAACTGAATTGGTATTGGTTGTAACAGCTCCATCACCAATTGCTATAGAACTATTTTGATTTGTAGTTGCAGCTGCGCCAGCACCAGAATCAATTGCAATACTGTTACCTGCTGGAGAATTATCAGTACCATTTCCACCCAAATAACTCGCATACGCAGTACTACCCTGCAAAAACACCACACTGACCGCAATTGCAATCAATGACCGAGTGATCGGAGGATAAGTAGATTTTTGTTCAACACCACCATCTGCACTGACCGCTTCGTTAGCAGTTACAGAAGAATGATTATCTTTACCATGCGCTTTGGTAATTTCTGATACAGCAACCCAAATGTTGTGTGCCTTACTCCAGATGACGCGATAAACCTTATTCATATACAAAATACCAAATATTTAAATCTATTTTTCACACCATCAGTCAAAATGGCACACAATTCCGCTTCAGCAATTCAAAACAAATACCAAAAACGAATATCGATAATTTATTGTATTAAAAGAAATTTTTAAAAATACACAAATTTACATCACACGTATGTACAAAAAACATACTACAGGGCTAAACATGAAGCAAAAATACTTCAAAAAAGTGACACGGTTCACAAAAAAATAGGGTATAAACCCACTATCGCATATTTTACACGCACAATTCTTTTCGTCAACCACACAAAACCATCGGATTTCATACAAAAATGAGCATAAAAAACACTAAAGGCGTTGAATATTAACAATTTTTAATTGATAGTCGCTCGTAACTCATTGGTTACATAATTTTTTTATTTTTAAATTGTGTAATTTGTATACATTTTATCCATCTGCAAAAATCAACCATTCATCGATCATATATTACTCAATTCGCGATTGTCTCCTTCGAAGCAAATCAAGATTAGCTCGCGTATTTTCATCATCAGGCTGACGTTCTAGCGCAACCCTTAACCAATACTCAGCCTGCACCAAATCCCCTTCTAAGAGATAAGCACCACCAAGGTTATTCGGTAAATCTAAAATACTAGAATCTAACGACCATGCTTGCAGTAATTGTGCAGATGCCTTCTGTTGCATTGCCAGACGACAGGTCCCATACATAAACCAACCTGCAGCTTCATCGGGGCGATAAATTGTCCAATATTCAGCGATTGGTAGCGCCAAAGCATATTTTGCAAAGACCAGTACCATCACACGACACCAGCCTAATGAATCTGCCAATACAGGGTGTCCAGCAAAAGCCTTGGCATACCAATCCAGCGCACCCTCTACATCCGATTGCGCACGCAAGACATAAGCCATTTGATATTGAGCAGGTGGAAAATCAGGTGACAGACGTAACGCATGCTGTACAGCATTCATTGCATCGTGAGTATTTTTAAGCTTTAAAGCGAGCTGACTTTGTAAAACCCAGTTTTCAGCTGACAATGGGTCTTCATTTCGTGCCCGCTCAACTAAAGCTGAAGCACTATCTAAATCTTCGGCATCCAGCAAATCGCCTATTTTTTTACTCAGTTCTGACATGCGATTGCTCAACAATACATCTGCCTAATGACATCGACTTAATTTTATTTTTGAACAGCAGGGACAACGATCGGACAGCCTTTAAGCTGCGCCTGTTGACTAACCGCGTCACGCTGACCTAATAGCCGCGCATAAGCGGCATGCGTTCCCGATGAGGACTGCCCTGCATTAAACGTCACGCTCGGGCTCCATCCCCAGCCAAAACCACTACCACCGAAAGCACCCAACCCAAAACCTATACCCGAAAAAATACTATGCGGCTCATCAACACCATTGCGCAAATAAGTATCAATCCGCGTATATTCGGTACGCAAACCATTACAATCTAATGACTGATAGTCGGTCACAGGAACATAAGTCGGTTGAATAGGTTTGGAAGCACATCCAGACAAACTTGCAGCAGCGATACCCATCGCTACCGCAAAAAAAGACAGAGAGTCTCTCATTATAATATTACTCCCCTAAAGACATCTGTAGCGTGAAATCATTCTCTTATGCTGACAGCAACTCATCATAAAGCTGATTAAAAGCTTGGGTCAATTTATGATCAGGGGCATGATGAATGAGCGGCTTACTTTCCTGATGTGACTCTTTCATAATGATAGAGCTTGGCAACATGCTCGCAAATACTGGCAAACCTTGATCACGAAGTTCCTGTACCACTTGTTGCGGCAGGCTTGCACGACTTTGGAATTGATTCACCACAATCCCCTCAACCGCAAGACTCGCGTTATGGTCGTTTTGCGACTCCATCACGTTATCTAATAACGTCATTAAGGCACGAGTTGAGAACACATCACAGTCAAATGGAATAATGACACGCTCAACCGCAATCAACGCAGACAATGTATAGAAGTTAAATGCAGGCGGCGTATCAATGAAAATCTCATCGAATTGACCTTCCAATGTGCGCAAGGCATCACGCAACTTGAAAATTTTATGTTTACTTTCTAAAGCATGTTCCATCGCACCAAGCTCAGGACTCGCAGGAATGACCAACAATCTCTCAAAATCAGTCGGATGAATAAATGCATCCAGACCTTTTTCTTTATGCTTCAACAAGCCACCCAGACCACCCATCAAACCCTTATTCGGTGTGGCCGCAAGAATTTCTTCAAAAAAATTACCAATATTCGGCTCAAGCATTGGGTTGTTATGACCATGCGTGGCTTTTTCACCCAGCAAATATTGACTTGAATTACATTGAGGATCGAGATCAATCACCAGTGTCCGCTTGCCACGCGACGCTGCAATTGCAGCCAAATTCACGGTAATACTTGACTTTCCTACACCACCTTTTTGATTAAACACCACGCGACGCATTGCATATCCCTCTTAAATCCACGTCAAATGACGGGATAAATATATAAATTTATTGATTAATTCGATGGTCCTGTTGCTGCACTTGCGCTACCAGATACAGGCTGATTAACATTCCCTGTGAGCACAAATCCCCAAGGCTTGATGCCGACCAATAATATAATCAAAGCATAACAAATCGCAGCACCGAACAAACCAATATTTTGTGCGCGCCTCGATCCTTTCCCGCGAAAACTCATAATTGAGAAAATAATGGCGAAGATAAATAGCAATATCTTTGCCAACAACCAATACGGATAAATACCAAGCAACTTGATAAATAAGTAAATCCCCGCAAGAATCACGATCGACCAGCAAATATGCATCGCAATTTTTAGAACTCTAGGCAAACCTACGATTCGAGGAACTTCAGAAGTACGCAGCGTTTGCACCGCTCTACGGCGACTGATTAGCATGCCTAATTGTGCATAAAACAAAACGACAACTAACATTCCAGCAATCACATGAATGACTTTAATTAGCATTCCCCTGCTCCTTGATGCCTTACGATCTTCAGATCAGACCATGAGAGAAAAGTGACGCTGGATGATGAGCAAAAATAGACCAAGAATTTTAATAAAAATGAATCACCCATTGCATTATTGATGTGCGCATTTTGGGCTATCTACAGACTGACCTGTCCACTCATCCGCAGTATATGCATGGATCGCTAAAGCATGAATTTTAGGCGCTGCCAATAAATCACCCACAGCAGCATAGACTTTTTGATGACGTTGCACTGACCGTAGACCTGTAAACACTTCACTCACAATCACAACCTTAAAGTGGCTTTCTTTTCCTTCAAAATAACCACCATGACCATGCGACTCATTGACAACTTCCAGAACCGTCGGTGACAAGCTCTCCAATCGTTCTTGAAGTTGCTGTTTTAAGGTAGGTGACGATATTTCTGTCATGATCAATCTCTCTATAATCCACATGAATACTTAGTACCAAATAAACACCTGATACTCAGTATTGTTAAAAATACTATTCGACCTTTTTCTTAAGTGCGGGATTGAGGCTCGCCACGGTGGGCTTTGCCCAGAATTCTTCAAAATCAGCTCTCAGCTTGGTATAACGATTGAGCTTGCGCATTTCTTCAGAAATCAAGTCTAAATATACTTGTTTAAGATCTTTGGTTGTGCTTTTTTCAGCAAGATCCACATACTCTTTGACTCTTTTTTCTTGAAAATTACGGCAATCTCGGATTGCTTCAAGAATCAATAAACCGTGCATTTCCACAAAATCTAAGCGCCTTTTTTCTGGAGTTCGGGCATCTAATGCATTCATTGTGATTTCCTTATTTCGACTCAAAAAATCTTACCGAATTTCTAACTCTACACAAACTCACCACACATTCATTTATCCCAAGATTTATGCGTCACTGATGGCAATGACATATAGCCTGAGTGTACAACTAAATTTTATACAAGCAATCTTTTTCAACTCCGTTTTAAAGCCTTTGAGTAACTCCATATAAATAAATTCAACTAAAAATGGACATCTTTTGGACACAAAACCAGCTTGTCTGCCGTAAATACATTCATCTCACTCACTTTTTGAGCGATCAGTTTATTGAAGCATTGACACGTTTAGAGAAATCGCTAGAATAGCCTCACTTCGCGGGAATAGCTCAGTTGGTAGAGCACAACCTTGCCAAGGTTGGGGTCGAGAGTTCGAGTCTCTTTTCCCGCTCCAAAATTTGCAATTCATTGTTTTGTATAAATTCGATGGAATTGAATTGAAAAAAGCCAGACTTATTGTTCTGGCTTTTTTTGTTTTAGATTTTTTGTGTTGGTTTTAAGAAATGCGTATACTCTAGTGTTGATTTAAAACAACACTAAAACGCTTGTTTAGCGCATCAATGAAATCGTTTTAGCCGTTTAACTTTCCAAATGCAGGAGTGATGACATGTCATCGCAAGGTACACCACGAATTAGAGGCTCCATCGTCGCAATCATTACGCCAATGTTCGACGATGGTAAGGTGGACTTTGATGCGTTGACGCGGCTCGTTGAATGGCACATTGCTGAAGGTACTGATGGTATCGTTGCTGTGGGCACAACAGGTGAATCCGCGACATTGGATGTTGTTGAACATGCGAGCGTCATTGAACATGTGATTAAAGTTGCGGCTGGGCGCATTGCCGTCATCGCAGGTACAGGTGCAAACTCAACCCGCGAAGCCATCGAACTGACCAGCACTGCAAAAAAACTCGGTGCCGATGCTGCTCTCCTCGTCACTCCGTATTACAACAAACCCACACAAGAAGGCCTATATCGCCACTATCGCGCTGTTGCAGAAGCAGTTGATTTGCCACAAATGCTCTATAATGTGCCGGGTCGCACAGGCGTCGATATGCACAACGATACCGTCATTCGTTTGGCTGAAGTGGATGGGATTAGTTCTATCAAAGACGCAACGGGCGATCTGACTCGTGGTTTAGACCTCATTACTCGACTGAATGCGATGCCAAATGGCGGTATTGATGTATTTTCTGGTGATGATGCAACCGCTTGGCGTCTGATCGGTATGGGCGCAAAAGGTAATGTTTCCGTGACTGCAAACGTCGCACCTCGTGTGATGCATGAAATGTGTCGTGCTGCTCTAGAAGGAAATGCTGCGCTTGCCGAACAATTAAATCAGAAAGTCGCGATACTTCATCAGGTTTTGTTTTGCGAATCCAACCCAATCCCAGTTAAATGGGCATTACACGATATGGGTAAAGTCGCACTTGGTTTGCGTTTACCATTGACGGTATTAGCAAACGAATACCAAACTCAAGTCCATGCGGCATTGATTGAGTCTGGTGTATTACCACGCTAAGTTGATTGCGATATAAGGTAGCAATCAACAAGCACATTGATTGCTACCAACATATCTAATGAGAGACATGATTATGCTGCAACGTGATTCACGCATGAATGATTTGTTAGGCACAAACTCTATGAGTACAACTAAAGCCCTTACAGTATCAATGCTATCCATCATTGCATTCACTGCGCTCACTGCTCTGTCAGGTTGTAGCTCACTGGCAATCAACAATGGTTCTATGGATTACGCCAAAGCACAAAGCATCGCAACAGTACAAGTTCCAGATACGCTACAAACACGACAAATTGCACCACTGTACCCAGTTCCTGTCGTACCTGAAAATAGCGCTTCAGAAAAACTTGTTCTGACGAATGCAAAAGGCAATCGTTTTTTATTGCCGAAGCCAATCCCTCTCGATCCAACCAAGATCGCGATCAATCAAGTTGAAAGCGCACCATCAGCGCCACAGCTCGTGATTGACGGAAATGGCTTTCCACTGCTTAAAATTGATGGCGACTCAGCGAAAATTTGGGATGCAATTAACCGCACCCTTAGTGTTGCTAATGTAAATGTCTCTCAGCGTAATACCGCAACAAATCGTTTTGTGGTCATACTGGATAACAAGCCTTATCAGCTGATCTTAGGTCGTATTGGTAGCACGACAACCGTCACACTGCAAAAAGCAGACGAAACGCTGGCGGATAATGCAATCGCAACAGATTTACTTGAACGTATTGAAAGAAATTGGTCAGCATAATCGGTTCAATATCAACCTATGCTGATATATAGCAACCATAACCGAATGTGTTATGTATTAAAAACAACCGCTTAATGGATCATGATTCATGCAAAAACAAGCACTGCTGTACACTGGAAAAGCCAAATCAGTTTATGAATCAACCGATGCGGATCGTTTGATTCTGGTGTTTCGCGATGATACGTCAGCGTTTGATGGTAAACGTGTAGAACAGCTCGCACGTAAAGGTCGCGTCAACAATCTGTTTAACGCATTTATCATGCAAAAATTGGCAGATGCTGGGATTCCAACGCATTTCGAAAAGCTACTGACTCCTGATGAAGTTCTGGTTAAACGCCTCAACATGATTCCTGTAGAATGTGTCGTGCGTAATTATGCCTCAGGTAGCTTATGCCGCCGCTTAGGCATTGAAGAAGGTCGCCCACTGACCCCACCAACCTTTGAATTATTCTACAAAGATGACTCTCTCGGCGATCCAATCGTCAACGAATCACTTGCAATCACACTAGGCTGGGCTACTGCTGAACAACTGGCAACGATGAAAGCGTTGACTTATCAGGTGAACGACGTGCTTAAAGCATTGTTCGACCAAGGCAACATGATGCTGGTCGATTTCAAACTTGAGTTTGGCGTGTTCCATGGTCAGATCGTTCTCGGTGATGAATTCAGCCCTGATGGTTGCCGTCTGTGGGATAAAGACAGTAAGAAAAAACTCGACAAAGACCGCTTCCGCCAAGGTCTAGGCGATGTCGTCGAAGCCTATGAAGAAGTGGCTCATCGTATCGGTGTCGACTTAAGTAGCATCTAATATCCTGATCTAAGAAGAAGCCCCATAAGGGGCTTTTTTTATGCCTGACAATCGCATTGCTTATCTTGTGTTTACAAGATTGAGATTATAGAATGCTGACCTCCGGAGAGGTGGCAGAGTGGTTGAATGTACCGCACTCGAAATGCGGCGTAGGGTTAAACCTATCGAGGGTTCGAATCCCTCCCTCTCCGCCAGAATATCCACACCAAATAATATTTCCATAAAAACAGATACTTAAAGAACACAACTACAACATTGTCCTACCTGACATATTTATTGTTTTAGCTACTTTTCCATGTACCTTTTTCTACAGATGTTCCTCAGCGTACCTGTTTGCCATATACTGCATACTAACTATCAAACAAATCACCTTGGGTATTCATACATCCAGACATGGAATGACGTCATACGGATATTATAAAATGCGTAAGTTACCTCACTACTTGCCAAAAACAGAACCTATGATCATTAGATTATGCACGGTCATGCTCATTTTCTGTTGCCACTCAGCTATTGCAGAAGTGCAGCCATTGCCATCCTCTATGCAAAAAGATGATCAGGTCAAACAAATTGTATTGGGGATTATGAGTTATACACGATGGGTGCCACCACCCTCTCCTGTTCAGCTTTGTATCGTTGGTGCGACCAAATTCACTACCTCACTGGAACATTTGGATACCAATACGACACCCAATAAGATTATTGTTAATAAACAAAGTGATCTAAACTCTACGCTCAGTACACAGTGTGATGTGATTTATTTTGGTGATGTTAAACCAGAGGAACAACAAAAAATTATCGCTACACGACAGAACCATCCGATTCTGGTCTTGAGCGAAAGTAATCCCAGCTGTGAATTAGGCAGCAGTTTTTGTTTAGATACGGAGACCCTTCCTATTACATTCGTCGTCAATCTAGATTCTCTAGCACGCAGTGGCGTACACGTTAATCCCAATGTACTGCTTCTGGGCAAAAAAAGGGCTGTTCAATGAAACAAAAGGTATTGAATGCTCTGCGCTGTGAAAAACAACCGACTTTAAAGCATATTTTTCGTAGAACTCACTTTCTTGTTCTTATTATTGCTTTATTCATTTGTGGATCATCTCTCTCAGTGCTGTCTTTTTTTGCATTGGATAATTACGCCAAGAGAAACCTACAGTTAATCGCCAGCACAATTAGCTATCGAGTTGAAGCGGGTGTTGTTTTTAATGATAAATCTGCGATACAAGATACGATCAATCAACTGAATTATCGGGATGATTTTTCCGATATTAAAATTACCAACTCCAAAAATATCGTTCTTGCTGAGCTCCAGCATCCCTCTCACGGTTCTTTCAGCGGTCTGGAAAAAATCTTTAATCATTTGATTTTTGCGCAGCCTGCATCTGAAGCTATTCTGCATGACGACCAACGAATCGGAACAGTTTGGGTCACAGGGAATTCGACTTTCATCGCAAAGTTTTTAAGTCAGGTTTTATTAGGCTTATTGTTCTGTCTCATCATCACGATGATTTCTGTCAGCTATTTTTCATATCGCACGCATCACCATGTCATGCAATCATTAGAAAAAATGACAACCGTAGCAAATTTGGTTCGCGAACAACGGGCTTTTAATTTACGTTTACCACATACTGAAATTTTGGAGCTCAATGATCTCAGTCAAGATTTCAATACACTGCTTGATGAGATTGAACTTTGGCACAATAGTCTCCGACAAGAGAATGATACGCTTGCCCATAAAGCACAGCATGATAGCTTAACAGGATTGCCCAACCGCGGTTTCTTTGAAGTGCGTTTGGAAACCTTATTTAACCAATCCAGAGACAATGCGCCTTTGGCGTTATTATTCTTTGATAATGATCGCTTTAAAGAAATTAATGATACCTATGGGCATGCAGCGGGTGACCATGTCCTGATCCAAACTGCGATACGATTGCAATCTCGTTTGCGTAAAAAAGACTTTTTGGCACGATTAGGAGGTGACGAGTTTGCTGCGATTATTCCTCAAGTCCATGACGAAAAAGACGCAATAAAAATCGCTGAAGCCATATTATCCATACTTGAAGATCCGATAGACTTGCCAACTGGTCATCGTATCTGGATTCATCTCAGTATTGGTATTGCACTATCAACACAGTGCACAAGCCCCAAAGAATTACTGGCAAAAGCAGACGCAGCCATGTATCAAGCCAAACAAACGCCATCAAGTAGCTGGCATTTTTCAAACTAAGAGATCAAATACAGCATAATAATGAATGCATTGTATGGAGTGAGTCATGAATTTAGTCAAAATTGGTATGTGCTTTACAATGGCACTATTAATGACTGCTTGTCAGAATATCAACGGCTTAAGCAAAAAACAGATTAATGTTTTAAAGAGTCAGGGATTCACACTCAATGATGGCGGCTGGACTTTAGGGTTGTCAGAAAAGCTGCTGTTTAATGTCAATGAATCCACCATTAAGCCAGAAACCTATACAAAAATAACCCAGATTGGACAACAACTCAGCCAAGTTCAAATTACTCATTTGCAGTTGAATGGCTATACGGACAATACGGGAACTGCTACTTACAACAATGATCTCTCACTCAAACGAGCGCAAGTGGTTGCAGAACCTTTAATTAAGGGTGGTATCCCAGCGACTAATATTAAAACCGCAGGACTAGGTCCACTTCATCCAATTGCAGACAACTCAACACCCGAAGGACGTAGTGAAAATCGCCGTGTCGCCATTATTGTTATGCCTCAATAACTATTGGAGTCAGCGCAGCTCTGATGGCATTTTCATCATGCTTGAAATGAATATTTAAGAAAACAAAATCGAATCATATAAATAACATCACGATCATGCTCAAAAAGTATGAGATCCATATAAAAAACCTCACGAATTGTGAGGTTTTTTAGTTTTGGTTGATCTTTTAGGAACAGATCTACTCATATCAAATTATTTTGTTGCTGCTGGCGCTGCTGCATTCGCTGCATTGACCGAAAGTAATTCAACTTCAAAAACGAGTGTTGAATTTGGACCTACTTTCGGGCCTGCACCATTTTCACCATAAGCCAATGCTGAAGGAATAAAGAGCTTATATTTCGAACCTGGTGTCATCAACTGAATACCCTCAGCAAAACCTGGGATAACGCCAGTGACAGGGAATGTCGCAGGTTCATGACGTGCGTAAGAACTATCGAACTCAGAACCATCAATCAATGTACCACGATAGTTTACAGTCACGGTATCACTGCTCGTTGGGTGCGCGCCTGTACCTTCTTTTTCAACGATATATTGCAAGCCACTTGCGGTGACTTTCACGCCTGCTTTTTTAGCGTTATCGGCTAAGAAAGTCGAACCAGCTGCTTTATTTTTGGTCGCAGCTTGTTCTGCTTCAGCCGTTTGCTCTTTGGTCATTTCTTCCATGACTTTAGCAAAAATTGCATTTTTTGCAGCTTCATCCATTTTTTGTGGCTTGCTTGCAAATGCATCATCAATCCCTGCTTTTAGTGCATTCAGATCGATATGATTTTTGTTCTTTGCCATTTGCTCGCCCATCTTAGTACCGACAGCGTAGCTAAACTTGGCGTTATCTGTATCTAATGAAACATTTTTTTGTCCGTTACCACACGCAGCAAGGAGGATTGTGGCGCTTAAAGTAGTTAGAACGAGTATTTTCTTTTGCATTACGGCTCTCATTGTTGAACTGAACACCAGATTGATAGGCTGGTGATGTGATGATAAAAAGTCTGGTAAGGGAAACTTACTTATAAATAGCCTGCGTTGTTCTGCGATGACAGAAGCAGCTCGCAAACATCCGCCTATCATCCATCTATTCATCAATCGCAAATGCAAACGCGACAACGCTATCCTGCGTGTGCACGATATAGTGTCTATGTGAAGCTTTCAAGTATTCTTATATTGCAGCATGTGCCGATTACGTCAAAAAAATCCCAAATTGTATCTGAGGTCAGATCATGATTTAAACGACTCTTGTGACCTAAATTAAAAGCGCCCTGAATCAGAGCGCTAAAATTATTCATGACAATCCAAATAAATATTATTGGCGTGTTAAAGGTCCAAAACAACTATCCGAGGTTTCTTTATAACACATCTTCATTTGATTGTTAGTCGGCAAGAAATACACATAGATGACAGATGTCACGCCAGCCTTCCCAGGCTCGCCGCGGCAATCTTTTTTACCATTATCTGCAATGACTTTATTGGTAAAGCGATAAAAATTATTCACGCTCGGTTTAAGAGTAACTTCAATTTCACTAATCCCTTCCTCAGCACCACTTGAAAACACCATACGACTGTTTGATTTAAATTCATATGTTTCAGAGCAATCTGAATTGGGCGTAACCCATTTCCACACACCTAACAATGGGTGATCTTTGGGTAACAAGGCAGGCTGTGAGGCGGAGGTTTGTGATGCTGACGCAGCAGATGTTGAGTTGGTGGACGTTGATTCCGTAGGTGCTGCGGCAACGGCACTCAATGAGCTACTCAAAAGAAATGCTGTAGCGAGGTAAGCAATACGCAAAATAAAACTCCTTGCCTAAATTCTAATTTCGGCAAGCATAGCATTGAATATCAAAGCAACCCACATGAAAGAATTATTTTATGTGATAGAACTGTTATGCCCGACTTAGGTTAGGATATAAGATCAAGGATTGAAATAATTCACTTTGCAGTAGAACGATGCTTACAACATGAACCACAAAGACTCTGTATACCATTACGAAGGCCTTTTACAATCTGGACGCTGGTTCGGCTCACTCCCTGAGAAGTTGAGAAAAACTTTGCTCAACTCTGCAACAGTTGTTCAACTCAGTGCAGGACAAATGTTGTTCTCACAAGATGATCCTTTGCAGGGGATTTATGCTGTACTCTCAGGCGGCATCAGCATTGGTCGGCATCGTGAGGACGGCAAAGAAGCTTTACTGACTCTGATTGATCCACCCAACTGGTTTGGAGAAATCACTTTGTTCGATCGAATGAATCGAACACATCATGCGTATGCTGTGAGTGACACCATATTGCTACACATTGCAGGGAATACGCTTGATCAGATTTTGGAAAAAGAACCTCGCTATTGGCAAAACTTTGGACAGCTTCTAACCGAAAAACTAAGAATACTCCTTGATCAGGCCGAAGATCTGGCTCTGCGCTCAACCGCACAGCGACTTGCCAAACGCCTTGTTCTCTTTGCAGATAATTATGGCAATTGGAAAGATCGTAGCCGCCGCACGATCAATATCCCTCAAGAACAACTCGCCATGATGTTATTTATTACCCGTCAAACCACCAATCAGATTTTAAAAGACCTCGAACGACAAGGATTGATTAAGCTGGTTTATGGTGCGATTGAAATTATTGATTTCGAAGGTTTGAGGCTCTTTGCAGACACATCAAGTGAAGCAAAATAAAACATGCAATTGTCAGTTATCTGACAGAACTCATGTGTGAGCTGTTTTAAGATATATCCATACCCTATCGCTGTTCATGCACATCACAAAGAAGTGCAACGGCTTGAAAAACAAAATACCTCACAAGGAGTTGAAAATGTTTCCAGTTCAATTAAATGCTGAATGGAGTGAATTGATGAAACAGTATAAAGCTGACCATCAAGACCCTCGCAATCAATTTTGTCATAGTATTGGGATTCCCATGATTCTGGCATCGCTGCCTGTCGGTGCAACCATCATCGGCTTGCCTATCGCAGTACCGCTATTCACAGTCGGTTGGGGATTTCAGTTTGTTGGTCATTACTTTGAAGGCAAAAAACCCTCATTCACCGAAGATCGCCGCCAACTCGCGATTGGTGCGCTATGGTGGACTCAAAAAGTGGGATTAAAACTCGTGAAAACTACTGAACAAAATACCTAATGCTTAATCTCTGTATATTTTGACAGATAAAATGTTTTTCTGATGGTGACAGGGTAATGTAGGAAGTTCATTAACCTGTCAACTGTTGTCCTACCTACAGAAGATTGATGCCAAATGGAAACAACCTCTAAGTCTGGTCTATACAATATAGCTTTAACCTTAATTATGGGTTGCCAAAGATAACTGGCCGTTTGGGCACCCTCATAATTTGGATTGGGGATGATATTTGCTGAAATTTTTATACCACCCTCTGTACAGATCAAAACGGCCTTAAAATCATTTGACTCAACGCCAAGCATCGGGCCTCTGATCACTATATCAACGGCATCTGATGTTTTACCCTGATCCATAATTATTTGCGGACGACTATCTGTGTCATCACCGCTGGAGCTTCTAGAAAATGTATTTTCTATCTGGAAGTAACCAGAGTTGCAGATCACGCCCGTTGCATGTGCTGACATACAACAATATTGAAAAATCAAGACAACAAATAATCTCCATGCTACGTTTAAAAATTTATAGCATGGAGTATGATGCAGCCGATTAAATTTAGTCGCGCCTCGCAACTCTGTTATTAATATATGCATATGTTCGTACTTTTTGTTATATGAACTGCACCATTATAATCACTATCTTTGACCTGTCACTCGCCAATCATACGGCGTCGCATCATTTGCTGATGCAAGCGGTAAACCAATTTTTCCTGCGACACTCAACGAAGTTGCAAGATGTGAATCACTGAAATGAAATTGATCACTGTGACCTTGTACAAGAAGACCTAATACCTCACCAGGCATCAACTTGTCGCGTACAGCATTCAAATCCAGATCCAGTTGACCACTCACACGCAGTGGAGTCACTTGCTGACTCAGGACACGATAACTACCTGAATCAGGCGTCCATGCCGCCAAGCGCAAAAAG